>NZ_JARWKW010000013.1:0-208276 GCF_047445855.1 Rhizobium sp. BR 250
TGTTCCTTCTGTTTGGCGTAGATGGCCGCCATGCGCTTAGGAAGGCGCTTTTCGGCATTCGCAATCAACTGATTGCGTTTCTCTTCGGCTCGCTGCTGGGCGAGCTTCTTACGGACGGAGCGAGGTGCAGCCATTAGAGCGACCTCGCATAATCAAGCCCGCGTGCAATCTTGGCGGCTTCAATCGCCTCGATATTGCGAAGGCCGAAGCGCTCTTTCAGAGCCGGGATAAGACGATCTGCGCAGGTCGAACGGTTATCATGAAGCCACTGAGCAGCCTCGTTGATCCGGTCATTATCAGGCTCGTTTTTCGTTGGAATTTCTTCCGTAACGCCTTGATTTTTCATCTGGCGTTTTCTCCACGTTTGGAGAAAAAGCAGAGGCATTACAGATGGCGGCTAGGGACTCTGACTCCGTCGATCTTGGTTCGAATCCAGGTTCCCCAGCCAACGCTTTCTTCAATAATTTCATAGCGCTACACTTGGAACATGGCGTCTTATTTGGCGCAATCCTTGTCGCATCATGTCGCACGCTGTTACCCCTTATTTTCCGACCACTCCCCCACAGCCACGGCAATTCCGTGCAACACGCGATGCGACATGCAACATGCATTCATTTGCTGCCATTCTGCTGTAATCGCTCGCCCTAAATCATTAAGCGATCGGATGGACCTAGTGACAACCGCGGGGTGAATGGGTTAGGCGGCGGGCTGTGAAGCCAAGCTATTAGCCGAAGAACCATCCGTTATAGTCTGCTGTCTCCGGCCCGAATTGCCGATCGTCCGATCAATGAGATCGGCAGGCGACTGCCATGGAATACTGAAGCCAATCTGCCTAACTGGGAAAGCGCTGGTCGCAACGTCGCGTAAATTTAATGACAAGCGCGGCGTCTTTCTCAGCGACAGCGGCCAGGGAATCTACATGCTTTTGCATATAAGCTTCTGCATCCCTTTTGGATCGATGAGATTGCTCGAAAATGCCTTCCGCTTTGGTAGCCAGCTTGTCAAATTTTGCTTGATAGCCTGCGGACCGCTTGGCATCTCCAGCTTCTTGGTAAACCTTCGCCATGATCGCAAAGGCCGCTCCGCACTGGAAAGGATGCTCATTTGAATTGGGCCCGAGTTCCGCCGGACCCTGACCGTAGCTCGGCGTCGCAAAAGCTCCGACCAGAAACAAAGCGATTGCACGCATCAAAAGCCCAACCCTTTTATGCCGGAGTTGTTACTCTAGCATCACAGACACGGGAAACGCCATTCATGCATGGAAAATCAGTTAACCGGACGCTTACGTTTAACCGGCTAGCGGAACTGTCTTTATTTCAAGACTACATTCCGCTCGGATGAGGACCGCCGCCCGATATCGTCGGTGGCCGGACTGCGGAATGCGCTGCTGGCCCCGCTTGTCGCGCTGTTAAGGTGAGCCATCAACACTGTCACACACAGAACACCTGAAGCCCGTCTGGTGCTGCCCCTGATGCTTCACACGAGTAGCCAGCACGGGCTTTCGTTCCACTATTGTCACCTGGCAAAGAAACTGCCACTATCAGCTGGCAGGCCCCACTGGGCCGCTTATATTCCATGAGCAGGGTAGCTCTCGACCGGAAACGGGCGGGAGCTTTTTTATTTTTTGGTGGCGATGATGAATTCAGAAAGCTGGCGGGTCGGTGTACTTTTCTCCGAAACAGGCGTGACCGGAGCCGTGGAAAAAACCCAGAGGGCCGCGAGCTTGCTGGCGATCGAAGAAATCAATGCGGCAGGTGGCGTGCTTGGCCGGGTGATCGAGCCCGTGGCTTACGATCCGCAATCGACACCCAATCTCTATAAGGAGCTTGCGGTCAGGCTTTGCGACGAAGATCGGGTCCGCGTCGTTTTCGGTTGCCACATGTCGAGCACCCGCAAAGCAGTCCTGCCCGTCATCGAGGCCCGCAACGCATTGCTGTTCTACCCGACACTGTACGAGGGTTTCGAATACTCCCGGCACTGCATCTACACTGGAGCCGCCCCCAATCAAAATTCCGTTCAGTTGGTCGATTTCCTCACCACGCATTATGGGAAGCGGGTTTTTCTCGTGGGATCGAACTACGTCTATCCTTATGAATCGAACCGGACGATCAGCGACCTCTTTCTTCAGGTGGGCGGGCAGGTTCTGGACGAGATGTATGTCCCGCTTAACCTAAAAACCGAGGACGTCGCCAAGATCATCCGGCACATTCGAGCAGCAAAGCCCGATGTCATCTATTCGACGATCGTTGGCGACGGTATCATCCCCTTCTATACGGCGTTCAAGGAGGCGGGTTTCCATGCAGCAACGATGCCGATCGCCAGTCAATCGACAAGCGAGGCCGACGTGATCCGCATACGACCGGACGTGGCCGAGGGGCATATTACTGCAGCTCCCTTCTTCGCCTCTCTGGATACCCCCCGCGCCCGCGCCTTCGTTTCGGCCTACCAACAGCGATACGGCCGCGAAATGCTGCCAACGGCTCCGGCTGAAGCGGCCTATTTCCAGGTCTATCTTTATGCCGCAGCCTTGCAGCGGGCCGGTGGCGATGGGCTTGAGCAGCTTCTGCCAGCCCTTTATGAGGTCGAGTACGACGCGCCGCAGGGCGCTGTGAAGATCGACCGGCAGACAAACCACACGCATCTATGGCCAAGAGTGGCAAGGGTGAATGCACAGGGTAGCTACGACATCGTCTATGACCCGTCGCTGCGGGTGGCGCCAGATCCGTTCATGCGCGAATATCGCCCAGACTTGACGCAGACTTTCCAACATCGTGTTCAGGTCTGAGAGGGAGCGACGATGTCTTTCGCCCTTCTCAGAGATTTGCGCGATCTCAAGGTTCTGGTCATCCATCCCCGGACATCCGAAGGAGAGTTTCTCGTCGATCACCTGCGCCGTATCGGCTGTACGGTCAGTTGCCTCTGGCCGGTGCCCGCCGAATTGCCACATGGCACGGATGTCGTCTTCCTTGCCATGGAAGACGAGGCACGACCGGAAATCGAACGCCTGCTGAAATGTTTCCCCAACCCGGCTCCGACCATGCTTGCCATCGTCGGTTACGAAAACCCCTCGACGTTGCAGATCGTTCTGGAAAGCGGCGCGCTCGCCATTGTCGAGAGACCGATAAAACCGTTTGGTCTGCTAACCAACCTCGCCATTGCCCGCAACCTGTGGCTTGAGCGCCAGAAGCTCGTCAAGGAGGCGCGCAAATATAAGCGCAAGGTTTTGGGCGACCAGAAACTGGCCCGAGCCAAGGCCATTCTGATGGCCAATCGCGGCACGAGCGAGAATGAGGCGTATCGCGAAATGCGCGAGCAGGCGATGGCCCGGCGCGTGCCGATCGATGAAATCGCCAATTCGATTATCAACGCCGAACAGCTCTTGCGCCCTTCCCAAAAACATGATTAGTTTTTCATGTGTTTCAAATAAACACCTCCGGCACATCCCTTCGTTTTGCGAAGCCATGTGCCGCTGTTGCACGCGGCGCAGCCGTGATGCGGTGATGGCAAGGGTGCCCGCAGGCTGTGATAAGCCTCGCGGGTTTTTTGTTGTCTGCTGACAGTGACGTCAGCCTTCCAACCTATTTTTCGGCATGAAAGCCTCGCCATTGAGCCAGGCAGTGCCACCGCGTGCGCCAATCAAAAAAAGGGGAACCAAGATGGTGTTCAACAGACGTGAATTTCTGAAAACCGCAGCCACCGCTTCCGCAGCCCTCGCCCTGCCGGCTCTGGGCAACCGGGCCTTTGCAGCCGACGCCATCAAGGTCGGTGCGCTCTACTCCCAGACGGGTGGGCTTTCTGTCGCCGAAAAGCTTCTCGCCAACGGCGTCATGATGGCCGTCGCCGAAATCAACGCGGCGGGCGGCGTTCTCGGCCGCCCGGTCGAGGTTATCGTCGAAGACGGAGCATCCGATCCGAAGGCTTTCAGCGAAAAAGCTTCCAAGCTGATCCTCAAGGACAAGATCTCCACCGTATTCGGCTGCCATACCTCTGCCAGCCGCAAGGCGGTGTTGCCAATCTTCGAACGGCGCGGCGCGATGTTATTCTACCAGACGCATTACGAAGGCTTCGAGTGCTCGCGCAACGTCGTTTATTCCGGCGCTGTTCCGAACCAGCAGCTCTCCAACTATATTCCCTGGATCGTCGAGAAACTGGGCAAGAAGAAGTTCTTCATCGTTGGCTCGAACTATGTCTATCCCCGTGAGATGGCCAAGGTTTCCAAGAAACTGATCGAGGCGGCCGGCGCAGAATGGGTAGCGGACGAATATCTGGAGCTTGGCCACTCGGAATGGGCCGTCATGGTCAGCAAGATCAAGGAATCCGGTGCAGACGTGGTCCTTTCCAACGTGGTCGGCGACTCAATCATCGCCTTCTACCGCGAGTTCAAGAACCAGGGCGTTTCGCAGGAGGTTATCCCGATCTGCGCGACGGTGACGTCCGAAATCGAGATCGCGGCCATGGGCGCCGAATATGCGGCGGGCAGCTACACCTCATTCCCCTATTTCATGTCAATCGAAACACCGGCAAACAAGAGCTTCATTGAACGCTTCAGGACATTCGTCAACGATCCGAAAGCCGTAACGTACCATTCGCTTGAGGCAGCCTATTTTCAGGTTTTCCTCTGGAAGCAGGCGGTCGAAAAATCCGGCGACCTGTCAGCTGACGCGATCCGGGCCGGCATTCGCGGCCAGACCTATGACGCGCCCGGCGGCAAGGTGACCACCGATCCCGACAACCTGCATTGCTGGCTGACGCCACGCATCGGGCAATGGCAGGCGGACGGCCAGAGCAAGGTTGTCAACGCCTACCCGGCGCCGATCAAGCCGCTGCCTTATTCGGCCTATGGCGAGACGGAAAGCAATCTGTTCTGCACCGGCAAAGGTCTCGACGCAACAAAGCTCAAAGGCTGACCCCTCCCCGCGTCGTCCCGCCGTCCATGCGCGGCGGGATCATGTTTCGGCAAGGCGGATCTGCGCTTTTCCTCTGCTCCTCACCCCCCAAACGGGTTGGCGAGGAGCAGGAAAGATGTCTGACCCGCCCTTTTCACGAACGGTGGCGTTATGCTCGACATTCTCTTTATCGGCCTCAGTCTCGGCTCGATCCTTCTTCTGGTGGCGCTTGGCCTTGCCATCACCTATGGCGCCATGGGCGTCATCAACATGGCCCATGGCGAGATGGTCATGATCGGCGCCTATGTTGCCGTCCTCTCGGGCATCTGGCTGAAAGCAAGCCTGCTGCTCGCAATCCCTCTGGCCTTCGTCACGACGGCCTTGCTCGGCCTCGTGATCGAGCGCGTGGTGGTCCGGCGGCTCTACGGCCGTCTGCTGGACACACTTCTCGCCACATGGGGCATTGCCATTCTTTTACAGCAAGCCGTGAGGCTCGAATTCGGCCTGTCCTTTTTCGGCATTCATGTCGAAGGTCTGGGAACTGGTCTGCAGAACGTCGCAGTACCGTCGTTCCTGCAGGGTACGTTCCGACTTGCCGGTACGGACATCAATGCATACCGCACCTTCATCATCGCTGTAACGGTCGCGCTGACGCTTGGGACATGGTTCATTCTCTACCGGACGACGGCGGGCATGCAGGTGCGCGCCATCATCCGCAATCCCAAAATGGCCGCAGCCTGCGGCATCAACGTAAAACGCGTCAACGCCATGACTTTCGCCTTCGGTTCCGGTCTTGCCGGCGTCGCCGGCGTCATGATGTCCGGCTTCAAGACCGTTTTTCCCGACATGGGCACGACGATGGTCGTCGACGGCTTCATGGTCGTGGTGACCGGCGGGGTCGGCAGCCTTTTCGGCACAATCCTGTCTTCTGGGCTTCTGGGCGAAATCAATGCGGTGGTGGCCATCGGGACAAACGACATTCTGGCGCGCGCCGTCGTTTTCGGGGTCGTCATCCTCGTCATTCTCATCAAGCCCAGCGGGCTGTTCTCGTTCAAGGGGCGCTGACATGAGCAACGAACGGAAATTCCAGATCGCCACCTATGTGCTTTTCATCGCGGTAATTTTCGCAGCACCCGTTTTCGGCGACGAATTCTGGCTGAACCGCATTTCGAAATATCTTGTCTACGGCATGCTCGGCGTCGCCATCGCTCTCACATGGGGTTATGCCGGTATTCTCAATCTCGGCCAGGGGCTGTTTTTCGGCCTGGGCGCCTACATGCTCGCCATGTCACTGAAGCTGTCCAGCCCGACCAGTCTGCAACAGGGCTCAGATAAGCCGGTTCCGGATTTCATGCTGTGGAATGCCGAGCCCGGCGCCCCAACGGAACTTTGCTGCATCAACAAGGGCTCCTTCCTCTGGCTTCCGTTTCAAAGCCAGTCGGTGGGTCTCGTGCTCGGTATCGTGCTTCCTGTGGTGATTGCCGGCGCGCTTGGCATGCTGGTGTTCCGCAAGCGCATTTCCGGCGTTTTCGTCTCGATCATCACACTGGCGCTTGTCCTTCTCGTCCGCCTCGTCATGGTCGACGCGCAACCGATTACAAATGGTTTCAACGGCCTGACCGATCTCGGCTGGCTGACGATCGGCGGCATCGAATTCGATCCCTACAGCCGGGCGACCTATTATCTGTGTGCCGTATGCCTGTCCTTGACGCTCATCGGCGCCCGCCTTGTCGTCGAAACCCGCGCGGGCATGATCCTGCAGGCGATCCGCGATGACCAGGTGCGCGCCCGCTATCTCGGCTTCGACGTCTCACTCTATCAGGTGTTCTTCTTTGTCATCTCGGCGGGCATCGCCGGTGTTGCCGGTATGCTCTACGTGGTCGTCGCGGAATTCGCCTCCCCGACGTTCATGGATCTGTCCTTCTCGGTGACGATGGTCGTCTGGGCAGCCGTTGGCGGTCGCTCGTCCCTGCTCGGCGCCTGTATCGGCGCGATCCTGATCAACATGATCGAGGCGGAGGTCAGCGAGACCGAAGCGCTGGTCGAGGCATGGAAAGCGATCATCGGCCTCATCTTCGTGCTTGTCGTTCTGTTCCTGCCACGCGGCCTTGGCGGCCTTGCACATGATGTGCTGCGCCAGTTTGTCCGCCGGTTCAAACCAGGCGCGGCGTCTTCATCGTTGCAGCAACAAAGCGAGGCATTGTGATATGAGTGCAATCGCATTGACCATCGACGGTCTCAGCGTCGATTTCGGCGGCTTCAGAGCCGTCAACAATGTCAGCATCACGGTCCGCGATGGTGAGTTGCGTGTACTGCTCGGCGCAAACGGCGCCGGCAAGACGACCTTGATGGATCTGGTCAGCGGCAAGACCCACAGCACGCAGGGCAAGGTCTTCGTCTACGACACCGACATCACCAACTGGCCAGAGCACAGAATTGCACGCGCTGGAATTGGGCGGAAATTCCAGATCCCCAGCGTCTTTCGTGAATTGACGGTGCGTCAGAACCTGGAGGTCGCCAATTGTAGAAACCCTTCGGTCTTTGCAAATCTCCGGTTAGGCTTTTCGCGTTCCGAGGCAAGCCGTGTGGACGACGTTCTGGCACTCACGAGCCTTGAGGCTGAACAGGATACGATAGCCGCCTATCTCAGCCATGGTCAGACACAGTGGCTGGAGCTTGGGATGCTCGTCGTGCAGGATCCCAAGGTGGTTCTGCTCGACGAGCCGACAGCCGGCATGACCCAGGCGGAAACCCACAAGACCGCAGAAATCATCAACAATCTCAAAGGTCGCCATACGATCCTCGTCGTCGAACACGACATGGGGTTCGTCCGTGAGATCGCCGAGTACATCACCGTTCTCCATCTCGGAGAGGTTCTGGCGGAAGGAAGCGTCGAAGATATCGAGCGCAATCCGAAAGTCCGTGAAGCCTATCTCGGTTCGAAAGGAATATCCTGATGCTGTCATTAAAAGGCGTGCACAGCTACTACGGCCGCAGCCATATCCTGCACGGGGTCACACTCGATATTCCGGCCGGCAAGATCACGACCATCCTTGGCCGCAACGGCACCGGCAAGACGACGCTGTTGAAAACCCTGATGGCGCTGACCGACCGGATGACGGGCGAGATGCATCTGGAAGGAAAAGACATCGCCTCTTCCCCAACGCATATCAGGGCAAGGGCCGGTATCGCCTACGTCCCCCAGGGCAGGGAGATCATTCCCGATTTCACCATCCGCGAGAACATCCTGATGGGCGCCTTTGCGCGTACCGATCGCAAACGCGAAATTCCAGCGCTGGTGCCGGAACTTTTTCCGTATCTGATGGCCAATCTCGATCGCCGGGGCGGCGTGCTTTCCGGCGGTCAGCAACAGCAACTTGCCATCGCCCGCGCGCTGGCCGCGGATCCGAAAGTGCTGCTTCTCGATGAACCCAACGAAGGCATCCAGCCCTCTATCGTCGAGGAGATTGAAAAGATCATCATCCGGCTCAATCGCGAGATCGGCATGACGATCGTTCTCGTCGAGCAAAACGTCGCATTTGCGCGGCACGCGTCTCACCATTTCGCAATGCTGGAGAAAGGAGGTGTGGTCGCGGCCGGCGCCATCGACACGCTCTCCGACGCGCTTGTTCATCGGCATATGGCTGTCTGAAACAGCCGAATATCCTTTCGTAGAGACAATGGGGACAACCATGACATCGACACAGAGCTACACCGCCGCCGCCATCCAGTTCGAACCGACCATGTTCGAAAAGGCACGCAATATTAGCCGGCTGACGGCCCTTTGCGAGGAAGCGGCAGAGGCGGGTGCGCGCCTGATCGTCACCCCCGAAATGGGAACAACCGGCTATTGCTGGTTCGACAGGGCTGAAGTGAAACCTTTCGTCGAGGCTATTCCCGGACCGACCACCGATGTTTTCCAGGCCATTGCCAGCAAACACCGGTGCTACATCGTCGTCGGCATGCCGGAAGTCGATCCGGCGAGCGACCTTTATTACAATACCGCCGTTCTGATCGGGCCCGAGGGCGTCGTTGGCCGGCACCGCAAGTCGCATCCCTATATCGCCGAGCCGAAATGGGCCGCCAATGGCGATATCGTCCACGAGGTCTTCGAAACGGAGATCGGCCGGATCTCGATGCTGGTCTGCATGGATCTGCACTTCTTCGAGACGGCGCGGCTGGAGGCTCTGGCCGGTGCCGACATCATCTGCCACATCTCCAACTGGCTGCAGGAGCGCACGCCGGCGCCCTACTGGATCAACCGCGCCTTTGAAAACGCCTGCTATGTCATCGAAAGCAACCGGTGGGGACTGGAAAGAACCGTGCAGTTTTCCGGCGGCAGCTGCCTGATCGAGCCTGACGGAACGGTTGCCGCATCGATTGATACAGGCGACGGGATTGCCTATGGCACGGTCGATCTTGCCCGTGCCCGCCACCGTGAGGTCTTGAGCGAACCGGTCTTCAAGTCCCGCCGGCCCGAGCTTTACATGAACATGATGACCAACAGTTTCACCTGGAATCCAGGCGATTATTTCCGTCTCTATGGCTATCAGCCCATCCCGCGCGGACGAACATCGCGTGCAGCCGTCGCCCAGTTCGCCCCGTCTTCCGTCGTCGCAGACAATATTGCCCGCATCACCACGCTCGCAGCCGAGGCGAAGGTAACGACAGCGCCGGATATTCTGGTTTTCCCGGAATTGTCGCTGACCGGACTTGAGGCTCCCCAAACCCGGGCAGAGCCGCTCTCTGGCCCAACCGTATCCGCCTTCGTTCGCCTGGCAATGAAGCTCGGCTTTTATCTCGTCGCCGGATTTGCCGAAGCGGATGGAGACAAGATCTACAACAGCGCGATCCTTGCAGGACCCGAGGGACTTGTGGGCAGCTACCGCAAGACACATCTTGGCATTGCCGACAGCTGGGCGACGGCTGGGGACGAATGGAAAGTCTACGATCTCGCCATCGGCCGCGTCGGCCTGGCGGTGGGCCACGACGCGCTCTATCCGGAAGCCATCCGTTCACTCTCGCTCATGGGATGCGATTTGGTCGCCTGCCCCTCCGCGATCGCCGGCACGTTCACCGGCAGCCACGCCGGCACGAAGATCCCGCATAACTACCCGATTCCCAAAGGTGCCGACCCCTTTCACTGGCATGCGTTGCGCGTGCGCGGCGGCGAGAACAACGTCTATTTCGCCTTCGCCAACGTGCTCGATGCAGCGCGCGGATACCTGGGCAAGAGTGCGGTGTTCGGGCCGGATTCCTTTGCTTTTCCGCGCCAGGAATCAGCAATCCTGGATGAGGACGGGATTGCCGCTGCAGCCGTCGATACCACCAATCTCGACACACCTTATCCAACAAACATCGTCCGACGAAAGGACCTTGTCGTTATGCGTCAGCCGCATCACTATCAGCCTCTCGTCAAATGGCATCAGTAAAAGACGGCGGCATGTCCACATTCATATTCACGACCGTCCCGCAGATCATTGCGGGACCGTTCAGCCGACCCTCCCGGCCTTATGGAAGCTGGCGCGGAAACATCGATCTTCGCCGGAAGCGGCCATTCACGACGCTGTAGCACAGGCGATCGAGTTTGGTGCAACCAGTCTACCGGGGATCGGCGGCAGCACTATCCCCCTTTGCAACGACGCTGCAACGTCAGAACAAAGATGAATAATCCCAACGCCGTGAGAACGAAGCCGGACCACGCTGCCGAAAGATAACTCCCACCGGCTCCGACCGTAGTGCCGGCAACCCAG
Source organism: Rhizobium sp. BR 250 (assembly GCF_047445855.1). NCBI lineage: Bacteria > Pseudomonadati > Pseudomonadota > Alphaproteobacteria > Hyphomicrobiales > Rhizobiaceae > Rhizobium > Rhizobium sp. BR 250. The sequence goes on from NZ_JARWKW010000013.1 coordinate 10,640, forward strand.
GCGCCCAGTCCATTGGCCACGTTGAGGGAGGCCACGTTTAATGCACCCATCAGGGATGGAGCCTCCGGCGCGAAGCGGACCAGGCGCACCTGAACCGTGGGGATGACGGTCATGATCGACGCACCCACCCCAAACAGGCTCACAAGTAGCACCGCGGGTTGGGCGCCTCCCAACGCGAGCATCACCAGGAAACCCAGGGCGCAGCCATAGCCCAAGGTGATGCCACGCGTGGCGAAACGATCTGCGAGAACACCGCCCACTGCATTTCCGATAGTCATCCCCGTGCCGAACACCGCAAGCGCGACCGGGATTGTTCCTTGCGGCAATCGGGCAACCTCGGTGACCACCGGTGCGATGACTGTATAAACCGCAAAAATGCTCGACACTCCTGTCGCGGCCACCGCCATTAATCCCCATGCCGCACCGCTTCGCAGAGCGGCAATTTTGATACTGACTGGTTGTCCATTCAGCGCTGCGGTGCGCGGAACCCGGAGGTAGAGCGTAACCGTAGTAATCGCCGCCATCGTGGCGACGACTGCATAAGCCTCCCGCCATCCCCAAACCTGCCCGATATAGGTCACGGCCGGGGCGCCTATAACGGTAGCGACGGTCAGCCCGGCCATGATGATAGCAAAGGCCTTGCCACCATGACCAAGCCCTATGATGTGGGTTGCAACAACCGCGCTGGCACCGAAATACACTCCATGCGGGACACCTGAAATAAATCGGGCAATCAGGAGTGTGGTCAAATCCTGCGCCAGGGCGGAAAGCACGCTTCCCGCAAGGAATATGGCCATGAGCAGCATTAAAAGCGTGCGACGATTCATAGGCGCGGCGCCGATAGTGAGGAGCGGCGCCCCGATTACCACTCCCGCGGCATAGGCACTGATCGCCCAGATCGCCTCGGGCAAAGAAATATTCAAACTTTGCGAGAATAGCTGGATGATGCCCATGCTCGCGAAGGCGGACGTGCCGATGGCAAAACTGCCGAGAGCGAGCGCGAACAGCGTCAGCCCTTTATCCCACGCCCTGTCCGGCCTGTCGTTCAGAGAACGACTTCCAGCCAGCGCCGGAGGCGCTGGTTCGGGCGAGTTCGTGGGGGCTGGAGCAATCATTTCGTATGCCCGTCACTGGCCAAGGATCGTGAGCTGCATGACCTCCACTCCACCTTCAGCAAGGTCGGGCAACAGCTTGAACCAACTCTGCACGTGCTCGGTCCGATTGTGGGCTTCAAAAGCTTCGCGACTGGCGAATATTTCGTAGAAGACGAAATGGCCCGGCTGTTCGTGATCCTCATGCAGAAAATAGAGGATGTTATCGTGCTCGTTGCGCACTTGGGACACTAAAGGGAGCGTTGCCAATCGGAGTTCCTGCTCCTTTCCGGCCTTGGCGCTCACCTGGGCCACCACTGCGATGGCACCGGAGGGTATTGTCTCGTATCGGATATCAAACATTGATGAATTCCCCGTGTGAAGTGCCGTGATGTGTGTGGATCGGGATACGATGAGCCTCAACCGCGCTGGCAGGCTTCCCGGGCAGAAGTGAATTTTGCCTTCACAGGCCCCAGAGCCTGCACAAATTCGAGCTGCTCGCCTTCGGGACCCTTGCAGTAGATCAGCCGCCAGCCTTCCGACTGGCCTTCCGTGATCGGGTTGGAATTGCTGTCCCTCGGAGCGTTGCGACGCTCCTCCTCGGTGATGACCGTCACAGTGCGGTTCGCCCTCACCTGCACCATTCCACGCCGCGCGCACTCCGCCTCGAGGTCGGCGATGAACAGATCGAAGTCCACATCGTCGCCGAGATGGAAACAAATATGCATCATGCGAGGAAAGGCGGGACTCATATGGTCAAGTGGCTCGGCAAAAGCTGAGTTTCCGTTGGCAGGTTGATCCGCGTCGCGGTACTTCAGCAGTTCGATCACCACATTGTCGAACTGAATAAAGCGCACATCCAGGCGTTGGGCGCCGCTCCGAAGGTCTGGAATGCCCATCGTGCGCGGGTTCACCTGTCGTGCTCGCGCCTCGATTTCCTGATCGGTAAGCAGCGTGTTGTGGATTCTCTCTCCCTGAAAATCTCCGTCGCGCATGATCTCGGTCCCGCCGAGGACTTCCGTATAGAACGCGTAAGCTCGCTCCATGTCCTGAACTGTCAGTCCGAAGTGTTGAACACCTTGCAATCGATCACCAAGCGAATTGCGAACACTCATCTTGTTTTCCTCCAATTCAGATCAGTTATTGCTGCGGGCAACTATTACCTGGAGCTTATGTCCGGCCCAGACTTGATGTATTTGCGGATCATGCGGATCGATTGACCGATTTTGCTATATTAGCGATCCGGCTCTCCCAACGGACTGGGGTGCCCCATGCATTGAACATTAGGCACTCCTTGTTCCCGGCCAGTGCTCGGAGGCTGATAGGATGGGGATGCGAGCGATAACCATGTCTCCGCGATTTACAGCAACTTCATCACATGCGTCGCCACGGCTGCGGAGGATTGCGGGTTCTGTCCGGTAACAAGGCGACCGTCGGTGACCGCGTTCGGCTCGAAATCGTTCCCGATCACCTGTCGAGCGCCCAGGCCCCTGAGGCGCTCCTCCAAGAGAAAAGGCACGTTGGCAGCATGTTGGCCGGCGCGCTCCTCACTGTCGGTGTAGGCGGCCAGGGTACGATCCTTCACGAAGGGGGTGCCGTCGGGACGACGCATGCCGGTGAAGGCCGCGGGCGCGTGGCAGATCGCGGCGATGACACGGCCGCTTGCCTCAAAGCTGAAGAGCAGCGCGTGGAGCGCGCGATTGTACGGCATGTCGAACATTGTGCCGTGACCGCCCGGTATAAATACCGCATCGAATTTGTCGGCATACAGAACATGGAACGCCGGGGTCGCATCCAATCCTTCGATGGCGAGAGCCCAGGTCGCGACCTGCGACGCCGTTGGCTCACTCCGCGGATCGATCGGTACCAGGCCACCGGCAACAGACGAGACCGTCACCGCGTGGCCCGCGCTGGTGAAGGCGAGATAGGGGATCGTGAACTCGTCCAGCCAGAGGCCGGTGCGTTCGCCGTCGAGCATACGGTCGTGGCTCGTTGTCACGAAAAGGATTTTCGCCATTGTCTCACTCCTGCAAAGTTCGGCTCTTCGTCAAACAAGAGGTTTTGCCCGAGGCCATGATGAAAAGTGGCCGACGAGGATGACGTGTCCGGGCTGGTCGTTGATGACACGGCGCGTGGCCTCTACATCAGCCTTGAAGGAGGGCAGCGGATTGTGAACGGCGACGACATCGAAGCCACGCGCCTCGAGCAGCGGTACGACCTTCGCCCAACTCGACCCGTTCGCCCAAGCTCCGTGCACCAACACTATAGTTGGCGTGTCTTGCGCGAACGCCGATACGACCATTCCGACCATGCTGATGGCGGCAACAGCGATCGCTTTCTTGGCGGACATGGAAATCTCCTTCTCGGACTGTGCCGGCTGCCCACGCGGCAGCGGCATTTGGGAGTCAGGTATGGGTGGCCGACGCAGCGTCAGCCGTGCTGCTCGTTGCTGACGGCACCAAGTTGATTTCGAGATCCCCCCGCGGCAGCGTCTGGCAGGCCAACACCCACCCGGCAGCGATCTCGGCATCCGAGAATGTTCCACTTCCGGCGAAAGCGAACGGGCCGGACAAAATGCTCGTGCGGCATTTTCCGCAGACGCCCTCATGGCAGGATTGCGCGAACGGGATGCCCGCGCCGTTGGCAGCAGCGAGCAAGGTCTGCCCCGGCACGCAGGGGAAAGCACGACCATTGCGCACTTCAATCGCGAAACCGGCCACTGCAGCCTCAACCGCCTCGAGCCTGATCGTCTGGGCCTGCTCGGCGAGAGACTGCGAGAGGCGGCTGGAAACAAACGCCTCGGTATGGATGATGTCGCGCCGAACCTGCAACTCGGACAGTATTGCAATCATTGCGCTCATGAAGGCATCCGGACCGCATAGGTGAACCCGTCCGACACCCGGAACATGTGGCCAAAGTGCTTCCCGATCCAGCCGTCCGGACGACGTGCTTGACGCAGGGCCGGTCCGGGTGATGATCGTCCTTACGACCAAGCCCGGTAGCATCGCCTGGAATGCTTCAATCTCTTCGCGGAAGAGGTTTTCCACGTCGGAGCGGAACGATGCGAGCAGCGTTACGCGCCTGCGATAACCAGTGGAGGCCGCCGCCCCGAGAACGGAAATCATCGGCGTGATACCGATACCGCCGGCAATGAGCAGGAGATGGCCGTCGCCGAGGTCCCGGTCTGGATCAATCGTGAAATCACCGGCCGGCCCGGACAAGCGCAACGCCTCACCCGGCAAAAGCTCCCGGTGAAGGAATGTCGAACCCAGTCCGCCGGAGAAGTGCCGCACTGCGATGTCGACAAACTCAAGCTCTGTCGGTGCGCTCACAATAGAGTAGGATCTTTCGATCGTGCCGTTCTCGACCGGCAGTTCCAGGGTGAGGTACTGGCCGGCACGAAAGGTGAAGGGAATCTTGCCGCCGCCGAGAGGCTCCATGCGGATCTTCTTTACCGTCGGTGTCAGACGCTGGATCAGCGTGACCCGCATATAGCCTTGCCATGGAAGCTTCAGCGGGACGATGGGCGACCGGAGTGCACTCCACATCCGTCGTATCTGGCGGGGGGCGAGTATAGCATTCGCCGCCTGTATGCCGCCCCACAATGCCGCTTCGATACCGGCGTTCCATGCGTCCTGTCCCGACAGATAGAGGCCTGTGATGTCGGTTCGGCATCGGGCGAGACGCGAGCGCAGCCGCTCAGGGACGTTTGGGAGGCCATAGAAACCGCCGTCGAAGCTGTTCTGGTAGGTCTTAAAGGTCAGAGGCGTCGCCAACTCTGCAAAAGCAACCAATGCACGAAACCCTGGCCATGCCGCATCGAGGCGGTCAAGCAACCGTTCGGTGACCGTCGCCTTGAACTCCTGGTAGTCTTCCGGTCGATCATTCTCAGTCGTGCCCGACCACTTTCGAAACACTTCGGGGTCGACGAAGTGCATCACCTCCATCGTATGTGCGCGTGCCGCCGGATTGTTGAGTGACGAGAACGAAACGAAAAGCACGCCGTCACCGATAGGAAGGGCCGCACCGAGGTCGTCGTCGTGATCAGGCATAAACCAATGATTTTCGCCGGCGACACCGAGTTCGCGTGGTGATCGCGCAAGCCCGATGAACAACAGGAGCGTGGCTATGCCCTGCGGCAGCTTGTTGAGTTCGCGATGCCAAGGAGCCGCGGATTCCGCATCGAGCAGCGCTGCCGTGTTGCGCACGCCGACCGCCGAGACGATACACGGTGCAGCCACACAATACCGCCCGCCGCTCGACATGTCCTCGACCTCGACACCCGTCACACAGCGGTTGTTGACGGCGATTGCGACCACGCGCTGACGCGGGCGCAACTCAACGCCGCGCCGTTCGAGCCCGTCTATGATGGCGCGGCCCAGTGCCCTGGGGCCGCCGACTGGGTGGGCTGCGCCGTCCATGAAGGCGCGGATCGCAATTACCGCATGTGTGCCAAATGCACTTTGTGCCGGCGGCGGACCGAAGAGACCCCAGCGTGCCGAGACGACTGCCTTGAGCTCCGGATCACGAAAATGGCGCGAGACAACGTCCCTGATCGGTTGAAACGTATCCCGAAACAGGAATTCGATAATCGGCAGGGTCACGGCTCGAATAATGGGCGCCAGCGACACGGCGACATTGCGCGCAAGCAGACCCAACGACGCCCATCGAACCTTGGCAAAGAAGCGGTCGATCGCTTCTGCTTCTTCCGGAAAACGCGACTTGAGCCGTGATTTGAATTCGGCCTCCGATGCAGGAACGGCAAAATCGAAACCTGGAAAATGCAACACATCGTAGTCGTACGGCAATCGCTGGAACTGAGCGCGCCCGTCAGCCAGGAAATTCAGCGCCATGCTCGGACCGGCGGTGAGGTAGTGGACACCGGTACCGAAATGATAGCGCCCCTCACGTGTGAACTCGTGCGTGAGACCGCCAAGCGTATAGTGCTGCTCTAGCAACAGAACGCGCTTCTCTCCGAACTCGGCGAGCATGCGGGCGGCAGACAGGCCACCCATACCCGAACCGATTACCACAGCGTCGAACCGTTCGTCGCTCGTGACGGGTGCAGCTTCGCTTACTGTCTTCGAATTGGTATCGTTGTACATTCCCATCTCCTCTAGCCAGTCGGGCCAGTGGTTGCGAACGACTTGAGAGTAGAGGCCAGGTTGGGCGGAATATTTCGAGAATTTGCGACGTCTCACGCAGATATTGCTGAATTCATGCCTGAATCGACGATCGGTTGACCCTGTGCCTCTCGCGGTAGCGGCGCGGCGTCAATCCCGTAACTTTCAGAAAGGCCCGGCAAAAATTCGCTTGCGATCCGAAGCCACAGTCGAAGGCTATCTCCGCAAGTGGATGCTCGCCCGCTTCGAGCAGGGAGCATGCCGCGCGCACGCGCCGTTCGACGACATACCGGTGAGGGGAAAAACCGGTCGCCTCGCGAAACAGCCGTGAGAAATGGAACGGGCTGAGGCAGGCTTCGCGGGCGAGATCCTCAAGGCGTATATCATGTGCGAAGTTCGCTTCCAGATAGTCGAGCACTCGGTAAAGCCGTCTTGGATCGAGGGTCGGAGCAGGTCTGCGGTGCAACCCGCGGTCGGCGTTGGCCCGGTTGATCAAGTGGGCCACCGGCGGCGCCTCGGGCTGGCAGGCGAACCGGTGGCCGGAGCGTTCGGCCGGTTGCCCGGTGAGGTCATACAGAGCGCTGTCGATCCAGATCATTGCCGGCTCGACGCCATGCTCATCGCAAGGACCCTCGTCTCGCGACGCATTTGGGAGAAAGATGATCAGGCATCGGCTGGTGCCGTCGAGGTCGAGCAGAGTTTCGTTCGTATCCGAGGGGACCAGCCAGCCGGTTCCCGCTCGCACCATGCCTGCCAGCAATCGGGCATCAGCGATTTGATGGGCATGTAACCGGTCCGCGGCGAGATAGACCATCTCCATGTTTTGCGGACGAACGCAGGTCTGAACGCCGGCGTCGATTTGTCGACGTTCGATCGTGAGCCTACGCCACCTTGCGGGAACGTCCATTGACGTCGGGGACCGTTGTTTCCTGTCATCATGGGTTTGCAACATTGAGCCCCTCCGTCACGGTGGCGCCTCGATCAGGTCGCCCTGGTGCAAGGTCAGGCGTGTTGGTTTCGATGCGGGAAGTATCACCGCGGCAACGTCGGCTGGCGAGTTAATCGAGGTTAAATTTTTGCCGGCTCTCCTGGAATACACGGCCACGGAATTCGCGTGCTATGCTGGCGAACCTGGGAACAACGTAGTCGAAGCCACATGAAGACCGATCCACCACGACCGTCGGACCGAGCCTATGTTTTTGGTCCCTTTCGGCTAATCCCGAGGCGCCAGTTTCTGATGCACGGCGAGCAGCCCGTGCGCATTGGCGGTCGCGCGCTGGATATTCTCACCGTGCTGGTGGAGCATGCGGGCGAGATCGTTAGCCAAGACGAGCTGCGTTCACGGGTCTGGCCAAATACCTTCGTCGAGGATGGCAACCTTAAGGTCAACATGGCGGGACTGCGACGCGCCCTCGGCGACCAGCCAGCCAAGCCCCGCTACATTTCAACCGTGATTGGTCGCGGCTATCGATTTGTCGCACCCGTCGAAGTTTCCGATTTGGCAGAATCGATTACCGAAAGCGTGCCTGCTCTGGAACGCACTCACAACCTTCCGACCGCAACGGTGCGCATCGTCGGCCGCGATGACGCCATCAAATCGCTTCGCCACGAACTGGAAAACACCCGGCTTGTATCGATCGTTGGTGCGGGCGGCGTTGGCAAGACCACAGTGGCTCTCGCGGTAGCGGAGCAGGCAATCGGGCAAATGCGGGACGGAGTGTGGTTTATCGATCTCGCCGCGCTCACCGACCCTTCGCTGATTGCGAGCGCCATAGCAACGACCTCGGGTCTTGCGGCCCATTCGGCGAACATTCAGACTGCCGTGATTGAGTTCCTGCGTGATCGTCATATGCTCCTGCTGCTCGATAGTTGTGAGCATGTTATCGAGCCTGCCGCTGCAATCGTCGATCGCATCCTGGCGGAAGCAGTCGGGGTGCGTATCCTGGCGACCAGCCGCGAACCACTTCGCGTGAGGGGCGAGCGCGTGCGCAGGTTGCCTGGGCTTGGAGCGCCAAGCGAAACGATGGCCCTGACGGCAGCAAAAGCCATGGACTTTCCGGCCGTGGAACTCTTCGTCGAGCGTGCCGTTGATCGGCTTGAAACCTTCACTCTTAGCGACGCCGAGGCTCCGCTCGTCGCTGAAATCTGCCGCAAGCTGGATGGTGTGGCGCTGGCGATCGAGCTTGCCGCAACGAGGATCGATGCCTTCGGCGTCGCCGGTTTGCTCGCGAGGCTCGATGATCGCCTGCGGTTGCTCGAAGGGCACAGGGGTAATATCGAACGGCACCGTACCCTTAGTGCTACCATCGACTGGAGCTACGGGGTTCTTCCGCTTTCGGAACGCGTGGTGATGCGCAGGCTAGCGGTCTTTGCGGGCGCATTCGGTCTGGGTTCGGCGATCGCCGTCGCCACTGACGAACACATCGACAGGGTCGAGGTCGCTCAGTGCCTGGCGAATCTGGTATCGAAATCGCTCATCTCGGCCGAAGTCCGCGGTTCCGAGGTGGAATACCGTCAACTCGACTCAACGCGCGCCTATGCGCTTCAGAAGCTGGCGGAAGAAGGCGAGCTTGAGCAAGCCAGACAGCGTCACGCTGTTCACTGTCTCGAGCTCCTGGGGCAGGCAAACAACGATGCCGAAAAGCTTCCGAACGCGGATTGGCTGTCGCGCCATGGCGGCAAGGTCGACGATATCCGCAGTGCGTTGCGCTGGGCTTATGCCGGCTCGACTGAGGGTTCGCTGGCGGTGAAGCTAACCGTCGCGTCGATCCCTTTCGGTAAGCAGGTGTCTCTGGTCGAGGAATGCCGAGAGGCAGTCGAGCTTGCGCTAGAAGAACGTTTTCGCCCGCATCGGAATACCCGCGACGATCTGCTCCTCAACCTGACGCTCGGCGCAACACTGCTGCACACCCGCGGACCGCTCGTCCGGGTGAAAGCTTCCCTCACGAAGGCGCTGGGCATCGCCGAAGAGCTCGGTGATGTCGACCTGCAACTTGAGTGCCTGCGTGGCCTGTCAGAATTCGAACTGTGGACGGGGGATTCGCATTCGGCCATTGCCGTCGCCGAGAAAATGCGCGCGCTGACATTGAAGGGGCAGGCCGCCGCCGCCGGTGATGCCGATGCACAGGCCGGGTCGGCGCTATCATGGCTCGGCGTCCTCGCAGCCGCGCGGCAAAGGCTTGAGCGTATCGTCCAGCGTCCGGTCGGCCGCCATTTGCGCCCTGACGTCGTGCGGTTCGAGTTCGATCAGCGGCTGACGGCGCAGGGTGCGCTGGCGACAGTGCTGTGGTTGCAAGGTTTTCCGGATCAGGCCGTGGAAATCGCAAGGCGGCAATTGAAGGAGGCTGAAGCTTCCAACTATGCCGTCTCGCTCTGTTATGCCTTGCTGCACGGTTCGGCCATCATAGCGATGTATATCCGCGACTACGAAGAGGCATATCGCTACCTCGAGCTCGGCGTCCAGCATGCGACGAGGCACGGGCTGACGATCTGGCGGGCCATGGCGATCGGCCCGCGTAACCGGCTGAACCTCTACGTCGGCCGGCCCATAGACCTGCCCGCCTTCCGCGAGACCCTTGCCGAGGTGCGGGACGGCGGCTTCCGCATGCGATATCCGAATTACCTGACCAACTACGGCGAGGCTCTCGCGCGCAACGGCGATCTTGAGGGTGGGCTCGCCGCCATCGATGAGGCAATCGCACTATGTCGGAGTACTGGACAGGTCGTCGGCATCCCGGAGATCCTCCGGATCAAGGGGAACGTGATCCGGTTCGGTGACCCGACCGCATGGGAGAGGGCGGTGGACTGCTATCTTCAGTCGATCGAACTGGCGCGGGATGATCGTGCGCTGTCATGGGAATTGCGGTCTTCGATGAGTCTGGTCAAGCTGTGGCGAACACGCGGCGGCAATGGCGCTGCCGAGGAGATGCTGCGATCGGTACACGAGAAGTTCACCGAGGGATTCTTAACCGGTGATCTGCGCCGCGCTCGTGCTCTGCTCGACGCGGGGCCGTCGGTATGATTGTCATTTCGGCTAGCCTCACGGGAATTGTGCCCTGAGCGCCACGATGCCCTTGCGCACCGGCGGCCAGACGATGGCAAATGCGACGAGCGCTGCAACAAGGCTGACGGTTGCCATCGCGGACTGAAGGGCGCCCTCGCCGCCGTAGATGTGTTCGGCCACCAATGGCACAAGGGTCGGGCCCAGGCCGATGCCGATCAGCGCGGTGACCGCCAGCGATAGCGCGATCGTGGTTGCGCGCATCTCATTCGGCACGCTTTCCTGCATCACGACATGCCCGATCACATAGCCGCCGATCGAGCCCAATGCCCAAATGGCGAATGCGATTGCGGCGTGCTCGCCGGTCTCGACAAAGAATATCACGCAGGCTCCGATGGTGGTCAGCGTATAGCAACCCAGCAGCAGCACCACCCGCGTCTGCACACCCCAGCGTCGTACGAACGAGTCCGACAGTGTGCCTCCTGCCAGTGATGCAATCACGCCGCTGGTGGTGATCGAAAGCGCGAGCAGGCTTCCTGCCTCGAGCGGCGACATGCCGTATGCGCGCTGCAGGAGGGTGGGTAACCAGGCAATCAGGGCATAGTCTCCCATGCCCAGCGCTCCCTTTACCATGCATACACGCAACACCGTGCCGTTATCGGCGATGAGGCGCGCCGCGACGCCCGACAGTGGAAGCAAACCCGAGCTGCGGCGACGCAGGGGCTCTTTGATGAGCAAGAGGAACGGCACCAGAAGAATGCCGGGAAGGCCCGCCAGCAGGAAAAGCTGCCGCCAGGGTGACAGCGTCCCCACCAGCGGTATCGTCTCGAACAGACCCGCCGTAATCCAGGCCAGCATCAGGCCTCCGAAGAAGAGCGCCGCGCCCGTGCCGAAGGTTGCACCCAGGGCGAAGATGCCAAGCGCCGTGCCGCGTTGGCGAGCCGCGAAGAGATCGATGATCAACGATGACGCCGCGGGTATCAGCGCTGCTTCACCAAGGCCCACGGCGACGCGGGCGGCGAGAAAAAAGCGGAAGTCGACGGCCAGCCCGCAGGCGATCGTGGCGGACGACCAGAGGGTTATGCCGGCGATGATCAGGTTGCGCCGGTTTGTCGAATCGGCCAATCGCCCGCTCGGCAATCCGGCGAGAGCGAAGACGATGGCAAAGCCGGCGCCTTGCAGCAGGCTGATCTGGAAATCGGAGAGCGTGAGCTCCGATCTGATCGGATCGACAACCAGATTGATGATCAACCGATCGGTAAAGGAGATCAGCAGGGCGACCAGCAATATGCTCACCGCGTACCAGCCCCTCATCGTGGAATGATGCTGACCCGCGGAAACGCTGTCATGATCCGTGCGAGTATCGGGCATTGACGTCTCTCGTGTCAGCGGAACAAACGGCCGCGATCATCCTGTCCTCGCTCAAAAGTGGCATGGACATGCACGGACGACAAGCAGCGCTACTCCTCCGACATGCCCGTCGGCGAGGAAAAGCAATTTAAGACAAGAAAAGAACAAGCTGCGCGAAGAAAGGAGCGAATAAGTCGAATATCTTGAGTAGGTCGTCTGTTTCCTTGACGCACCGGATCGGTCCGGCCCTGTTGGCACAGGTGGCCGTGGCTCTACTTGAGATAGACGGTGGTGACGGCGGAAAACCGCATGCGATGGGCGGACGGCCCGATCGCATGCGGTCGCTTGGTTGATCCCTGGGCTAATAGGCGATCAGTAGTCCCAGAAGACCGGCACCCAGCGGAAGGCATCGCCATCGACCGCGACGTGGCCGACCGATGGGAACGGCATATGGGTGGCGACCAGCAGTTCACCTGTCGCTGCGAGCTCGCGCAGAAGCCGAACGCGGACGCGGGCAGCCTCTTCCGGGTCGTGCTCGAAACCATTGAACCAGTCGGGATGCTCAAAACCGACCGCGAAGACGGCATCACCGGCAAACATCAGCCGGTCCTTGCCGGAGGCAACGCGCACCACGCTGTGCCCGGGCGTATGGCCGCCCGTGCGCGAGACGACGACACCCGGAGCCACCTCGTATTCATCGTCGAACAGCCGCAGCTGGTCCTGATATTCCTTGGCGAAGCGCTTGGCGGTTGCGCGAAGTGCATCCGGGAAGCCGGGAGGCATGTTTACATGGGTGAAATCGGGTGCTTCCCAGAATTTGACTTCCGCGGCGGCCACGTGGATGCGCAGATCCGGCCGCAGCCGTTCCTTAACGCCGTCCACGAGCAGCCCGCCAACGTGGTCCATATGCATATGGGTCAGCACGACGTCGGTTACCGACCCGAGATCGATGCCGGCGCTCTCCAGTCGCTTGACCAGTTGCCCGGCCCGCGGCAGGTTCAATTCCGGATCCAGCCCGAGACCGGCATCGATGAGGATAACCTGTGTGCCACTGCGCACCACGACCGCGTTCAGCGCCCAGTCGAAGGCTTCCTGCGGCAGGAACATATTGTCCAGCCAGACGGCGCGTTCCGCCGCGTCGACATTGTGTCCCAGCATCTTGGTCGGAAGCGGCAGCACGCCGTCGCTGATCACCAGCACTTCGATCTCGCCGATCTTCACCGCATAACGCGAAGGAACCAGTTCTTCAGGCGCCAGCCTGCCGGTATGTGAGGTGGTGTCCAAGCTCATATTTGTCTCCTGCTGACCCGTCCTGCGGGAATTTGCTTCTATCTGCGTCATGATGCGCTCCTGTTCTGCGGGGAGTGGAACGTGGGGGGCACGGACCATGCGGCGCAGTGTATGGAGATGGGTTTTGACGGTCGATTGCGCTAATGGAGGGGGCGGACTAACCCCAGGAACAGGATTGACTGTCCCGTTCGTTTACGAGACCGAGCATTGCGCCATGGCCACCCTGACCTTTCGGCGATGGGCCATGAAACAGGTCGTGATCGCTTGCCATCAAGACGGGCGGCCTCGTTCGTACTCTTGGTCTCCCAGGGGAAGGCGACAGGCTTTCCGCGCCACCAAAACCGCTGCAACAGCTATGATGTCGTGGGCCGCGGCAAGTTTTGGCAAATACGGATTGGGCTCAGCTCCGCCCGGCATCCAGGACGTCGCGAACGGCCGCAAGCAGGGCATCTCCGTCGAAAGGTTTGCGAAGAAAACCGCCGAGGCCCCGGGGCCGGGGCCGGTCGGCGATTTCGTGCCGCCCGGTAATCAGGAAGACGGGTAATTCCGGGTTTGCCTGTCTTGCGAGATCGCGGAGTTCGAAACCGTCGGCGCCGGGCATGCCGATATCGGTGATCAACACATCCACGCCCTGAAGCCCGAAGGCCAGCAACGCCTCGCCCGAGAGAAAGCTGCAAGTTGCATATCCCGCCGATTCCAGGAGTTCCACCAAAGAAGCAAGCACCCTTGCGTCGTCGTCAACGATCGCTACCACAGGCCTGTTCATACCGTCCTCCCTCCGGACCGGCTACCGGATCACGGCATCTTTGCTATGTCGAGCGGCAGGGTGAAAACGAATTTGGCGCCGCGCGGTTCGTTCTTTTCCGCCCATAATTGACCATCATGCGCTTCGACGATCGACCGGCAGATTGCAAGGCCCATGCCCATGCCTTGATCCTTGGTGGTGAAAAAGGGCTCGAAAATCCGGTCGGGGAACTGAACGCCCCTCCCCCGGTCCCGGACCTCTATCCGCACCATGTCGCCCGCCCGGAAAGCGCGGACCTGGAGCACACGGTCGCTCGAAACGGAAGCCATGGCATCCATGCCGTTGCGCATGAGATTGACCAGCACCTGCTGGATCTGGACCCGGTCGAACGGGACGACCAGAAGACCGCTCTCCCCTTCGATATCCACCCTGATGCGCCGCCGGCCCGCTTCCTCCGCAAGCAGGTCGCGTGCCTGCCTGACGACGGCGCCAAGCTCGGTGCTGTCCCGCTTATCCGTCGATTGCCTGAAGAGCGCGCGAATGCGGCCCACCACATCGGCCGCGGAATTGGCGCTCTGGACGATACGTTGCAGCGTTTTCTGCGCGCGTTCGATATTTGGCGGTTCGGCAGTGAGCCAGCGCTGGCAGGCGCTGGAATAGTTCATCACCGCCGAGAGCGGCTGGTTCACCTCATGCGCGATGGAAGCCGACAATTCTGCAAGGCTCGCCGCCTGACTGGAACGCGTGAGGTTTTCCTGGGCTCGGCTCAGCTCCTCCTGCGCCCGCACCTGATCCTCGATATCAAGGCAGATGCCGTTCCACTGCGCAATTTCGCCTTCGCTATTGCGCATGGCTGAGGCGCGGGTCTCCACCCAGCGGTAGACGCCATCGAAACGCCGCAGCCGGTGTCGCAGCAGATAGGGTTCACCGGTCGCCAGCGAATGGCCATACCGTTCTTTCACGACAGCGAGATCATCGGGATGGATGACCGCGTCAAGTGTGCCATCCAGCCGGGATTTTCCGAAACCGTCAGTATCTTCAAGGTTGAAGCCGAGATACTGGCGCAGACGCTGGCTGCGATAGATGGGTTTACCGTTCGGCAGGGCGCAATAGATCAGCGCCGGCAGCGTTTCGACAAGCTGCTGAAGGTGCTGCTCGCTTTTGCGCAGCGCTTCCTGCGTGGTAATGAGGTCATGAATGTCGGAGCTCACGCCATACCAGTGGATGATCGTGCCCATCTCATCCCGCAACGGTTCCGCGCGCGTTTCGGTCCAGCGATAGCCGCCGCCGGCCCGAAGCTGGCGATATCGCTGAAGATAGGGAACGCCGGCCTCTACGCAACGCAGGAAGGCCTCCCGCGCCGCCGCCCTGTCCTCCGGATGAACGACGCCAAGCGATGGCGACCCGTTTGGCGCCGTGATATCCTCAAGCGTGGCGCCGGTTACTTCCGTGAACTGCCTGTTGACATAGGCCGGCGTTCCGTCGGCCATCGTGCTCCAGATCAGCGCCGGCACGGTGTCGATCAGCAATTGCAGCTGCCGTTCGCGTTCGCGAAGTGCCGCTTCGGTCCGCTTATAGACATCGATATCCAGCGCGGTTCCATACCATCCCGTGATCCGGCCCTGCTCGTCACGCGTCGGGCGCGCCGCGGCCCGATGCCAGACATAGCTGCCACCGGCACGCAGGGCCCTGTATTCGCAGTTCCAGTGCTCCCCCGACCTGAGGCAACGGCGCAATGTTTCCGCCGCCCTGTCGCTGTCGTCGGGGTGGATGCCGCCCTGCCAGCCCTGCCTGCCGCCGTCGAGAAACGGCTTGCCGTCCAGGAGAGCATTAAGGTCGTCGAGCCCCATGGCGATCGAGGTCTGCAAGGTGGGCGTTGCATAGGTAAATTGCCCGATCGCGTCGATCGCCCAGGCGTCGCCATAGAGTTTCTCGATGGCAAGAGCGGCCTGAACCGCATTGCGCGTCTCACCGAGGGAACTGGCCCTCATCCATGGCTCGCCCTGCCGCGTCACTGCCGGATCGACATCGACGCCGACGCCGTTTTCCGGCTCAAGCCGGAATTCGACCCGGCGATAGCTGCCATCCGCCTGAAGCTGGCGGTAACTTCCGACCTGCGGGATGCCGTGAAAGAAGGCGCGTGCCGCCGCCTGTTCGACAGCCGCGCGGTCATGAGGATGGACCGTGTCCATCGACCGGAGAACATCCTGCGGAGACAGACCGGCGGAGGTATCGTCGCGATTTTCCTCCCCGGACGGCATGGCCATGTCGATCACCGTGCCGTACCATCCGAGGATTACGCCGTTGCCGTCGCGTAGCGGCTGACCGGTGCTACGCGCCCAGCCATAGACACCCGTGGCACGCAACATCCGGTGCTCGACATTGTAATGATCGCCCGTCCGCAGGCATCGCCGCCAGGCGGCGGCAGCCGACTCGTAATCTTCCGGGTGGATGACACCCTTCCAGCCGAACGCGCTGTCACCCGATTGCGAATTGAGACTTTCAAGGCTTATGCCGAAAAAGGCGAGTGCGGCCGGCGTTACGTAAATGAAATTGCCGTCGGTATCGGTTGCCCAGGCGTTGCCGATAATGCGCTCGACGACCTTCGCCGCCTCAACGGCATCGATATCGGGTGGCCTTGCCGATCCCGCATTATCCATCCCCGACCTTCCCGCAGACCTCGACATGCCTCAACCCGATCCCATTCTGTTTGAGATCGCCGTGATGCGCATTGAACCGAGATGGCAGCACAGCTATCTGGTGAGAACGGTATACCGGAGCTTGCCACAAGAACACCTGTTCCGAAGGATAGGGCAAGGATTTGGCGGGCAACTGCCGCGCGCAGGCGCGGGTCGCCGGCGCATTTCCCGTAGCAATCATTCCTGCATTCAGGTGCTGAAAATGGTCCGGATCGATTTCAGGAAGGCGGAGGCGTTGCGTTGGTGTTTCGCCTCCGTAAGCGGCAGCTGGCCGCTGTCACCGGAGCTTGCCGACAGCATTGCCGCAACCTCCTCGGCTATTGCCGGACGGTCGGCGAGAAGGCCCGCAAAACTTTTCTGATCGATTTCGTAAACGGTGACCCGCGTCAGCGCCCGCAAGGTGTAGGCTTCGTCCATTCCCGCAAGCAACCCGGTTTCGCCAAAGAAATCCCCCGGCGAAAGGCGTCTTTTTTCCTGTTCGCCGTGCTGCATCGAGACGACGCCGGTGCGGATGATCATCATCGACGGCAAGGCCTGCCCCTGCGCAACGATGATGTCACCCTGGCGATATTCGCGTTCGCTGCCCGACTGCGCCAGTTTTTCCCTTTCGGCGCCGGTCAGCCTTGAGAAGAACGGATTTTCGTCTATGACCTCCTGCAAGGTGGCTTCAGCCCCCCGGGAGATTTCCGCCGACGCAACGCCGTTCAGGATGGCGATCGCCGAAGGCGGCATTGCGAGCTGCAATCCGATGGATCGGCAATGGCGATAGAACCGGTCGATCACCTCATTCTGGGCCTTTATTCGCAGCATCGGATTGCTCACCCGGAAAAACAGATGGATTTCCAGAGCGGTGGCATCCAGACCGCTCAGGGAAACCAGCGGCGGTGGCTCCCTCATGATCGAGTTGCAACCGGCCAGAACCGTCGTCATGGCCTCCTCGATGATGGATGGGGCATGTGTCGGCACCAGCCGCACCGTCATCTTGAGAAGATGCGTTTCGTCGGGCCGGCTGACATTGGTCAGCTTCAGCTTGGCAAGAACGCTGTTGGGCAGAACGACGATATTGTTCGCCCCCGTCAGGATCTGCGTCGAACGCCATGTGCTGGCAATGACCCGCCCTTCCGTGCCGTCCTCAAGAAGAAGCCAGTCGCCCAGCGCATAGGTATGGCCGAGATTGAGAGCGACGCCGGAAAAGACATCGCCGAGCGTGTTCTGCAGGGCAAGGCCGAGGGCAATGGCGATGACGCCGGACGTTGCGACCAGCGTCCCGACCGGAACGCCGAACACGAAAGCAAGGGCGGACAGCGTAACGCACACATAAACGACGCCGACGACGATATCCTGCAACAGACGCGCCTCGCGCGGCCTGCCCTCCAGGACCAGATAGATCCGCACGAAGCCGATAACCGCCCAGGAGAGATGGAGCCACCACAACAATTGGGCAAAGACAATAAAAACGGCATGCTCATCGCCGGCCCACAGGTCTTTCGGTGGGCCGAGCGGAATTTTTCCAAGAACGAGAACGGAGGTCATCGCCCCGAAAAAGGCGATCTGCACCACAAGCCGCAGATTGGAGCGCAGCGGACCGATGCGCTTCCACACTGCCATTCCGGCAAGGCCGAGAATGATCAGCCATGCCAGCGGCGCAGCGGCGATTTCACCCATATATGCCTGCAGCATCGTGGTCCTCCCGGTCTCCGGTGGTCAGTAACCGATGCCGGCGATGTAATTCGCCAGCATGTGTTCCTGCAGCTGTTCCTGCTCGAAGAGCACTTTCAGGGCATCGCGCATATCGAGGACACCGAGTGGCCTTGCATCCGCATCAAGGACCGGCATGTTCTGGACGCGATTGTCCACCATCACCTGCCATGCCGTCTGCAATTCGTCGGCCGGGCTGCAGGAAATGATGTTCCGGCTCATCAGCGCTTCGACGCTCGCCCCCTGCTCCCCATCCATCAGATGCCGGATGAGGTCGGACTTGCTGAGCACACCCGCCGCCTTGCCGCCCTGTTCGCGGACGACGGCGAGACCGATTCCCGGGTTGGAAAGCGTCTGGGCTGCCACCCGCAGCGTGGCGGCAATGTCGATCACCATCAGGCGCGCCGACGTCATGGGATAGAGTTTTTCGATACGCATGAATTCCTCCTGACGGCGCTCACTGGCGCAGCCGGGACTATCGATTTGACTGTGATTGGAACCGGGATGGCGCCGCTTGCCGGCGCCATCCCGCTGTGAAAGTGCGGCGAGGATCGCACTCTTCGCAGTCGGCTTATTTTTCGTAGACGGTCAGATTGGTTTCGTTCGTATCGACCACGAACACGGCAAGCAGGCGTGCGGGCTCCGTCTTGCTTGCATTTTCGCTGACGGCGTGGTGATCGCCCGGATATTCGGAAAAATTCTCGCCGGCACGATAGATGGTCACCGGCCCATTATTGACCTGGCTGGTGATCGCGCCCTCAAGAACGGTCGCGTAGATGAATGCGGAATTGGGATGCGTATGGGCCGGCGACGTGCCGCCGGGGGCATATTCGACGAGCACGCCCTTCAAGCTCTTGCCCGGCACATTCGGCAACGGCTGGTCATAGACCACCTTTACGTTTTCGCCGCGGTTGGTGTCATGCGCCGTGGCCGCAGCCACGGAAGCAAAGACGAGAGCGGTTGCGCAGAGAAGTGTTCTGATCATTTTTCGTCTCCTGGAAATGGAGGCCCGCGGTCCCGAAAGACCGGCGGAGCCGATAGGGTTTTGCGGGCGGGAGCCGCTTATTTTTTCTGGGCGGCGGAGAGCGCCAGCCAGTCTTCGAAGCGGATAGCGCCGAGGCGGGCGCCGTCATCAGGAACCAAGGTCCGGTCGTCGATGGAAACCTCGAAATAGCGGGCGCGCGGGTCAGCGACGATGCTGCGCGGATCGTTGGTGGCCTTGAGGTAACGCGCGATGAATTCGTTCATCGGTGCGCGCTCTGGACCGGCGATCTCGATCACACCGTTCACCGGCGCCCCGAGTGCCGCGTCAGCCATGGCGTCGGCGACATTGTCTGCCGCGATCGGCTGGAATGCGCCGGACGGCACACGAACAGTCGTGCCTTCGGTGGCCGATTGGGCGATGGCGCCCACGAATTCGAAGAACTGCGTCGCATGCACGATGGTGTAAGGCACGCCCGACTCGCGAATATGCTCTTCCTGGCGCAGCTTGGCGCGGAAATATCCCATCTCCTGCATGCGGTCGGTGCCGACAACCGACAGCGCGACATGGTGACGAACGCCGGCGGCCTTTTCTGCTG
This sequence comes from Rhizobium sp. BR 250, assembly GCF_047445855.1. Classification (NCBI taxonomy): domain Bacteria; kingdom Pseudomonadati; phylum Pseudomonadota; class Alphaproteobacteria; order Hyphomicrobiales; family Rhizobiaceae; genus Rhizobium; species Rhizobium sp. BR 250. Next base: position 30,216 of record NZ_JARWKW010000013.1, read on the forward strand.
CAAAAAGATTGCGGCCGGCCGCTTCAAAGAAATCCATGGCGGCCTTTTCTTCGAAGGACGGCGAATTCGCCAGATCGACGACAACATCCGCGCCGGCCAATGCGCCGGCAAGGCCTTCTCCCGTCACGGTGTTCACACCCGAATTCGGAGAAGCGGCAAGCACCTCATGCCCCTTCTTGCGAAGCCGTTCGACAGTCTTCGAACCGATGAGGCCGGTCCCTCCGATAACGACGATTTTCATGTTCAATCTCCTGGTTTCAAGTTTGATCTGGGTTTCCGGAACCGCTGCCGGCGTGCCTTTGCCGAGGCGCCTCTTCGGCAGGCGAAGCTGTTTCCGTTGGCGAGAATGCGTCACGGCAGGCCGTTCGCCTATCGAACGGAGGCATCGGCCACCTAGTCCCAGAGTACAGGTAGGATAGATCGGGCGATTAGATGCCTCGATTGACCCCGATGCAGACAGCCCGCGACAAGGCGCTGCCTCACGCCCGGGCAAGGGCCACGGGCATGACGACCGTAAACAAGGCGGCGTTGTTCAGGCTCAGGCCTGCGGCTTTTCACGCAAGCTGGAGGGCAACGAATCCCAGGCGCGGATCAGTTCGCCAACGGAGGTCGTCCGCATCTTGCGCATCACATTGCTGCGGTGGAGCTTCACCGTAATCTCGCTTATCCCGAGTTCGAAAGCTATCTGCTTGTTGAGGCGACCCCGTACCACTTCACCGAGGACCTGGCGTTCACGGGGTGTGAGGGTCTCAAACCGGGTGACATGCTGGTGGATATTTTCCGCCTGCGCCCGCTGTTCCACGTCGCGCTGTATCCCGGCGATCACGGCGTCCAGCAGGGTCTGGTCCCGCACCGGTTTTGTCAGGAAATCGACAGCGCCGGCCTTCATGGCCTGCACGGTCATCGGGATATCACCATACCCCGTGAGAAAGACGATGGGTTTCGTGACGCCACGCGTCGAAAGCTGCTGCTGCAGGTCAAGGCCGCTTGCGCCCGGCATGCGCACATCCAGCACCAGACAGCCCGGCCGGTCGGGAAGGCCGGCGTTCAACAGCTCCCTGGGCGAGGAAAAACAGGCGACACCGAGGCCAACCGATTCCATGAGTTCCTGAAGGGAGTTGCGAACGTCCTCGTCATCATCGACGACGAGAACCAGCGGTTCATCCGCAGCGGCAGTCAAGGTTGCCATTCATCATCTCCCGAAATGGCGGATTGCGGGCACAACGATGCACGGCTCACCAGCCGCATCGCGCCAAGGTCGAATGCGCATCAACACGTGAAAAGCGTCGTTATCGGCCAAAGTGACTGTATCCTTCATCCCGCTTCACCACATGCCCACCGGCCGCGGCGGCCGTATCTTCGGCGCCGACCGGCAATCCAGTCTTCTGCTCCATTCTCAGGTCAGGGCAACGACCCATCTGCCGCACCGGTCCGGCGGGTCCGCCGACTGGCCTTGAGGGCAAGCCATTGGCGGATATCCTCGGAGAATTCCGGCGGGGCCTTGCGACCGAAATCGCCGGCTATATCGGCCAGAGTCTGGCTCGCCAGCGAATCCCGCATCGCCTTCTCCGCACGCAACATCACCGCGTGGACCGCGCACACGCCCTTGGTCGCCCATGATGGCGGACGCTGCCGAAATACGGCGCAGCGGCCACGAATTTCCTGGCAGTCAAACAGAGGCTTTCTGCCTTCAATGGCGTCAACAACCTCCAGAACGGTGATCTCTCCTGGCTGCTTTGCCAGCAGATATCCGCCTTTGATCCCCTCGGATGCGGACACGATCCCCGCCTTCTCCAGCTTCGGAAATATCTTCGCCAGAAAGCTCGGGGAAATTCCCTGCAACTCAGCCAGATCGCGACTGCTGAGCGGAGCGCCGGGTGAACTCGCCAACCACAGGAGACAATGCAACCCGTATTCCACACCTACCGTCATATGAGCCATAACGCGGACTATAATTGTCTGAGTTATGGCTGGCAAGCGTCAATTTGAACTGCATCGTGGCGTAACGGGCAAACGCGCCCGTCACCTCATAGCGTGACGCATGGGGACGCCGATATAACCGGATCATTTATACGCCCAGGCCAAAAGGTTAGCTGGATGCGCCGAGTTGCCAGCAGGAGCGACCCGTTCGTATGGCTGGGCGACGACGCCGCCGGCATGGCATCTTATTTCTCCATCGAAGACGGGTGCATGAGATGGATCGTGAAGAATGGAAGCCTGCGGCGCGGATGGCGAAAGCACCTTACGCCGCAAGACCTATTGCACCGAAGATGGCGGAAGCACTCATGACATGGCTCGCGGCATTATTTGTGTTTCTCAGCACAATTCCCGCCCTGGCGCAGGCGCCGTTCCCGGATGCGGAGGAGAAAGCCGCCTCGCCCATCGTGGCATCACCGCAGAAGGTCGATGATCTGATGCGGCTGTTCGCGGATCCCGAAATCCGCCGCTGGATCGAAACGCAGGCCGCACAAAAAATCGGGGCCGTAGCACCTGTCGAGACCGGCACCCATGAAGCAACCTCGGTGGGCGATCTGGCGCGGGAAATGGCGGCGTGGGAGGAACGCGCGCGTGATCGTTTCCAGACCATGATCTCGGCAATGCCGCATATTCCCGGCGAAATCGAGCGCACCTTCCTTCGCCTGCGGGCGGACGCAACGGGCAACGGCCACGCCATGGCCTCCATGATTCTTTTCTTGGTCATTGCGCTCGGAACGACGGCGGAATGGTTTTTCCACTGGCAATGGCAACATCACGGCAAGGGCATCGAACACTATCTGCCGACCGTTGTTTTCACGGCTTTCATGGCGGCCTTGCTATTCGCGATCGAATGGCCGCCACTGCTTCGGCTGGTGGCCGCCTGTTATCTGCTGGCATTCGTCGCCCATCGCCTTCTGGCAACGGCTATCGGGCATGCCGCCCATCCGGAAATTCACGGGCGGTTAAAGACAATCGTCGGCCTTGGGCTTGCAATGACGGCCTCGACGGCGACGGGCACGATCCTCGAAATTGATGCCGACGCTCTTCAGGCGTCTGCCTTTCTCGTTTCCTGCATCATCCTTGGGCTTTCGGTCGAACTCGTCTGGCACAAGGTTGAACGAAGCATCGCGGCAAGGATCCTGCTTTGCCTTCATCTTGCCGGTGTCTGGCTGCTGTGGTGCCTCGATCTCAGGACAGCTTTCTGGATCGGCGTCTATATCCTCCTGCTTCCACCAATGATGCGCGCCATCGGCCATGCCGTGCGTGGCTACATCGCGGCCCATTTTCTCGTGCCGGCATCAGACAGCCGGAGCATCCTGCTTGTTCGTGGAGCGAGGGCGGCGATCACCGGGCTTGCCATTGCCTGGATCGCCGCCGTCTGGGACATGGACGGTCACATGATCGGCCACGGCGATCCGCAGACAGTTGCCCTGTTCTACGGTTTTCTGAAAAGCATCGTCATAGTGCTGCTCGCCGATCTGGTGTGGCATCTCACCAAGGCGGCCATCGATCGCAACCTCATGCCGGCCCCGGCCGGGGCGGAAACGGACAATCCCACAGAGGAGACCCATGCCACCCGCCTTCACACCCTGTTGCCGATCCTGCGCAATGTGCTGGCGGTTTCGCTTTCCATCATCGCAGGTCTCGTCATCCTCGGCCAACTCGGCGTCGATATCGGGCCGTTGATAGCCGGTGCGGGCATTTTTGGCGTGGCAATCGGTTTCGGCTCACAGGCGCTGGTGCGCGATGTCATCAGCGGCATCTTCTACCTCTTTGACGATGCCTTCCGGGTCGGTGAATATATTCAGGCGAAGAACTACAAGGGCACGGTGGAGGGTTTCAGCCTTCGTTCGGTCAAGCTTCGCCATCACCGTGGGCCGCTCTTCACTGTCCCCTTCGGCGAACTCGGCGCGGTCGAGAACATGAGCCGGGACTGGTCGAAGATAAAATTTTCCGTCACCGTGCCCTATGACACGGATATCGAGAAGGCCCGCAAGATCGGCAAGGCGATCGGCCAGGAATTGCTGGGCGACCCGGAACTTGGCCCCCTCTTCATCCAGCCATTGAAAATGAAGGGCGTCGAGGAATTCGGCGAATACGGGATCGCCATCAGCTTCGCCATGGTCACCGTGCCGACCAGCCAGCAAAGTTTCATCCGCCGCTCGGCCTATGCGATGCTGCGCGAGGCCTTTCAGAAAAACGGCATTGCCTTCGCTCAACCAAGTATACAGGTCGGTGCCGGCAAGGCGCCCGAGACGGCTGCCGCAGCCTATCAGTCCCGACAGTTCGCCAGGACGGATGAGCAGGAAGACACAACGTCTCCCTAATGCGGAGGTTCATTTGGCGAAAGGTTGGCGGTCGCGAAATCTCACCCGCACAACGGCAATGTGTGCCCAGACGGCAAGGCATCCGAGCATGAAACGACGATGGGTGAAATACGATGCGGTCAGGGCTGTTGGCCGAGGGCAGACTCCAGGCAGCCCATCAGAGCGCCGATATTGACCGGTTTGCGAAGAAAGGCGAAGGCACCGCCATTCAAGGCGGCGTTGCGGGTGCGCTCATCCTCGTAGGAGGTCACGAAGATCATCGGCGGATGACTACCGAGCCGGTTCAGCTCGCTCTGCAATTCGATACCGGAAAGCCCCGGCATCTTCACATCCACGACGATGCAGTCGATTGCCGCCTGCTCCTCGAATTTCAGGAATTCCTCAGCCGAGGAAAACAGTCGGCATTCGTAACCGAAGGACATGATGAGATCATCCATGGCTTCGCGGATAGCTTGGTCATCGTCGACGACGGCAATAATGGGTACAGGGGGCAATGAAGCGACCTTTTCAGTTTTCTTGATCTCTTCTATGCGCCCATGCCCATTTAAATGGTACCATACTAAGATACAGGTAGGCCCTGCCGCCAACCAAGCAACTCTGATTTCCTGACAAGATCGGCAACGGATCTCGCTTCCATTTTGCGCATGACGTTGCCTCGATGCAATTTCACCGTCACTTCGCTGATTCCAAGTTCGTAAGCGATCTGCTTGTTCATCAGTCCGCGAACGACGGCGCCCATGACCTCGCGCTCGCGCGGGGTCAACTGCCCGGCAAGAGACGCGACGGCGGCACTCTGCTCGCTTTCGCGACGCCGCGAGGCATCGCGTTCCAGGGCCGTCGTCACCGCGTCCAGAATATCCTGCTCCTTGAAAGGCTTGGTGAGGAAATCCACGGCGCCCGCCTTCATCGCCCGCACACTCATGGGAATGTCGCCGAAACCGGTCATGAATATGATCGGCATGCCGTTGCCGAGACGTTCCATCTGCATCTGGAAATCGAGGCCGCTGATACCGGGAAGCCGCACATCCAGAAGCAGACAGCCGTGCCGATTGAGATTGGCTTTCTCCAGAAAAGCCGCCGCACTCTCGAAAGCTTCGACATCGAATTTCATCGACCGAAAAAGATCGGTAAGGGCTTCCCGCATCGACACGTCGTCATCGACGATGAACACGACCGGAGATGATGGTGGCCCCTTGGCTGCCTTGCGTGGCTCAGGCATGTTCCACCTCCGGGCTGATTGGTATGGAAATGGCAAATACCGCGCCGCCTAGTGGGTGGTTGTCACCCTCCAGCCGACCACCGCGGGTTTCCAGTGTGGTGCGGCAAATGGAAAGGCCCATGCCCATTCCCGTCGCCTTTGTCGTAAAGAAGGGCGAAAACAGCTTTTCCTTGATCTCGGCAGCGATGCCCGGCCCGTTATCCCGTACGGTGACGCGAATATTGTCGGCGCCCTGGCTTTCCTTTCGCACGATTATCGTGCGGTCGCTGACGCCTGCCTCGTCCATGGCCTGGATGGCATTGGTGAGCAGGTTGATAAGAACCTGCTGCAATTCAATCCTCACCGCCTTTACGGGTGGGGTATTTTCCTTTTCGACATTGACCGTCGTTCCGCTGCGCGCCAGATCATGTTCAAGGAGGACCAGCGTTTCATCGATGAAATCGTCCAGTTCGAAGGTTTCAACCTTGCCGCCGGTATGGGCCAGCAGGCTTCTGGTATTCTCGATGATCTCGCTGGTGCGCTGGCTGTCGCGGATCATGCGTTCGGCCGAGCGGCGCGCGGCCCCGAGATCGGGTGGATCGCGATCCAGCCAGCGCAGCAATGTCTGCGCATTGACGACGATGGCGCCAAGCGGCTGGTTCAGTTCGTGGGCCAGCGAGGCGGACATGGCACCCACGGCCGCAGCCTTTGACGCCCTGGTCAGTTCAGCCTGCGCCTCGGCGAGAGCCTGAAGGGCCAATTCCCGCTGGGTGATATCGACCATGCTCACCACCACCCGATTGAAGGAGGAAGCTTCCGCGGGAAAGCTGATGGAAAGAAGCACCAGCTTCTCTTCGCCGCCCTCGGTGCGCACAACGACTTTGTCTTCAAAAACGCGCCGATTGTCGATAATCGCCTGCAGCGTATCCAGGAACTTGTCGGGGGCAGAAACGACGGACTGTTTCAACGTGCCGCTAATGGAGGAATCATAACCCAACATCTCCTTGCCGGCTTCGTTTGAGGCAACGATGGTGATGAGTTCGATGCATTGTTCCGTAAAGCCCGGATTGGCGCGGGCATGGGCCCGCATATCGACAACGCCCTGCTGCTTGAGACCCATCAGCAAGGCATGGAGCCTTGAATAATCGCGTTCCCAGAGCGCCACGCGCGTGCGGTCGAAAATCGAACGGTAACGCTCCTCGCTCTCCTTCAGCGCCGCATTGATGGACAACAACGCCAATCGGGCCGTTTCTGTTTTTAAAAGCAGCATCGTCGTGACGATAAGGGCCGCAAGCGCGACGACGAGGCGAAGCGCCGATTGCAGATCGGCATCCTGCGCATGGGTCATCGCATAGGACAAAAGGGAAAGAATCGCACAGGCAGAGGCGATCACGATCAGGCCAAAGCGCGTGATCGCCTGCGCGGCCAGCAGCACCGTGATCACATAGAGCACCGCAATTGCGCTTTCTATGTCGGTATAGGTGTCGATATAGAACACGATGGCGGCCAGCGCCACGGCCGCCAGACCGAAGGCGAGATGATGTGCTCCGCCTCCAGGCTCGCGAGAGCGAAATATCGTTGACGCAATCGACATTGTTCCCCCGATGCGATTTTTCACGACAATACGGTTTTTTGACCACAACCTAACCTATACATAGGTCTTGGTCCCCATGCGCTTCTGCCCGCAAGGAATATCGGGGATATTGTGCTGCGACTTTGAAAAATGCACTCCATTTTTGAATGAATGGCGACCGGGTGGCGATTGTTCATCGCAGACGAAACCGGATCGCCGATCAATCGCCGGCTGCACTTATCGTAATCGGTACGCCCTTGTAGGATGGCGTACCGGACAGGCGGTCGTAGTGACCGAGGGCGACGACGGCGTTCATCTCCGGATAATATCCCGCCGCCGATCCTCTGGGGATGTCATAAGCGACGGCGGTGAAACCGCGCACGAGATGCTTCCCCGCTCCATCTGATCCGAGGCCGTGGATGTCGATGCGGTCTCCATCCTTCAGCCCGCGTGTTGCGAGGTCGTCCCGGTTCATGAAAACGATGTCCCGGCGGCCGAACACGCCGCGATAGCGGTCATCCATGCCATATATCGTCGTATTATACTGGTCATGGCTGCGGATCGTGGTCAGAACGAGCGCATCCGGATTACCGATGAGCGGATCTTCATCAAGGCCGGTGGCGATGAGGAAGTTGGCCTTGCCGTTCTCCGTATTCCAGCGACGGAAGGAGGCCGCGACGTCAAGGCGGAAACCTCCGCGTATACGCACCCGTCTGTTGAAATCCCGAAAGTCGGGAAACACCTCTTCGATCTTGTCACGGATGCGGTCGTAATCGGCGATCAGCCAGTCCCAGTCTATGCCGTGGCGATTTCCCAGGGTTGCGCTGGCGATGCCGGCGATAATGGCCGGTTCCGATTTCAGCAGTTCCCCCGGCGGGTTGAGAAAACCGCGCGAGGCGTGAACCATGGACATGGAATCTTCGACGGTAACGGCCTGGGGGCCCGAGGCCTGCGTATCGAGGTCCGTGCGCCCGAGACACGGCAATATAAGGGAGGTTCCGGCGATCAGGAGATGCGAGCGGTTGAGCTTTGTCGCGATGTGGACGGCAAGATCAAGCTTGCGCATTCCCTCGAATGTCACGCCCGGATCGGACATGGCGACAGCGAGGTTACCGCCGAGGCATATCAATGCCCTGGATTTCCCCGCAGCGATCGCCTCGATCGATTCGATGGCATTGTGCCCCTTTTCTGCAGAAGGCCGGAAGCCGAAAGCACGCTCCATTCCGTCGAGCAATGCCTTGCTAGGGATTTCCGTGATGCCGACCGTCCGGTCTCCCTGCACGTTGGAGTGGCCGCGGATGGGCGCTATTCCGGCGCCCTGCCGGCCCATATTGCCGCGAAGCATCAGGAGATTGGCGATCTGCTGCACGTTGCCCGTGCCTTTGGCGTGCTGGGTGATGCCCATGCCGTAACAGATGATGACGTTCGAAGCTTTCACGTAAATTTCGGCGACGCTTCTTAGCGCCTCCTTCGTCAGTCCGCTGATGGAACAGATGGTTTCCCAGGGCGTGTCGCCGATATCGCTCAGGAGCGCTTCGAAGCCTGCCGTATGTTCTGCAATGAAGGCACGGTCGAGCACACCTTCACCACCCGCCGCAAGGCTTTCGGCATCCATTTCGAACACTGCCTTCATGATGCCCTTGAGCGCCGCCAGATCGCCACCGGTGCGAAGCTGGTGGTAGGCGGATGCAATCGGCGTCGATGACAGCGTAACCATTTCCACCGGGTCCTGCGGAGCGGCGAACCGCTCCAGCGCTCTTTCCTTCAGCGGATTAAAGACCACGATCGGCACGCCGCGGCGGGCGGCATTGTGCAACGTCGTCATCATGCGCGGGTGATTGGTGCCGGGATTGTGGCCAAAGCTGAAGATCGCATCGGCGTAATCGAAATCCTCGAGCGTCACGGTGCCCTTGCCAACACCGATGGATTTTGGAAGTCCGACGCTGGTGGCCTCATGACACATGTTGGAACAATCGGGAAAATTATTCGTGCCATAGGCGCGCACGAAGAGCTGGTAGAGGAAGGCGGCCTCGTTGGAAGTGCGGCCGGATGTGTAGAATTCGGCCTGATCTGGGTGGTCGAGCCTGTTCAGTTCTTTCGCGATCAAGCCGAATGCATCTTCCCATGCGATTGGCTCGTACCGGTCATTTTGCGCATTGTAACACAGCGGCACGGTCAGCCGGCCGGCATCCTCCAGCTTGTGGTCCGTCCACTCCCACAGTTCAGAAACGGTGTGCTGCGCAAAAAGCTCCGGCCCGGACCGTTTGGCCGTGGATTCCCATGTGATGGCCTTCGCCCCGTTTTCACAGAATTCGAAGGAGGACGTGTGTTTCGGATCGGGCCAGGCGCATCCGGGACAATCGAAACCTTCCGGCTGGTTCGCCTTGAGCAGCGTCATCGTACCCTGCGCGACGATTTGCTGGTGTGCGAGGGTTTTCGCAACCGCCTTGAGCGCCCCCCAGCCACCGGCAGGCTGATCATATTGTTCGATACCGTCCGGGCGTTGATCTTCCATGTCTGCAACTCCTTGAAGCCGGTTTTGAGCGGGGTTTCCAAGACAGATAAATAACCGCAAGCACGCGTGGTAAACATAATACCCATGCATAGGTTGCCAGCCTTCGACGGGGACAGGAAATAAAAAAGGCCGTCTCCGGCGGGGAAGACGGCCTTAGCGGATCGAGGGGAAGATCCGCGCTCCGGAGGGAGGGGGACACCGGAGATGCTGGCTACCAGGAGCCAATCGCCTCCCTTCGGGCAGGGCGGGGCGATGGGCAAAAGCTACTCCGTGCCCGCGTTTGGAGAAACTACACTTAAGTATCGGATCGACTGTACCAGCAGCCGATTTCTCCAGGGTCGTTCTTCTTCATATCCTTGAAGCCGATCAGACAGCAGCAGGACGGGCGCTCGGTGAAGGGCGGTCGACTGCACAAGGAGAAAGATCATGAACACAGTTACAGCCACCAGAAACCGCAAGCTTCCACTCGCAACGCCGACCGATCTCGGCGCCGATGCTACCCGCGACATCTCCGCTGCGCTGACCGCGCTTCTGGCGGATGTTTTCACGCTCTACATCAAGACCAAGAATTTCCACTGGCATGTTTCCGGGCCGCATTTTCGCGATTACCACACCTTGCTCGACGAGCAGGGCGCACAGATCTTCGCGATGACGGACGATATTGCCGAACGTGCACGCAAGATCGGCGGCACGACCATCCGCTCCATCGGCCAAATCGGCCGTCTCCAGCGCCTGCTTGATAATGATGCGGATTTCGTCACGCCGGACGACATGCTCGCCGAGCTTCGCGAGGACAACAAGCAGCTGACGGCAATCCTGCGGCAAACACATACACTGACATCGGACCATAACGATCATGCCACGACCAGCCTGATCGAAAACTGGATCGACGAAACCGAGCGTCGCACGTGGTTCCTGTTCGAAACGACACGCCGCACGCTCTGAAGACATCAAGCTGCACCCTCCGGTGCACGCCTCTCTCCGCATGCAGGCAGGAAAAACGAGATGACCGACAATCCGATCGAACTGGCAATCTCCCGACGGCACATCCTGCTGGTCGGCGCCACCCTTTCCACCGCCATGGCCATGCCATCGCTGGCTTTTTCAAAAACTACCAAAACACCGAACGAAGGAGTATTTCCCATGACCGAATCATTCGTCAAAACCAAAGACGGTGTGGATATTTTCTACAAGGACTGGGGTCCGAAAGACGCCCAACCGATCGTTTTCCACCATGGCTGGCCGCTGTCTTCAGACGACTGGGATGCCCAGATGCTGTTCTTCGTCCAGAATGGCTACCGCGTCGTCGCCCATGATCGCCGTGGTCATGGCCGCTCCCAGCAGGTGAGCGACGGCCACGACATGGATCATTATGCCGCCGATGCATCCGCCGTGGCCGAACATCTGAACCTCAGGAACGCCGTTCATATCGGCCATTCGACCGGTGGTGGCGAAGTTGCCCGTTATGTCGCCAAATTCGGCCAGCCGCAGGGCCGTGTCGCAAAGGCCGTGCTCGTGTCAGCCGTTCCGCCGCTGATGCTGAAGACGCCGGCAAACCCGGGTGGCCTGCCGATCGAGGTTTTTGACAGCTTCCGCAAGGGTGTGGCCGATAATCGCGCCCAGTTCTTCCTCGACGTCCCGGCCGGCCCCTTCTACGGCTTCAACCGCCCGGATGCCAAAGTCTATCCCGGTGTGGTCCAGAACTGGTGGCGTCAGGGCATGATGGGTAGCGCCAAGGCCCACTACGATGGCGTCAAGGCTTTCTCCGAGACCGACCAGACGGAAGATCTCAAGGCGATCACCGTGCCGACGCTCGTTCTGCATGGCGACGACGATCAGGTTGTGCCGATCGCAGCTTCCGCGGAACTGTCGGTCAAGCTTCTGAAGAACGGCACGCTGAAGGTCTATAAGGGCTATCCGCACGGCATGCTGACCACCCACGCCGATGTCCTCAACCCCGATCTGCTGGCCTTCGTGAAAGCCTGACGATCAAAAATCGGCCATCACCCGCCCAACCCTTTGCGACAGTGTTCCGCAAACGGGGTTGGGCGGGATTATTGCTGTAAATCACCCCGAGATCGCCGACACCGCGACGAGACCTGCGAGCGGCGATGGCTCCGGCGAGAATGCGTCATAGGCGCAGGGAGCCGCGAAAATGGCGACCGCCAGCATGGCGACAATGATGCTGCTTTTCATGAAGGTCACGCGACGTTCAGCTCGACATCAATGTTGCCACGGGTCGCCTTCGAGTAGGGGCAGGTCTGGTGGGCTTCCTCGACGAGCGCCCGGGCGAGTTCCGCATCGAGGCCGGGCAGGCTGACATTCAGGCGGGCCTGCAGGAAATAGGCGCCGTCCGTGGTGCCGAGATCGACTTCCGCATCAACGGCGGTATCGGCGGGAAGCCTGAGCTTGCGCTTGCCTGCGGCAAGCCCCATCGCGCCGATGAAGCAGGCCGACCAGCCGGCTGCGAAAAGCTGTTCGGGATTGGTGCCCGGCCGGGCGGTACCGGGAGGAGACAGCTTGATGTCGAGCTCGGCATCGTCGCTGCGCGCAAAACCGTCGCGGCCGCCGGTGGTGTGCGTCTTGCCGGTATAGAGAACCTTTTCGATCTTCGTCATGGAACATTCCTTCGTTTGTCGCTGATAGCGATGTTTTTTGACGGGGAACGGTTTGGAGGATCGGCGTATCCGGCATGTTTCACGGAATGCCCGAAATGTATCAAAGGGTAACAACGGGCCGGAACGATATCTTCCCATACAAGATCCGGGGAGCCGGCCCGTATTCCCCCACGGAAGATCACTTCCGCCGCAAGCGACCGTAGAGCCTGACAGCCCCCCATGTTTCACTCTGTAGGGCGCAAGCACAATTCCTACACACCGATACATTTCGACCCGGATCCGGACACATCCGGGATACGTCACCTCGACCAGATTGGCTCCATTGCTGGTCGAGCCGCATCGCCGCCCAGAGCCCGAACCCCGGTTTCAAAGGAAACGATGATGACGCTTCTTATCATTGCCTATCTTGGAGGTGCGCTGACCATATTCAGCCCCTGCATCCTCCCTATCCTTCCCTTCGTCTTCGCCCGCGCCGGGCAGCCCTTCATGCGCAGCACCCTGCCCATGCTGGCCGGTATGGCCGCCACATTCGCACTCGTCGCGACGCTTGCGGCGGTCGGCGGAAGCTGGGCGATCCATGCCAATGAATATGGTCGCCTCGCGGCCCTGCTGCTCCTCGCCGTCTTCGGTGTCAGCCTTCTTTCGCCGCGCATCGCGAGCATCGTCACCCAGCCGGTCGTCGATTTCGGCAACCGGCTGCTGAATGCCTCGGGCCGCGCCGGTTCCACGCCGACCGCCGCAAGTTCGCTGGTCCTCGGCATTGCCACCGGCCTGCTCTGGGCGCCATGCGCAGGCCCCATCCTCGGCCTCGTGCTGACGGGCGCAGCCCTGCAGGGCGCAAACCTCGAGACAACCTTCCTGCTCACGGCCTATGCCGCCGGCGCCGCCACCTCGCTTGCCGTCGCATTGCTTGTCGGCGGCAGGATCTTTGCGGGCATGAAGCGTTCCCTCGGTGTCAGCGAGCGAATCCGCCAGGTCCTGGGAGCTGCCGTTCTGGCCGGCGTTTCGGTCATCGCGCTCGGCCTCGATACCGGACTTCTGGCACGCCTTTCCTATGCCAGCACCGCCTCCTTCGAACAGGCCGTGCTTGACCGGCTGCATGCAAGGCAGGCGTCCGGCGCACCGTCGGAGGTCGCCAGCAATGGCGCGGTGGTCACGGCCGCCGATACCTCGCGGCCGTTCCGCAGCGACTTGCCCGTCGAAGGCCGCGCACCTTCGCTCGACGGCGCAGTCGAATGGCTCAACTCGCCGCCGCTGACGAACGAACAGTTGCGGGGCAAGGTCGTGCTCATCGATTTCTGGACCTATTCCTGCATCAACTGCATCCGCACCATTCCTTATGTGCGTGCCTGGGCAGACAAATACCGGGATCAGGGACTTGTCGTCATCGGCGTGCATGCTCCGGAATTCGCCTTCGAAAAGAAGATCGACAACGTCAAAAAGGCAATCGGCGATTTCAAGATCGGCTATCCGGTGGCGATCGACAACGACTACAAGATCTGGCGCGCCTTCGAGAACAGCTATTGGCCGGCCCATTATCTGATCGATGCCAAGGGCCAGATCCGTTACCACCACTTCGGCGAAGGCAATTATCCCCAGACCGAACAGGCAATCCAGGACCTGCTGCGCGAGGCCGGCAGCGAGATGGCGGCAAGCGCGCCGGTGACGCCCGATGCGAAGGGCGCGGAGGCAAGCCCTGATCTGGAGAATATCCGCTCGGGCGAAACCTATCTCGGCTACAAGCGTGCCACCAGTTTCGCCTCGCGGGAAACCCTGCATGCCGATGCCGCCACCAGCTATTCGGTCGCCGAACCGGGCCTCAACCAATGGGGCCTTTCCGGAACCTGGACCGTGGGTGCGGAGCAGGCAACGCTCGACCAGCCGGGCGGTGGTATCGCCTACCGGTTCAGCGCCCGCGACCTGCATCTGGTTCTCGGACCGGGCCCCTCCGGCAAGCCTGTCCGCTTCCAGGTAACGATCGACGGCAAGGCCCCCGGGGCCAACCACGGTGCCGACACCGATGCCGATGGCAACGGCTCCGTGACATCCACCAGACTCTACCAGCTCGTCCGCCAGTCCGCAGACGTGGAAGCACGGAACTTCGAAATCCGTTTCCTCGATCCGGGTGTGGAGGCCTACGCCTTCACCTTCGGCTGAACCACCCCTTCCCCAACCTGATACCAAACCACAGGAGTTGACCCATGAACCGCCGTTACATCGCAACCCTCGCACTCGCATTCGCCACCAGCGCAATCGCCTTCGCCGCACAGGCTGCCGAGGTGAAGAACATCGTCATCGTGCATGGCGCACTCGCCGACGGCTCCGGCTGGCGCAAGGCGACCGAAATCCTCGGAAAGCGGGGCTTCAACGTCACGATCGTACAGGAACCGATCACCTCGCTCGCTGACGATATCGCCATGACCAACCGGGTACTCGATCTTCAGGATGGCCCGACGCTGCTTGTCGGCCACAGCTATGGCGGCATGGTCATCAGCGAAGCGGGACACAATCCCAATGTCGCCGGTCTCGTTTATGTCGCGGCCTTCCAGCCGGATAAGGGCGAAAGCCTGCTCAGCCTTGCAAGTTCCAAGCCGGCCGGCGGCATGAACATCCGTGAGACGAAGGACGGACAATTTCTCTATATCGACCCCGCCGCCTTCGCGAACGACTTCGCCGCCGACCTGCCGAAGGACGAGGCCGCATTCCTCGCCAGATCGCAGGTCTTCGCCGCCAAGGAAGCTTTCTCGGCCAAGATCGGCGATCCCGCCTGGAAGACGAAAAAGAGCTGGTCGGTCGTCGCCACCGAGGACCGCTCGATCAATCCCGATCTCGAGCGCGACATGGCAAAACGTGCCGGCAGCGATGTGACGGAGATCAAGGCCAGCCATGCGGTCTTCGCCTCGCAGCCCGAAAAGGTAGCCGCGGTCATCGAAAAGGCGGCGAAGGAAGCCAGCCACTGATCCATGACGACGGACCGCCGTTACCCGGCGGTCCGCTTCACCGGGGCATGGTTCGGTGGCGATCGTCCGGCGTGTCGCATCGCCGCCTTGGCCAATGTTGCATGGTTGCCGAGGGCCACGGCAGTACAGGCTGTGCCGGAAAACACCGAGGCGAAAACCGGGCCGGTGGGTGCGGGTTTACCCGGGTTACAACCAGCCTCGAGCAAGATGTTCATGTCATAGGCTGAAGTCGGAACTGGCGGATGCGAAGGCTTCCTTTCAGGTTCCTGCGGCGCTCTGGAGGCCCTTGATGAATCGTGTCGTGCTTGCCCGCTATCGCGAACCATTGGACTGGATAAAGCTCATCCCCGATGACTTCGAAGTCATCATCTACAACAAGGGCGATAAAATCGAAGCGCCCGGCATACAGCAGCGCGCGTCGCAGATCATCGATCGTCCCAATGAAGGGCGGGAGTCGGAAACATACCTCCATCATATGCTGACCAATGTGCGGGACGATGACGGTTTCACCGTCTATGCCCAGGCAGGTCCTTTCGAACACAGCCCGGACTTCATTGGCTTGCTGCACACCCGAAAAAGCTGGGCCGATCTACAACCGATGTCGTGGCAATGGCTCTCAGAGAAAAATGTGCCGCCGCCGCTCCTTCTTTCCGAATACGAGCGTGGCCTTTTCGGGAGACCGCGCGTGCGCCTCGAACGGTTCTCGCTGCTGACCTGGGGGCCGATCGACTTCATCGATCAGGGCGCCTGGGGTATGGGCAACGTCTACCGCGCCATCCACGGCCTGCCTGAAGGGGCCAATATTGCCAGCCACTTCCTCGACCTGGCCGGACTCGATGATTTGGCGGCGGAGGCCGAGCGCCATATGGTGGGCGTATTTTCCTACGGCGCCATCTTCGCCGTGCGCAACAGCAGGGTCGCTTCCGTCCCCAGCGCATCCATCGACATTCTGCGCAAGCTCTCGGTGTCCGGCGCCGTCTACGGCTACATCCTCGAGCGCCTGTGGCTGCACTTTTTCGGCGAAAGGTTTACCCTGCCGAAGCTGGCACCACAGCCGCTTTGACGACGCCGCGGAGTGCAACTTCCGCCCATCTGCTTTGCAAGCCTCGGGAAAATTGAGACATCAACCGTCGCTCACCCGGGAACGTGATGCAAACTGCCGCCGGTAGTCGCCGGGCGTCATGCCCCTGGCCGCGCGAAACTGGCGCGAAAAATGCGCGGGGTCGGAAAAACCGGTCTCCTCGGCGATCCGGGCGAGAGATCGATCCGTCTGCGCAAGCAGGCGGCATGCGCCGCCGATGCGCAGCTGGCCGACATACTGGCTGATCGTCATGCGGGTCGAGCGTTTGAAGAGCCGCTGCAGCTGGCTGTCGCTGAGATGCGCGATCTCGCTCAGGGGCTTGATGCTGATGGTTCCGGTATAGTGGGCATGAATGTGACTGAGCACCCGCTGCATGCGCGCCCGGTCGCGCGGCACGGTGCTGGCGCTCGTTTCTCCGCTCGAAAGCGGCCTGCGGTCTGATGCCCGGGAAAGATCGACTAGGACACCAAGTAGCGTCAATATTTGCTGTTCCGGCGCGATTTCATGCAGCGTCGCCAGACGCTCCCGCACTTTCACCAGCTCCGCCTCCCCGAAACAGATGCCGTGGCCGCTTTCTTCCAGCAGGGGTTTGATGGCGGTCAGTTCCGGGGTCAGCGCGATCAGTCCCTCGATCCAGTCACGGGTAAACCAGCAGACCACCGCACGATGAACGCCCGGCGTCTCTATCAATGCCTGCGACTGCCAGGCATGCGGCAGGTTCGGACCGAGAAGAACGAGATCGCCATCGCCGTAGCTCTCCACCGAATCCCCGACAAAACGCATGCCGGCACTGTTGAGCGTCAGGGTCAGCTCGAATTCGGGATGGTAGTGCCAGTTGAAGGGAAATTCCGGCAGGCGGCGATCGAACAGCAGCCAAGAACGATCGGCCGGGACGCTGACGGCCTCGAACCATGGCTCCATCTCTTTCGACCTTTCTCGCAAATCGTGGCAGAAGAATGCGGCAATCATACAAGAAAACGCGGCAGGCGGGAATGGCCGATCCAACCGCAATCACTATCCTCGGCCAAAAAGCGCATTGCGAGGAGGAGACATGTCTTTCAGCTCACAGGGGGATCCACACGGTAAACCCGATATCGTCATCATCGGCTCCGGCGTCGGCGGAAGCTCGGTCGCACTGAAACTCGCCGCGACGGGTGCGAAGATATTGATCATCGAGCGGGGAGAAAAACTACCGAACGAACCCGAAAATGCCGATGCGGAAGCCGTTTTCGTTCAAAACCGATATCGCACCACCGATCTCTACCGCGATGAAACCGGGCGCAACTATCGTCCCGGACAATATTATTATGTCGGCGGCCATACCAAATTCTACGGAACCGCCATGTTCCGTTTTCGCGACCGCGACTTCCGCGAAGTTGCGCATGAGGATGGGGTTTCGCCCGCATGGCCCGTGTCCTATGCGGAGCTTGAACCGTTTTATACCGAGGCCGAACGGCTTTTCGGCGTCAGGGGCAGGGCCGGAGACGATCCGACCGAGCCGCCGCGCTCGGCACCCTACATGCATGCGCCGATCCCCCACGAACCCCTCATCGGGCGCGTGTCGAAGGGCTTCGAGCGGCTGGGGCTGCGCCCCTTCCACATGCCCTCGGCAATCGATTATGGCCCCGGCGGCCTCTGTCGACGCTGCGGCACCTGCGATGCCTTCGTGTGCCGCTTCGATGCCAAGGGCGATGCCGAGACCCGGCTTCTGCGCCCGGCGTTAAAACACCCAAATGTCTCGCTGCTGACCGGCGCGCGGGTGCGCCGGCTGATTGCCGATGCCGATGGCAAACATATCGTGGCGGCGGCAATCGAACGGGCTGGCGAAATCACGACAATCGAGGCGCCGCTTTTCGTTCTCTCGGCGGGGGCCATCAATTCCGCCCTCATCCTGCTTCGTTCGGCAGACGAGAAGAACCCGAACGGCCTTGCCAATTCCTCCGGTGTCGTCGGTCGTTACCTGATGAACCACCATTTAAGCGGGCTGATGGGATTGTTGCCATTCACCGTCAACGACACCCGTTTCCCGAAAACCATGTCGCTCAACGATTTTTATGACGGCACGCCGGGCGATGAGGCCGCCCGCGGCAATGTCCAGATGCTGGGCAATATTCAGGGCCCGATGATCCGCGCGGCCTATCCCTGGATGCCGAGACCTCTTGCCAATCTTCTTGCCCGCCACAGCGTCGATTTCCTCGTCATGTCGGAGGACACGCCGAAATATGACAGCCGGGTAAAGCCATTGGGGGAAAATGGCGCGGAGGTGGCCTACCGTCCGGGCGACCGGGAAGCCCATGAGCGATTTGTGCGGCATATGCGTTCATTATTGAGGAAAAATGGTTTTCCCGTCGTTCTCGGCCATTCCTTCGGCATCGAAGCGCCGTCGCATCAATGCGGCACCGTCCGCATGGGTGACGACCCGAACGAGGCGGCGCTAAACTCCCTCTGCCTGACCTACGATCACCCCAATCTCTACGTCGTCGATGCCGGGTTCTTCCCGTCCTCGGCCGCGCTCAATCCAGCGCTCTCCGTTGCGGCACAGGCGTTGCGGGTCGGCGATCATATTCGCGAAAGCCGGTTTGCAGGCCTTCGCGCCCATGACATTTCATCCACGGAGAACAACCATGCCCCATGACTTCCTCGCCGAGATCACCGGCTCCTTCGCCATGCCGGCCGGGGAAAACCCGACGGTCGCCATGATCGAGGCTGCCTATCAGCATCACGGCCTGAACTGGCGCTATATCAATCTGGAGGTCAGCCCCGAAAACCTGAAGGATGCCGTGGCGGGCGCGCGCGCCATGGGCTGGGCCGGGTTCAACTGCTCCATTCCCCACAAGGTCGCGGTCATAGAGCATCTCGACGGCCTGGGCGAATCCGCAGAAATCATCGGCGCGGTCAACACCATCGTCCGGCGGGGCGACAGGTTGATCGGCGAAAACACTGATGGCAAGGGTTTCGTCAAGGCGCTTCGCGATGTCGTCGATCCGAAGGGCAAGAAGGTCGTGCTGTTCGGTGCCGGTGGAGCGGCGCGTGCGGTCGGTGTCGAGGTGGCACTCGCCGGTGCGGCGCATATCACCATCGTCAACCGCAACCGGGAACGTGGTGAAACCGTGGCGCGGCTGATCGATGAAAAGACGCCCGCCGCCGCCGTCTTCGCCGCATGGGAGAACACCTTCGCCATTCCAGAGGAGACGGATATCGTCATTCACGCCACCTCGGTCGGCCTTTATCCCGATATAGACGGCTTGCCCGACATCGATCTAAGAACGCTGCGCCCCTCCATGGTCGTTGCCGACGGCATCCACAATCCGCCGCGCACGCGGCTGATCCGTGCCGCCGAAGCCGCGGGCTGCAAGACGGCCGATGGTCTCGGCATGCTGGTCAATCAGGGTGTCATCGGCATCAAATACTGGACCGGTGTCGATGTCGACGCCTATGTGATGCGGCAGGCCCTCATCGGTCTCGATCTCTGAGGGTATCAATAGACGAAGCGAACGTTCCTCCTGTCGAAGACGCGTTTCATCCACGATAGGCATTTGAACAGATGAAGGGAGAGGCGTAACGCCCCTCCCCTGCGGATATCAGGCAGCCTTGTCCCAGACCGGCGCGAGGCCGTCGGGCGATACGATGCGGCCACCCGGAACAGCCAGAGCATGGATGGCGGCCATTTCATCAGCAGAGAGTGCGAAGTCGAAAATCGCAAAGTTCTCGACAGCGCGGGCCTCGCCAACCGTTTTGGACAGCGCAATGACGCCTTCCTGCTGAACAAGCCAGCGCAGAACCACCTGCGCGACCGACTTGCCGTGCCTTGCGCCGATGTCCTTGAGGACGGCGTCGTTGAAGACCTTGCCGTCGGCCATGCCATAATAGCCGGTGATCAACATGCCGGCCTTCTTCGCCGCAGCGATGACGACGTCCTGGTTGATGTAGGGATGGTATTCGATCTGGTTGGTGACGATCGGGGCCTTGGAGAGCTTGACCGATTCAGCCATCAATTCAGTGTTGAAGTTGGAAATGCCGATGTGGCGAACCTTGCCGGCTTCCTTCACCTCGTTCAGCGCGCCGATCTGCTCGGCAAGCGAAACCGTTTCATTCGGCCAGTGCAGCAGAAGCAGATCGACATAATCGGTCTTCAGCTTCTTCAGGCTCTCATCGACGGATTTGATGAAGGCGTCATGCCCGTAATTCTCGACCCAGACCTTGGTGGTCAGGAAGATATCACCGCGAGCGACGCCGGAATTGGCGATGGCTTCGCCGACCTCCGCTTCATTGCCATAAATCTGCGCGGTATCCACATGGCGGAAACCGGCCTTCAGCGCATGCGGAACGATCCTGAGAACATCGGGACCGGGCATGCGGAAGGTGCCGAAGCCGAGGGCCGGAATGGTGGCGCCATTGGCGGTTACGTTGTGCATTGGTTTCTCCTTGGTTATTCCGCAGCGGTCTTCGCCGGGGAGGATTGGCGGTTGAGGACAGGCAGGACATCGCGCGACAATTCGTCGATCACCTCATCGAGCGGCCGCCGCGAAGGCCGCAGCAGAAGTGCGAGATGATCGACGCCGGCGTCTTCCAGCGCATTGAGATGGTCGATGAAGGCATTGCGCCCAATTCGCGCGCCAAAACGGCGCGGTGTCGGCTGCTCGTCCGGATCATCGGCGAGATCGAGATGAAAAGCGCTGACGAAAGCGCCGCGCTGCAGGCCGAGACCTTTACGGGTAGCGGTCCAATCACGCGCCTGGGCGGCGAGCCGCTCCAGCCCGTTGGGATAGACGAACCGCCCTTCCATATTGGCGGCGATCCAGTCCGGTGACTGTTGGCCCTGCCCGGCAATGATCATCGGAATCTGCGACTGCTGCGGCTTCGGCAGCAGATCGAGGCTCGGTTCGATCCGGCCGTCCCCGAGCGGCAGACCACCGGTCTTCCAGGCATCGCGCAGATAGGAGACGGCACCACGAAACGCTTCGCCGCGGCCCTCGAAATCGAGACCGAGCAGCGGATATTCCACCGGCCGGTCGCCGGAGGCGACGCCGAGGATCAGCCGGCCGCCGGAAAGCTGATCGACGGAGGCTGCGGCCTTTGCGACCATCATCGGATGGCGTAGCGGCAGGACGATGGCCGCCGTGCCGAGGGCCACGTTTTCGGTGATACCGGCGAGGTAGCCGAGATTGACGAAGGGATCATAGACCGAACCGGCATCGCCGAAATTATTCGGATCGAAGACCGGCACGTCGCGCATCCACACGGCGGCAAAACCGGAACGGTCGACCTGGCGGATGAGAGCGGGATAGCGGGTGAGATCGGGAACGCCGAAGGGACGGCCTTCCCGTGCGCGCTGTTCTTCCCGCTCCGGTGACCAGTCATTGTCGAGCGGCAGTTCGATGCCGAGCGTCAGGCCACCTGCGGGTTTGCGAATGAGGTCAAGCGCGGAAGAATGGCCTGTGTTTGAAGGGGACATCAGAATTCTCCAGAATAAATCGGGTGGGGTCGGCCCGGCGCATATACGCCGGGCCTTCAGGCATCAGGCGGCCTTCAGCACGGGGGCCGCGCGGCGGTCTAGTGCGCCGCTCCAGATGGTCAGCAGCAGGGCGACCGCGACGAGGATGGCGCCAACCCACGGGGTTGCTGCGAGGCCCAGCGGCGATTCAACGACCAGACCGCCGAGCCATGCACCGATGGCAATGCCGAGATTGAAGGCGGCGATGTTCAGCGCCGAGGCAACATCGACGGCACCCGGGCGGTGTTCCTTGGCGAGCTGCACGACATAAAGCTGCAGGCCCGGGACATTGGCAAAGGACAGGAAACCGAGAGCTACCAGCGTGATGAGGGTCAGGACCGGCGAGACGGCCGTGAAGGAAAAGACGAGCAACACGATGGCTTGCGCCAGGAAGAGGCCGATCAGTGCCTTGACCGGATTGTGGTTGGCGATCCTGCCGCCGCCGATATTGCCGGCAGCAATGGCAATGCCGTAGAGCACAAGGATCAGGCTGACGCTGGATTCCGAAAAGCCGGTAACATCCTGAAGGATCGGCGCCAGGAAGGTGAAGGCGACGAAGGTGCCCCCGTAGCCGAGTGCGGTCATGGCGAAGACGATCAGCAGGCGGCCGGAACCGAGCACGCGGACCTGATCGAGAATGCTCGCCGGAGGGGCTTTTTTCAGCGTGTTCGGCAACAGGGCAGCAATACCGGCAAGGGCAACGATGCCGAGAGCGGCCACCACCCAGAAGGTCGCACGCCAGCCGAAGACCTGACCGATATAGGTGCCGATCGGCACACCGGTGACGATGGCGACCGTCAGACCCATGAACATCATGGCGATGGCGGAGGCGCGACGGTTTTCCGGCACGAGATCGGCGGCGATGGTAGAGCCCACCGAGAAGAAGACACCGTGAGCGAAGGCCGCAAGAACGCGGGCGACGAGCAGAAGCTCATAGCTCGGCGACAGGGCCGCGACGGTGTTGCCGACGATGAACAGGGCCATAAGGCCAAGCAGGAGCGGCTTTCTTTCAATCTTGCCGGTGAGCGCCGTCAGGATCGGCGCGCCGAAGGTGACGCCGAGCGCATAGACGCTGACGATGAGGCCGGCAAGCGGCAGGGTGATGTGAAGGTCGTTCGCCACCGTTGGCAGAAGGCCGACAATGACGAACTCCGTTGTTCCGATCGCATAGGCCGCGATCGTCAAGGCGAAGATGGCTAGGGGCATGACAGGTTCCTCTCCGCTCACCGCCCGGGTGAGGGTTGCAGGGACAGCGTTGCTGTCGGTTGGAATTGCTGTGATGCAATATGGTCGAAGAGGGCTTGCGTGATAATCGACACTATTGGATAAATAGCTTTGAATTAAATTCACAGGCGGGCACATGGACAATCGCACCGGTGAAATGGAAGTGTTTGTAAGTGCTGCGGAATTGCAGAGTTTTTCGGCAGCGGGACGACGCCTGAAACTCTCGCCATCGGCCGTCAGCAAGCTCGTCACCCGCATCGAAGACCGGCTCGGAACCCGCCTGCTCGTCCGTTCCACCCGCATGATGACGCTGACGCCGGAGGGAGAGGTCTATCTGGCACGGGCCCGGAGAATTCTGGCAGACATCGCCGAGACGGAGCAGATCGTGGCGGCGGGCGGAAAACTGGTGCCGAGGGGATTGTTGCGAGTGAACGCTTCCGTTGGCTTCGGCGAACGGTATCTCCTCCCGCTCGTCCCGGCCTTTCTGGAACTCTATC
The DNA here is from genome assembly GCF_047445855.1 of Rhizobium sp. BR 250. Taxonomy (NCBI): domain Bacteria; kingdom Pseudomonadati; phylum Pseudomonadota; class Alphaproteobacteria; order Hyphomicrobiales; family Rhizobiaceae; genus Rhizobium; species Rhizobium sp. BR 250. The sequence continues at coordinate 53,680 of NZ_JARWKW010000013.1, forward strand.
CCGAAGTCCAGCTCGATATCTCGCTGACCGATGGCATCATTGGCCTGATCGAGGAGCGGACGGATATCGCCATCCGCTCCGGGGCCATGGATGACTCGTCCCTGAAAGCCAGGAAACTTCTCGACAGCCGGCGGGTCATCATCGCCTCTCCGGCTTACATCGAACGGCATGGCATGCCGAAAATACCGGCCGATCTTTCAGCCCATAATTGCTTCAGCTTCAATTTCCGTCGCAGCCTCAATGAATGGCCGTTCCGCAATCCGGGATCGACGGAAATCTACCGCCTGCCGGTATCCGGTAACAGCTCCGTCAACAGCGGCATGATCATGCGCCGGCTCTGTCTTGCCGGCAGCGGTCTCGGCCGCGTGGGCCAGTTCCATGTCCAGCCCGATATCGATGCCGGGACACTCGTGCCGGTGCTGGAGGACTACAATCCCGAAGACATCGAAGAAATCCATGCCGTCTTCGCCGGACATGAGCACCTTGCGACCCGCATCCGCGCATTCATAGACTTCCTCGCCGAACATGTCGGCAGGGACCGGGTATAGCGGTTGATGGAATTGCGCATGCTATCAATGCCGTGGAAAGATGGCGTTGATGAACGACTATACGTGGAGGGAGAAAGAATGCAGGTCAAAGCCGCGATATTGCGAGAGATGAATATCTCTCGCCCTTACGCCACCAGCAAACCGCTTGCGATCGAAGAGATCGAGCTTGCTCCGCCCGGGCCCGGCGAAGTCCTCGTCCGCATCCGCGCCGCGGGCCTCTGCCATTCCGATCTTTCCGTCATCAACGGTGACCGGCCCCGCCCGATGCCGATGGCGCTCGGGCATGAAGCGGCAGGCGTCGTCGAGGCGCTGGGAGAAGGCGTGCGCGATCTTGAGCGCGGCGATCATGTGGTCATGGTCTTCATGCCAAGTTGCGGTCATTGCCTGCCCTGTGCGGAAGGCAGGCCCGCGTTGTGCGAACCGGGCGCCGCCGCCAATGCCGCAGGCAGGCTGCTGGGTGGCGCCAGCCGCCTGAACTATCATGGTCAGGCCGTCCATCATCACCTTGGTGTATCGGCTTTCGCCGAATATGCCGTCGTGTCGCGCAATTCACTGGTCAAGATCGAACGGGACCTGCCCTTTGTCGAGGCAGCACTTTTCGGCTGCGCGGTTCTGACGGGCGTCGGCGCCGTGGTAAATACGGCCAGGGTCAGGGCCGGCTCGACCGCCGTCGTCATCGGGCTTGGCGGTGTTGGCCTTGCCGCGGTTCTCGGAGCCCGGGCAGCGGGCGCCAGCAAGATCGTCGCCGTCGATCTTTCCGAGGAAAAGCTTGCGCTTGCCGGCGAACTTGGCGCGACCGCCGTCGTGAACGGGCGCGATGAGGATGCCGTGGAACAGGTTCGCGAAATCACCTCCGGCGGTGCCGACTATGCCTTCGAGATGGCCGGTTCCATTCGCGCCCTCGAAAACGCCTTCAGGATGACCCGTCGCGGCGGCACAACCATTACTGCCGGCCTGCCGCCGCCGGGTGCGGCCCTGCCGGTCAATGTCGTCCAACTGGTCGGTGAGGAGCGGACGCTCAAGGGCAGCTATATCGGCACCTGCGTACCTCTGCGGGATATTCCGCGCTTCATCGCCCTTTATCGCGATGGCCGCTTGCCGGTGAACCGCCTTCTGAGCGGGAGGCTGAAACTCGAAGACATCAATGAAGGGTTCGACCGCCTGCACGACGGAAGCGCCGTTCGGCAAGTCGTCGAATTCTGAAACCGGCAACACAGCCCGCTCGCGATTATCTCTCCACGAGAAAGTCGATGAGCGCACGTGTCGCGGCCGACAGGCGCCGGTGCGGGGCAAAGATCAGCGAAAAAGGCCGGGAGCGGCCCTGCGCATGGTCCAGCACCTCGACAAGACGCCCCTCTTTGACGCGGTCGCGAACGATGAAATCATAGGTCTGGCAGATACCAAGACCGCTTTCGGCCAAAGACACGACACCCAGCACATCGTCAAACACACGGATGCGGCCGGGTGGCGTCCAGTCCAGATCGCGGCCTTCGACATGAAACAGCCACGGCGCGCAGCGCCCCGTGCTCGGCATCACGAAAGGCAGACACTGGTGTTTAGCCAGGTTTTCGACATGCAGGGGCATGCCCGCCCGTTCGAGATAATGCGGGGCGGCGACAAGACGTAACGGCGCGTCCTCCAGTTTGCGCGCCACAAGCCCACTGTCGGGCAAGGGGCCGAGACGGATAGCCAGATCGTAACCTTCCGCCACCAGATCGACATTGCGATTGGTGATGCTCAATTCGATCTGGACTTCAGGATAGGCCTGCATGAAACGCTCCAGCATGGCAGGCAGCCGGTAATGGCCATAGGTCGTCGGCACGCTGATGCGGACATGGCCGGTCAATGAGGCTCCCGTCGGCCCCTGAATTGCCCGTTCCGCATCGTCAATCATCGAAAACGCCGCGCGTGCCTGTTCGAGATAGGCCCGGCCTTCATCCGTCAAACTCAGGCGCCGTGTGGTTCGCCGCATCAGCTGCGCGCCAAGCCGGGTTTCCAGACGGGTGATCGCCCTGCTGAGAACCGATGCCGTCGTCGCAAGCGCAACGGCTGCCTCCGTCATCGAACCTTTTTCGGCAACGATGATGAATGCCTCCACGTCGCCGAGATGATCAAACCGCCGCCCCATTTTGGTCCCTTGCGAATAAGTCAGCTTCCCTTGGGCAAGTCTTATCCCCGATCATCGCGCCAACAAAGTGATTTCATCCATCTGAGAACAAATGAATTCCTCGAAGGCCCATTTATCCACTCGGTAGGCTTCAATACATTTACCTCATCAAATGCGATCCAGTCTCATCCTCTGATGTCAGGAGCAATTCATGACAAGCGCAACTCAGCCTATCAAACCGGTTCTCTTCGTCCTCACCAGCCACGGCACCAAGGGCGAGACGGGTGAACCCACCGGCTTCTACCTTGGTGAAGTCACCCACCCGCTCGCGGTCCTCGATGCTGCTGGCATCCCGGTCGAATTCGCCTCGATCGATGGCGGCGAACCGCCGATCGACGGCCTCGACCTCAATGACCCCACCAATGCGCATTACTGGAACAGCGAGGGCTTCCGCCACGCCATCCGCAACACGTCGCGCCTTGCCGATCTTGACCCGGAAAATTACGCGGCGATCTTTTTCGCCGGCGGGCACGGCGCGATGTGGGACTTTCCGACAAGCCCGGCGGTCAACAGCCTCACCCGCGGCATTTACGAGGCGGGCGGCGTTGTCGCTGCTGTTTGCCACGGCCCGGCGGCCCTGGTGAATGTCACGCTCAGCAACGGCGCCCATCTCGTCGCCGGCAAGAATGTCGCCGCCTTCACCGATGACGAGGAACGGGCCGTCAAGCTGGACAAGACCGTTCCCTTCCTGCTGGCCAGCACGCTCACCGCGCGTGGTGCACATCATCATCCGGCCGCCGACTGGACGGCGAAGGTCGTTGTCGACGGAAGGCTGGTCACGGGCCAGAACCCGCAATCGGCGACCGGCGTCGGCGAAGCCTTGCGCGACCTCCTGACCGCCTGAACGGCATCACCACACCACGAATAACATATCAGCGCTCCCCGCCCATGCGGGGCAGGGAGTGCCCATGTCTGGAGAAAAACATGAAACCCATCCGCACCTTCGCCCTCGCCCTTGCTCTTGGAACCGCCGCATTCAGCGCACAGGCAGCCAATGTCCTGGTCGTCCTCTCGGATTCAGACCGTCTCGATCTCAAGGACGGCAAGGTTTTCGAGACCGGCTTTTATCTCAACGAGCTGATGCAGCCGGTAAAGGCGCTGCTGGACGCCGGCCACGACATTACTTTCGCCACGCCGAAGGGAAGCGCCCCTACTCTCGATAAATCCTCGGTCGACAAGATGCATTTCGGTGGCGACGTTGCCGCCATGGAAGAGAACAGTGCGCTGCTCGAAAAGCTCAACCTGACCTCGAAGGAAAAATCGCCAGTCGTCAGCCTCGCCCGCGTCGAACAGATCGGTTACGACCATTTCGATGCCGTTTATGTGCCAGGCGGCCATGCCCCGATGCAGGATCTTCTGGTCAGCCCGGAACTGGGCAAGCTCCTGACCGACTTCCATACCAAGGGCAAGACCACGGCCCTTGCCTGCCATGGACCGATCGCCCTGCTCTCCACCCTGCCCGATGCGACGGCCTTCACCGCAAAACTTGAGACAGGCGATACAGCAAAGGCCAAAGGCTGGATCTATGCCGGTTATAAGATGACCGTCATCAGCAATGAGGAAGAGGGCATCGCCAAGGGCCTGCTGAATGGCGGCGAAATGAAATTCTACCCGCAGACGGCACTGGAAGCGGCCGGAGGCAATTTCAGCAGCAACCAGACGCCGTTCACGTCCCACATCGTGACCGACCGCGAACTGATTACTGGCCAGAACCCCGCTTCCGCCCCGGCGGTCGCCCAGGAGCTGCTGAAGCGCCTGAAATAAGCCTGCCCGTTCCGGCTCCATGCGATAACCAGCGCCGCTCCCGATCCGGAGCGGCGCCCCGATATCATTCATCCCGAAATTCAGCAGCCCGACAGGACAAAAATGACCAGCAGCATCAAAGTCATGGCCCGCGTCATGATAACGCCCGGCAGGGAAGGCGCATTCGAGAAATATGCGACGGAACTATCCCTCGCCACGGGGGCCGAAGAGGGATGCCTCTCCTATCGTCTCCATCGCAACCTCAACCAGAAGGGCGTTTACGTCTTCATCGAGGAGTGGGCGTCCCCCCAACTATGGGAGCGACACATGTCCGGCGACGCCATCCGTCTTTTCAATACGCAACTGCCGCCGGGAACGATTGCCCACATCGAGATCCATCCACTCGAACAGATCGCCTGATGCGGCATGGATACGGCTCTCATCGCAACGCCCCTCGCCCGGAGGCCGAGAGCCGAACCGGGCGCGGGCCTCGCGGATTTGCCTGATCCATCTCTCAAGAGCGATCCACCCCCTAAGCCCGGCTGCGCGCGGCGGACCAAAGCCGTGCCACCATGATGTAGAAGACAGGAACAAAAAACACGGCGAGAAGCGTTGCCGAGATCATCCCCCCGAAAAGCCCGGTTCCAATGGCATTCTGTGTCTCGGAGCTTGCGCCTTTGGCGATCACCAGCGGCACGATGCCAAGGGTGAAGGCGAGCGAGGTCATGACGATGGGACGCAGGCGTAACCGCGAGGCTTCGATGACCGCCTCGGCGACAGCCTGTCCGTCCTGCTGGCGTTTGCGGGCGAATTCAACGATCAACACCGCATTCTTGGCCGAAAGCCCGATCAGGGTGATCAGTCCGACCTTGAAGAAAACATCGTTTTCCAGCCCCCGCAGGTGAACGGCAAGGACGGCGCCGACAATGCCGAGCGGGACGACAAGCATGACCGACAACGGCACCGTCCAGCTTTCATACAATGCCGCCAGCACCAGAAAAACGATCAGGAACGAAAAGGCCATCAGCAACGGCGCCTGTGCTCCCGACTGACGCTCCTGGAGCGATTGCCCCGTCCATTCGAGCGCAAATCCTTTCGGAAGCCTCGAGGCGAGACGTTCCATCTCCTCCATCGCCTTGCCGCTTGAGACGCCGGGGGCCGCGGAGCCGGAAATGCTGGTGGAGGGATATCCATTGTAGCGTGTGAACTGCAGCGGAATTGTCGACCACTTCGGCGTAACGATTTCCGAGAGGCGAACCATCTTGCCGGCATCGTTTCTGACATGGAGGTTCAGGACGTCATCCACCTGCATGCGGCTTGCAGCCTCGGCTTGGACTATCACCTGCTGCAACCGGCCATCGCGAGGAAAATCATTGACATAGGTCGAGCCCACCGCACCGCCCAGCGTGTCGCTGATCGTCGCATAGGAAACACCGAGCGCACCGGCCTTCTGGCGGTCGATTTTCAACGCCACGCTGGGGCCGCTCGGGAGACCGTCGACACGGACGTCTTTTAGAAACCTGCTCCCGGCAGCCAGTTGGGTAAGCTCGGTCGCAGCCGCGTTCAGGGCCTCCGCTCCACGATTGGCGCGGTCCTGAAGGCGCAGGGCAAAGCCGGACGTGCTGCCCAATTCGTCGATGGCAGGCGGTTTCAGGCTGAATATCTGCCCTTCATCGGCTGCCGACATGGCCGTGGTCGCGGCGGCGACTTCTTCATCGACGCCGGTCTTGCGTGTGCCCCATTCCTTCAGCGTGGTAAAGGACATCGTCGTATTGGGCCCCGAGCCGGAAAAGCCGAACCCCGTGATGGTCAGGTTGTTGTCGATGTCAGGGCGCGTTCTTACATGGTTTTCGAAGAGATCCACGACCGCACGCGTGCGCTCGGCGGTGGCGTCCGCCGGCAGGGTGAAGGATGTCATGAAGGATCCCTGATCCTCGTCCGGAACGAAGGCGGTGGCGAGCGTGCCGTATCCATAGACCACCGCGCCAACAATGGCCGCGTAAACCAGGGTGACCCGCCCGGTTTTGCGGATGAGGATTGTCACCCAGCCGGCGTAACGCCCGGTCAGGCGATCGAAACCGCGATTGAACCAGCCAAAGAAGCCTTTGCGATGGTGGTGATCCTCTTTTACCGGCTTGAGCAGGGTCGCGCAAAGCGCAGGCGTGAGGCTGAGCGCCAGAAAGGCTGAAAACAGGATAGAAACCGCCATGGACACCGTGAACTGGCGATAGATCGCACCCACGGAGCCACTCGCCATGCCCATGGGAAGGAAGACGGCGGTCAGGACAAGGGTGATGCCGATCACCGCCCCGGTGATTTCCGTCATCGCCTTGCGGGTTGCCTCGCGCGGTGAAAGCCCTTCGGTCGCCATGAGGCGCTCGACGTTTTCGACGACCACGATGGCGTCGTCGACGATGATGCCGATGGCGAGCACCATGCCGAACATGGTCAATGCGTTGATTGAATAGCCGATCGCCAACATGACCGCGAAGGTTCCGAGAAGGGCGATGGGGGCGACGATCGCCGGAATGAGCGTGTATCGAATGTTCTGCAGGAACAACAGCATGATCAGGAATACGAGGCCCATGGCCTCCAGAAGCGTCTGGACGACCTTCTGGATTGAAACCTTCACGAAGGGTGCCGTGTCGTAAGAAATGGCATATTCCATTCCGGCGGGCATGGTGCTCGACAGTTCCGCCAGACGCTCCCTTACGCCGCTGGATGTGTTGACTGCATTCGCGCCCGGCGCAAGCTGGATTGCGGCGGCCGTTGCAGGCTTGCCTCCATCGAGAATGGAGAAGCTCGATGTCTGCGATCCGACCTCGATTTTTGCCACATCCCCCAGTGTCAGCTTCGACCCGTCGGGATTGGAGCGCAGAATGACCTCAGCAAACTCCTCCGGCGTCTGCAACTGGCCGGAGACGCTGAGCGGAACGCTGACCTTCTGGCCTGGAAGAGCGGGCGCCTCGCCAAGCCGGCCGGGCGTAACCTGAACATTCTGCGACTGGATGGCCTGCGTGACCTCCGCCATCGAAATGGAATAGGAAACGAGACGTGCAGGGTCCAGCCAGATGCGCATCGCCGCCTCGGAGCCGAAAGACTGGACACGGCCGACGCCCGTTACGCGCTTCAGTTCAGGCGCGATGTTGCGGACGAGATAGTCGTCCAGCGCCAGTGCGTCGAGCGTACCGTCTGCGGACTTGAGAGAAACGATCATCAAGAAGCCGGCGGAAGCGGCTTCAACGGTCAGGCCGGCACGGCGCACCTGCTCGGGCAACCGCGGCTCCACCGCCTTCAACCGGTTTTGAACATCGACCTGCGCAAGCTCCAGATCGGTGCCGGGCTTGAACGTGGCGGTGATCGTGGCGCTTCCAGAGCTGTCCGCCGATGAATCGAAGTAGAGAATGTTCTTCGCGCTCGACAGTTCCCGTTCGATCAGGCTCGTGACGCTGTCATTGATTGTCTGCGGCGTCGCCCCCGTATAGGTGGCGTAGATGGAAACGCTGGGCGGTGCGATGACGGGAAACCGCGAGACGGGAAGCTGCGGGATAGAAATCACGCCGGCGATCACGATAAGGATGGCTATGACCCAGGCGAAAACCGGCCTGTTGATGAAGAACTGCGGCATTGGTCATCCGCTCCTTAGCTTTTAATGTCATTGGTGAGAGGCTGGCTCCGGGATGTTTCCAGCCGCAGGCCCGGCTGGACGCGATCCTGTCCCAGCACGACGATTGTTTCCCCGCCGGAAAGCCCGCGCGTGACCATGTACCTGCCGTTCACCAGCGCTCCCACCTCTATGGTCCGGCGGTTACCGGTCTGGTCGGCGTCCACCACGACGATCTGCGGCCGCCCGGACGGATCACGGATGACGGCTTCCTGCGGCACCATCAGCGCGTCGGCATAGATCGCGCGCGGAACCATCGCCCGGATGTACATCCCCGGCAGCAATTGTTTCTGAGGGTTGGGAACCAGAATACGGATACCGAGGCTGCCGGTGGCGACATCAACGGATGTATCGGCAAACAGCACCTTTCCGGCATACGGGTAGGGATTGCCGGCAATGGTCAGGATTTTGACCGGCAAGCCTTCCGGGTCCGCAATGCCGGATTCGGATGCCATGTCATGAAGCAGTTCCAGGCTCATGGCCGACTGGCGCACATCCACATACACCTGATCGATCTGGTAAATGACGGCGAGCGGCGAGGTTGCCGCGGACGAGACCAACCCGCCCTCGCTCATGAAGGACTGACCGATCACGCCTTCGATGGGGCTGCGGATCGTCGCATAGGACAATTCGAGTTTCCGCCTGGCCAGATTGGCCTTGGCTTCCGCAACGCTTGCCTTTGCCTGGGCCAGCGCCGCCGTGGCATTGTTGAATGATTCCGCACTCGCGATTTTCTGCGATGAAAGCAATCCGGCGCGATCGAATTTTACCTGTGCGTTCAAGAACTCGGCTTCCGTGCGGGCCAGCACGGCCGCCGCGGCATCCGCATCGGCTGAAAACGGGGCCGGGTCGATCTGGAAAAGGGACGTATCCGCCGCGACGAAGCTTCCTTCCTTGAAAAGCTTCTTCTGAATGATGCCGCCGACCTGGGCACGGATTTCCGCAGTGCGATAGGCGGAAACGCGCCCCGGCAGTTCGTCATAGACGGTTACGCTTTCAGGCTGGACCGACATGACGCTGACGCGCGCCGGCTGCGCCTGTTCGGCGTCGGTTCCTTCGCGGCCGGATTGGTCTTCGCTGCAGGCGGACAGCAAGAAGGCCGAAAACAGCAGCGTGCCAAGTGTCACAGGGCGCGGGAGGCATCGCATAGGCATTGTTCATCCATTTAAAAAACAGGCTTCGGGTGCCTACCGTTAAGGCCTCTGGATGTGGCTTATGTGGACGCCGTGTTGCGGTTCTGTGGAGGCGCGCGGTCGGCGCTCGACTGCGGATGCGTTCGATGGCATTGATGGGTCAAGGAGCTTAAAGATCATGGCAGCATTGGTTTTGATCGCCGAGGATGACGTTCAAATTGCCGAAATCCTTCAGGCCTATCTGATCAGGGAAGGATTTCGAACCGTTCACGCCCGTGACGGCAAGGTGGCGCTGGACCTGCATCGGTCCCTGAAGCCGGATATCGTCCTGGCGGATGTGACGATGCCGCGCCTCGATGGTTGGGAAGTCCTCGCGGAGATTCAAAGGCGCGGGCATACACCGGTCATCATGATCACCGCTCTCGATCAGGATGTCGACCGGCTGCAGGCATTGCGGATCGGTGCGGACGACTACATCGTGAAACCATTCAATCCGATCGAGGTCGTGGCCCGCGCCAAGGCGGTGTTGCGGCGGGCGGGCCTCAGCCAGGCCGGACCGATGATACGGGTCGGAGATCTGACACTGGATCTCGACAGCTATCAGGCGCGTATCGAAAAGGATGGCGTTGCGACCCCGCTTTCCCTGACCCTGACCGAGTTCAGGCTGCTTGCGCATCTTGCCAGAACACCCAGCAAGGCGTTTACGCGCGGCGAACTGGTCGATGCCTGCCTTCCGGGTTCCGACGCGCTCGACCGTACCGTGGACAGCCACCTCAGCAAGTTGCGCAAGAAACTCGAACAATCGGGCGGTGAAGGCATGCTCGTCAGCATACGCGGCATCGGTTACCGGCTCGCGGTCGAGCCATGATGCTGAAGGGCCTCAGCCGACAGATCCTGCTTGCAATGTCTGCGATGACCGTCATCGCCGGTCTCGTCGTATTCTTCGGCACCTATATCGCCTTCAGCATCATATTCTATTTCTATCCCTGGTCGGAATCGACGGACAATTGGTTGACGGGCGTCGATTTCATCATCCTGTCGGTGCTGATCTTCATCGCCCTCATCGTCGCGGCAATCGCATCGGTAAGGCTGGCCCGGCGCATTCTGGAGCCGCTGGAATCCCTTGCTTCAAGCGCCAGGCGCATCAAGGATGGCGATCTGTCCGCGCGCGCGTCTCCCGGAGATCACTCGCTTGGAGAGACCGCACATCTCGTCGGAGACTTCAACGCCATGGCGCAACGCCTTCAGGACATGGCGGCCGATATGCAGCTATGGAATGCTACCATCGCCCACGAATTGCGCACGCCGCTGACGATTTTGAAAGGCCGTCTGCAAGGCATTATCGATGGCGTGTTCGATCCTGACGAAACGTCGTTGCAGGCGCTCGTTCTGCAGGTGGATTCGCTTGCCAGACTTGTGGAGGATCTGAGAACCGTGACGCTCGCCGATAGCGGTCGCCTCGACCTCCAGATCGAGCCGGTGCGGCTCGGGGAAGAGATAAGCAAGCTGGCGATGGTCATGGAGCCTTCGCTGAAGAGTGAAGGTTTCGAACTCCGGCTCAACCTTTGCGATGTGACGGTGCGTGTCGATGCAATGCGCATCCGCCAGGCGCTTCTGGCACTTGTGACCAATGCCCGCCGTTATGCGGTGCGAGGCGCGATCGACATAATGCTTTCCGTCGAGAATGATGTGGCCATCATTCGCGTCATTGATGAGGGCCCCGGACTTGGGAGCGATATCGCCCCATGGGCTTTCGAACCCTTTCAGAGGGGAACGCAATCCGGTTTGCAGGGAGGAAACGGATTGGGCCTTTCCGTCGTCCGTGCAATCGTCCAGGCACATGACGGAAAGATCCGGTATGCGCCTTCGGAAAAGGCAGGCGCCATGTTCGAGATATCGCTCGGGCAGCCGATCCCGTGACAGCCAGGGAAGACGGCACCGAACCGCAGCCTTCCTTCGCCTCCATATATCCTCCACATTCCCTCCATCAAAATGCAAAGCCGGGCCGGTAAGAGCGAAAGGTGGAACAGATCATCGCCCGCCCGCAGATGGGTGGTCGCGATATCCGCAATCCGGCAAATATGCGTAATTACTGGTGAAAAAAATGACGGTCTCCCTCGACCCGAATGGTGTCCCCTCTCCCGCACAGTTGCAGAAGCGAAGATGGCTGATCCTTTTTGCGGTCATGCTCGCTTTCCTGCCCGTTGTTCTCGACATGACGATCCTCCATATCGCCGTGCCGTCGCTGACCCTGGCCTTGCAGGCATCGACAACGGAGGTGCTTTGGATCATCGATATCTATTCCCTGCTCATGGCCGGCCTGCTCGTGCCGATGGGAACGCTTGCCGATCGTATCGGCCACCGCAAACTGCTGCTGTGCGGCCTCGCGATTTTCGGAATGGCCTCGATCGTGGCGGCTTTTTCGGTGACGCCCGAAATGTTGATCGGCGGACGGATTCTGCTCGCCTTCGGTGCTGCGATGATCATGCCCTGCGTTCTCGGCATCATCCGGCGTACATTCGAGGACCCGGGCGAACGGGCCATGGCGCTGGGGCTTTGGGGAACGGTCGGAGCGGCGGGCGCCGCCGTCGGTCCGCTCGTGGGCGGTGCTCTGCTGGAGCATTTCTGGTGGGGTTCCGTTTTCCTGATCAACGTGCCGGTATTGTTTCTGATCTTTCCGATCATCGCCTTTGCCCTGCCGCGAAAAGAGCATCACGCTCCGGGTCGATGGCAGATCGGCCAGGCGATGTTGCTGATTGTCGGCATTATCGGATTGGTCTTTGCCGCAAAATCCGGATTCGGCGGCAAGGAGCCGCTCTGGGTCATTGTTCTTGCCCTGGCTGTCGGCGCCGCGGCTCTCCTTTTGTTCGTCAGAAGTCAACGTGCTGTCGCGGAACCCATGCTCGATATGTCCCTGTTTTCACGGCCCGCCATCGTGACGGGCGTCGGCATGGCGATCGTGACCGCCGGGGCGCTTGCCGGTGTGGAACTGACGCTCGCGCAGGAACTCCAGTTCGTCCTTGGCAAATCCCCGCTTGACGCAGGTCTTTTCATGCTGCCGATCATGGTTGCGGCCGCCGCTGGCGGTCCGGTCGCCGGCTTTCTGTCAAATCGTTTCGGCCTCAGGGCAGTGGCGACGCTGTCCCTTTCGACCGCGGCCATTTCCCTTGTGGCGCTGGCGCAGTCCGATTTCCATCGGCCCGGCGTCCTCGTTCCGGTTTTGCTGGCAGTGCTGGGGTTGGCCTTGAGCATTGGCCTCACCGCCTCATCGATCGCCATCATGGGAGCGGTGGAGGCGGAAAAAGCTGCCGCGGCGGGCTCACTGGAAGCCACTGGCTATGAACTCGGTGCGGGCCTCGGCATCACCTTTTTCGGCGTGGCATTGTCGGCAATCTATGCCGGCGCGATGACTGCGCCCTCCGGCATTCCGGTCGAGCTTGTGGAAGCGGCAAGCCGGTCGATCGGAGATACCTATGTATTGGCCGGCAAGCTTCCCGACGACCTTGCCGGGTCGCTGGTGGCCGCCGGCAAGAACGCGTTTTCCAGGGCGCATGCCCTGCTTTTGACGGCGGCGGGCGCATTGATCGCCATTCTTTCGGCGGCAGTTTTCTTCGCCCTGAGGAATGCAAGGGCAAGCCATTGAGCCTCCCAGCCACAATTGACCCAGGTCTATCCAATCAGGATGGACGTTCATTACGGAGAATATTCGGATGTCAGATGTCACAATAAAGGGTTCTTCGGTGAGATATCCCTTGCCGATCCGCTGTCTGCACTGGGTAAGGGCCGCGCTGGTGATCGGCCTCATCGCCTCCGGCTGGTATATGACGCGCCTGCCGGAGAGCGACATGGCGACCGCCTCGTTTTTCTATCCCAACCACAAGCAGTTCGGCGTTATGGTCTGGTTGCTTGCGCTCGTTCACCTTGCACTTCGCTGGCGCTACAGCAAAATCCTGCCCTCGACCCCGCCGGTTCTGGCGCCCTGGGAGAAAACTCTCTCACATGTGGTGCACCGGCTTCTGATCCTTTTGACCCTTCTCGTTCCGCTCCTCGGATACTCGCTTTCCAGCAGCTTCTCGCAGAGCGATGGTGTCCCCTTCTTCGTCATATCGCATCTGCCGGAACTGCTTCCCAAGAACGACAGCGCCTTCGTGGTTTTCCAGACGCTTCATCGATATGGCGCCTATAGCCTCCTGGTCCTGATCGCCCTTCATGTGCTGGGTTCGCTGAAGCACAGGCTGATGGACAAACATGGACCGACCGATGTCATCCCCCGGATGTTTTGACCTCGACCAACGATGCCTGGGATACAAGCCATAGTCGCGCGAAAATCCCTGTCCGATTCGACACCGTGCCCGGCCTTGCGAAGGCTCAAGGTGTTTTTCGCGCGCTTGTTTCCTGTCATCTCACACGAGTGCCCATTCGTGACCGGGATGCAGGAGATCAAGGCAATCCCTCAACCACCGGCGCTCCGATGGGGATAGTTTCGGGTGGGCATTCATGAAGTCTTCCTCATCCTTCGGGCGCCTGTGCTTCGCCTTGAACAGGAGCACGGCGGAGGGATTGAGGTAAGGGATACCATCTGCCGTCAACGACACCATCTCGATACGGGGCCCGGTAATTGCCGGGTCTCTTTTATAGACCCACATGTCATTCGTTCCGGGTTCGATCATCATGTCGGCGCGCCAGCACCCGGCAATGCGATCGAAACACCATATCTGGAAGATCTCCATCGCCGGTTCCCGATCCGCCGGCAGCAGTTCCAGCACGCCGTCATTGACGGTGTAGAATTCCATATCCTTCAGTTCATGCCGGAAAACGCCCAGATCCTCACGCAGGATCGTGAATTCCAGATCCTCATGTTCGCGCATTTTCCTCCCGTGCCACAGATCTAGAGCCCAGCCGCCAACGACGCACCAGGGTCTCGATACGCCGCTCAGCCGCCGGGACAGCTCAGCAGGGCTCCAGGGCTCCCACGCATTCTCATCCGGTACGATCGGGTAACGGTCCATGTCTGTACGGGCTCTCTTGTCTGATTGTCGTGCTGGTGGTTTTGCGTTTCGATGGCGTCACGCCAGCCGCCTCAGCAGCCCCGCAAGCGTGGTCAACGCCCCGGTCAGGTCATCGAATGCGGGGCCGCCGAGGCAAAGCCGGATGCCGCTTGCCTGATCCTGCCTATCCACCATCATGGTATCCGGAGGGGTCAACCTTATGCCGTTCGCTGCGGCGATGGATGTGAAGTGATTGGCGGCCTCGCGTTCCATCGGTAACCAGACATTGTATGCATCGGGGTGCGAGACAAGTTCACTCGCACCCAGCAGGGAAACCGCGAGGCTGGAGCGTCGCCGCGCCTCATGGCGCAGATCGCGCTGGATCGACGAGATGACGCCGGTCGTCAGCCAGTCCTCGACTACCGCGCAGGAGAGTGCCGAGGGAGCCATGGGCACATCCTGCAACAGGCGCTCCGCTGCATCCTTCCGTCCCGCCGGCAGCGCCAGCACGCCGATCTGCAAACCGGGGCCGAGCGACTTGGACAATCCATTCACATGAAACGAAATATCGGGAGCCAATGCCGCCAATGGGTAAAAATCCGGATCGGATGCCGCATAAACACCGTCCTCGATAATCGAGACGCCCGCCCGGCGACAAATATCCACAATGGCCTGCCGCCGCGCCATGCCCATCGTCGCAGTTGTCGGATTGTGCAATGTCGGCGTCAGATAAATCGCCCTGCCGCCGTGCGGTTCCACGCCCTTGAGCGCTTCGGCAAGCGCGTCGGGCACCATTCCCTCGGCATCGATCTCCACACCCTGCACCCGGCACCCTTTGCGCCGAAGAAGTGCGAGCGCGCCTGGATAGGTGATCCGCTCGGTCAGCAGCAGGCCATCCGGGCCACAGGCAAGATCGAAGGCCAATGCCAGCGCCTGGCGGGCGCCGCTCGTCAGCACCAGATGCGATGGATCAACGGGCAGACCCAGCGTTTCGAACCAGCGGGCCAGCACGCGCCGATGTTCCACATGCCCGGCGGGCGGAGCGTAGAGATTAAAATGATCCGCATCGATCCTGCGCGCGATGCCGGTCAGCGTTTTTGCCAGAATGTGGGCGTTGAGCGTGGCGGGCGGCGCGTTGGACGAGAGGTCGATCTGCCGGTCGTTATGGGCTTCCTGAAGCGCCACGAATGTTCCCCGCCCCTTGACGCTGCGCGTCAGGCCGCGCCGTTCGAGCACGGCATAGGCCTTCGTCACCGTGCCGAGGCCCACGCCCAGTTTCCATGCGAGGTCGCGATGGGCGGGCAGACGGTCGCCGCCAGCCAGCCGCCCTTCGATAATGTCATCGGCAAGCGCAAACACCAGCCGTTCGGCGGCATTCGCCTCGATGTTTGCGAGGTGCGGGGTCCAGGGGGATTGCAGCAGCAAGGTCGCGGCCTCTTTAAAAGTGTCACGTTACACTATTTCAATAAACAGCAAGTGTAACATGAGCTATGAGGAAGCCAAATGAAATCCACATTTTGCGGCGCCTGCCGGCCACCACCGCTTGCGTATTGAGGTTTGAATGTTCAGCCATGTAACCGTTGGAACGCGTGATCTTCAGCGGGCGGGACGTTTCTATGATGCCCTGCTCGCGCCGCTTGGCCTGATACGCCGGGCCATCACGCCCGATGGCGGGCCTGCGGCCCTTTGCTGGGTGACAGCGCACGCTCCATTGCCGCGGTTTTATGTCTATCATCCCTTCAATGGCGAAGCGGCAACGGCCGGTAATGGCGGCATGGTCGCCTTTCTGGCACCGTCGAAAGAAGCGGTGAGCGAGGCCCATGCCGGCGGTCTGGCTCACGGAGGAACGGACGAAGGCGGCCCCGGTCCGCGCCCGCACTATGGCGACGGCTATTTCGGCGCCTATCTGCGTGATCCCGATGGCAACAAGGTCCATATCGTCCATCGCGGCGATCTCCCGCACTAATGCGGAAAACGTCTGATTTCCGGAGAAAGCCCGAATGTTCGCCAGCCAGCTCGCCCTCGTCTACGGCACCTACCTCATTGCCACCGCCAGCCCGGGGCCAAGCAACATGGCAATCATGGCAACGGCGATGCGTGACGGGCGCCTGCCGGCCCTTGCTTTGGCAGCAGGCGTCATCACCGGTTCACTGTTCTGGGCGATCCTGACGGCGACCGGCCTGTCCGCCGTGCTCACCGCCTATGCCCAGGCGCTTTTCGTCATCAAGATCGTTGGTGGGGCATATTTGCTGTATCTGGCCTTCCGTGCCGGCAGATCAGCCCTCAAACCGGTCTCCGATTTTGCAGGGACGATCACGGAGCGCGCGGTGCCGCGCTATCGATCGCTCTATCGGCAGGGGCTTTTCATGCATATCGGCAACCCCAAGGCCATTCTGTCGTGGATAGCCATCATGTCGCTCGGGTTTCGCACGGACGCGCCTGCCGGCATGCTACCGGCAATCATCGGCGGCTGCGCCATTCTCGGCGTCACCGTGTTCGGTGGTTATGCCTTGCTTTTCTCGACCTCCTCGATGATCGCACTTTATACCAGATTACGGCGCTGGATCGAATCCGTGCTCTCTGCTGTCTTTGCGGTTGCGGGTCTCAAACTGCTTGTCTGGTAGAGCTAAAGGCCCACTCTCCGTCCGCGACCGCCCGTTGATCCGAACTGAAAGAACGATGTCATGACTTTTGCTATCCATATGATCGATGTGTTCGGCGCCGGGCCGCTTTCCGGCAATCCGCTGACCGTCGTCACGGGCGCCGACAACCTGACGACCGATGAAATGCAGCGGTTAACGCAGTGGTTCAACCTGTCTGAAACCACATTTCTCTTGCCGCCCACCCATCCCAAGGCTGACTACCGGGTCCGAATATTTTCGCTCGACCGGGAAATGCCCTTTGCCGGGCACCCCACGCTGGGCAGTTGCCACGCCTGGCTGTCTGCCAACGGTTCACCCAAAAACGAAACGGGCATCATTCAGGAATGCGGTGCCGGGCTGGTTCCGATCCGGCACGCGCATGGGCGGCTTTCCTTTGCCGCCCCGCCGCTTGTCCGTTCCGGTGCACCGACGCCGGCTGAGCTGGAAGAGGCGCGGCAACTATTGGGGATCGAGGCTCATGACGTCCTTGATGCCGCCTGGATCGATAATGGTCCCGGATGGCTGGGGATCAGGCTGGCATCGGCCGAAAAGGTGCTTTCCATTGATCCGGTTCGCAGCTGGCCCGGGCGCATTGATGTCGGTGTGGTTGGCCCCCACGCGAAAGGCGGCGAGGCTGCCTTTGAGGTTCGCGCCTTCTTCAGCGATCATCTGGGCGCCATCGCCGAAGATCCCGTCACCGGAAGCCTCAATGCCTCGCTGGCGCAATGGCTGTTTGCCACGGGCACGGTCGCGGCAGATTATGTCGCCGCTCAGGGGACGCGTCTCGGCCGGCACGGTCGCGTTTACCTGAGCCGCGATGAGACCGGCGTAATATGGGTGGGTGGTGAAACACGTACACATGTCGAAGGCCGATTGCTCGGCCTTTGAAAGACAGATGAAAACGAGGTGACTTGATGAATGACAGTGTTTACCGCCCAATTGCCGAACGCGTGTTGGCGGATGATTGGGGTCGGCTGACCAAGTATGAATATGAACTCCGGCTGCGGGACGGAAGCTGGCAGAAGCAGACCCGGGAGGCCTATGACCGCGGCAACGGCGCGACATGCTTGCTCTACAATCCGGCAAACGGCCATGTCCTTTTGACCCGCCAGTTCCGATTGCCGGTTCTCTTGAATGGCGGTCTGGAATCGCTGATCGAGACACCGGCAGGGCTGCTCGAAGGCGCAGAACCGGCGACGCGAATGCGTGCGGAACTGATGGAGGAGACCGGTTACGAGGTTTCCGAACTCACACACCTGTTCGATATCTATATGAGCCCCGGCTCGGTCACCGAATATCTCGCCTTTTTCCACGGCGAATATGCCGACACACACAAAGTGGGTGCAGGCGGCGGTTCCGCTGACGAGGGAGAAGATATCGATGTGCTCGAAATCCCCCTGCCGGAGGCGATGCGGATGATCGATCGTGGCGACATTCGCGATGCCAAGACGATCATTCTGCTCCAGCATCTTGCCATCCGGCTTTTACAGGAAAAGCACGGATCGCTCTGATCCCGGTCCACGGACATTGGCGGTTCGGGACAGGCATGGATCATATTTCCATGGCCGACCCGCAAAACCGTTTCCGGCCCGGCGCAGGCAGCGCCGGACCGACCCGATCGTTGCTTTGAAGTTGCAAACCACCAAGGAGTTCCAGCATGTCTTCCGCCTCGCTCAGCCCAACCCACGCGCACGCCGCATCGGCGGCAGATACCCTGAAAATGCTGGTTCGCTACAAGGCCTGGGCGAATGGGCTGACCTTCGGCAGCGTGATGGAGCTGCCGGATGGCGAGGCTCTTCGGCAGCGGCCGACCCGGTTCGGAAACATGGTGCATACATTGAACCATGTTTATGTGGTGGACGATATTTTCAGGCACCACCTGCAGGGAAAGAAACACGGTTACACCGCGCGCAACACCGAGCATACACCGGCAATCGGCGATTTGTGGGACGCGGTGCAGGGCATGGACCGCTGGTATATCGATCTTGTCGACACATGGTCGGACGAGGACCTCGCCAAAGCCGTTCATTTCGAATTTGTTGGCGGAGGAGAAGGCGTCATGACCCGCGAGCAAATCGTGCTTCACGTCGTCAATCATGCCACCTATCACCGTGGTTTTGTCGGCGACATGATGTATCAGGTGCCTTTCACACCACCGTCAAACGATCTTCCCGTATTCATCAGGGATCATTTTCGCCGCACCCTGTGAGTGCTCGGGATAGAGGTCAGTAACACCGGCGATCAGTTTTCGCGAGCGCATCGGCTGAATGGAGATACGGAATGCCTGTTTTGGAAATGAAGCTCGATCCAAACGAAGATGACCGCAATGCAATCCTCAACCCCCTGCTCGCCTTTAATGATTCGAAGGCGGGAGAGGATGGCTACAAGCCGCTCGCAATTTTACTGCGCGATGATGAGGGCAGAATCCAGGGTGGCCTGTGGGCGAAATGCTATTATGAATGGCTGTTCGTCGAGTTGCTGTTCGTGCCCGAAGCCATGAGGGGCCAGCAACTGGGGGCGAAGCTTCTGGCGCAGGCGGAGCAATGGGCGAAGGACGAAAACTGCGTCGGGATTTGGCTCGACACATTCAGCTTTCAGGCTCCAGGTTTCTATGAAAAGCAAGGATACTCCGTGTTCGGCAAGCTGGAGCGATATCCCCCCGATAAGCATGCGAGAATATTTCTGCGAAAGTTGCTTTGATCGTCGACGCAAGATCCGCCTGGGCCTCTTCCCGTTCGCAGCCATCACCGGGAGTCGTGGCTGGTACTCGTTTCACCATTCTTGCGATCATCTGGCGAAAAGATTGGCGGCCATGTAGTCGACAAACGCCCTGACCTTTGGAGAAAGATATCGATTGGTCGGCCAGAGTACGCAGAAAGTTCCCGTATCGGCCACGTAGTCGTCCAGGAGCGAAACCAGTTTCCCCTGGGCGATTTCGGATGCCACGGCAAATGAAGGAAGACAGGTGATCCCGAATGATCGCTCCGCGAGGTAGATCAATGGCTCCAGCGTGCTGGCAACTGTTGCGACCGGCAGATCGATCCTGATCTCGCATCCGTCGCGAACCAGCGGCCACGGTTCAAACTTTCCGGAATTCGCGAAACGGTGATGGAGGCAGCGGTGCCCGGCGAGATCCTCGGGAACCGCCGGCCAGCCATGCGCTTCGAGATAGCCGGGTGCCGCCACGATCCTGTGTTTGAAGATGCCGAGCTTGCGGCTCATCAGCCGTGTATCCCTGATATCGCCGGTCCGGATGACGGCGTCGAACCCTTCCTCGATGACATCCACCAGGCGATCGGTGAAATCCAGGTCGAGATTGATGTCTGGATAGGTATTCATGAAGGCCGATATTGTCGGCATCAGGAGCATGCCCGCCAGGGGAAGGCTGACGCGCAGCTGCCCGCGCGGAGCGGCCTGCGATCGCGATAGCTGCGCCTGAACGGTCTCATATTCCGACTGGATGCGTCTGCATGTATCGAGGAAGAAACCGCCATCCTCCGTCAGGGTCATGCTGCGTGTCGAGCGATTGAACAATCGCACGCCCAGTTCATCTTCCAGACGGGCGATGGCCTTGCCGACGGCCGATCCGGAGATGCCGAGACGATGTCCGGCCGCCACGAAGCTTCCCGCTTCCGCGACCTGAATGAATATGCCGAGTGTTCCGAGCTTGTCCATGATCCGCGATTAAGGAATTTTCTTCCTGTATGTTGAGAATAGCAGCCCGTTTATCCGCTATTTCCCTTCCGATATCCAGATGCGGCCGCGGCGAAATTGGCCCCGGCTTCACAAATGGAGATATTTATGGAAACGACACCTCTTGCAGCTTTTACGGGCTCTCCCACCCCCACGACCTTCGTTGTCAACGTCATTCACGCTCACCCCGGAAAACAGGAAGAAGCCTTCGCCATCATTCAGGATGTCGTACACTACGTCGCTGAACGGAAAGAAGGGTTCCTCTGGAGCAGCCTTGCGAAAAGCACGGATGGGCAGACGGTCGTCAACGTCGAGGCCATTCAGGGAACCGGCAATGTCGATGAGTTCTTTTCCGATCCGGTATTCGTTGAAAAATTCCGCAAGCTGGACACGGTTTCGAAAAGCGAATTCCACACCTACACGGTTGGCGATCTGGTTCTCCCCAAACCCGGCAAAGCGTGACCGGCATCGCATCCGGTTCTTGAAAAATGCGTCGGGTCGCAAGCTGTTCAGGGGGAAGTTTCCCCCTGTCACGGGCCCGCGCAGGCGGCTACGGCCGCTGACGGGATGGCGTTCCCGACATTCCTCACGTCAAATCATGAAGAGCCTTACGGAGTGGAGGTCCTATATGAAACTCCGAAAACGTCACCTCCAGGCCCTCACGCTCGGGTGTGCAGCACATCGGACCAACCTGATAGAACTGAGCTTCCGGAAACGGGCAAAGTTTGAGAAGAGGCCACCGGATGCCGTCTCCAGAGGTCTGGAGGCGCAAGACACCATCGGCAACCGTGACGCGAAGATAAAGATCGCGCGGGTCCCCGGAATAGGCGGTTGTAGACCAGTCGGAGCGATCCACGGTCAGGACACTGCCTATGCAGGCAGCGCCATCCGATAGCTCAATGCCAGCCTTGATCCAACGGGATCCGTCGATCCGGACCATGATCCCCGCCTGATCGTATAATTCCTCATAATTGCCCTGAACACGCAGCGAAGCGGTGAAATCGCCCTGCCACTGCCTTCCGAAGAAATGCCCGCTATCACGCGTAAAACCGTAATAGGTCTCCCGCCAGAAATCGGAGTTTTTGTCGGTAGTTAGCTGCAGGACCCCGTCGCTGAGCGACCATTGCTGCGGCTCATTGTGCCAAACACACTTCTCGAACATAGGGTCCCCTTACGGATAAAATGTAACTGCAAGCCTGACCGCGTTCGCAACACGGAAGCAATGGAGTTGTACGTAAAGGGAGGCTGGCTGACCAGCGGGCACTGCGCTTGTGATCCAGTAATGGCGGCTGACAGATGCCGGAAATTCATCACGCCCACCATCAAGCCGCCGGGGCTTCAGACACGTCCACCTGTCATGAAAAACGGACGCTGTGGTTCAACACACCGTCCGCACTGTCGCGATGGGTCATTCGACCCCATCGTGCCTTTGTCTTTAGTGACCGCTTTGGGTGGCCGGTACCGGCGTATTGAGCAGCTGCTGTTCCCAGAGATAGGCGATGCCGCTGCCGGCAAAGTGCTGGATGAGGATCTCGGTCAGCTGCTCGACATGTCCGGTGCGGGCCCAATCGCGTTGCCATTCGCCAGCGAGCGCCATTACTGTCATCGGGTTCGCGCCAGCCGCGATCATCCGCTGGATAGCGACTTCGTGAGACTCCTTCGAAATCCCGCCCGATGCGTCGGTAATCACGGTCACGTCCCAGCCCTCGCCGGCGGCCTGGATCACAGGCATCGCCACGCAGACCTCGGTCCACAGGCCGGCGATGATCAGCTGCTTGCGGCCGGTCGCCTTGACGACGTTCACCACATTCTCGTCCTGCCAGGTGTTCACCCAGGTGCGATCGATGACCTCCTGGCCCGGAAATACGTCGGTGATCTGCTTGAAGAGAAGACCGCCGCGCGCCGCGATGACACTGGTCAGAATGGTCGGAACATCGAAGGCTTTTGCCAGCTTCGCCAGCGCAGTTGTGCTGTTGACCACCGCTTGCGGATCGTGGCTGTTCAGGTTCGCCAGCTGGTAAGGCTGGTGGTCGATCAGAACAAGGACGGAATCTTCGGGACGGAGAAGGGAATCAAGGCCGTTACGAAAGGTCATGGTTTCATCCTGTGTTGGCGATTTATTGAAAGCGCATTTGCTCAAGAGGCATGCGCCCTTCGAGACGCTGCCGCAGAACGAACTTGTCATTCCTGTTTATGCTGCGGTAGTCCCTGTCTATGCTAAGCTGTGTCGCAGAATG
Source organism: Rhizobium sp. BR 250 (assembly GCF_047445855.1). NCBI lineage: Bacteria > Pseudomonadati > Pseudomonadota > Alphaproteobacteria > Hyphomicrobiales > Rhizobiaceae > Rhizobium > Rhizobium sp. BR 250. Next base: position 76,495 of record NZ_JARWKW010000013.1, read on the forward strand.
AGGAACACCGAGTGGATATCGAAGATCTCCGGACATTCGTCGAAGTCGCTGACGCAGGTGGTGTCACCTCCGCCGCGCTGCGACTGGGCGTCTCCAAGTCGATGGTCAGCCGCCGGCTCGTGCGGCTTGAAGCGGAGCTTGGGGTGCAGCTTCTGGCGCGATCCACCCGCGGCGCTTCTCTGACAGAGGCTGGCGCAACATTCCGGGACTATGCGGCAAGGATTTCGGCCGAAATCGATGTGGCGAGGGAGACAATCCTGCCGGCCGGTGAACTCCGTGGACGCCTGCGGATTGCCGCGCCTCTTTCCTTTGGCCCGACGCATTTCGCATCAGTGATCGCGCAAATGGCGCTCCGGCATCCTCAACTCCAGATCCAGACCTGTTACAGCGATCGTTTCGTCGACCTCATCGCGGAAGGATATGATTGTGCGATCAGGGTCGGCATTCTTCATGACTCGAACCTGGTCGCAAGACGCGTCGGTCCCCTCCACGGGACCTTCGTTGCAAGCCCGGACTATATCAAGGTCCATGGTTCTCCGGAGACCCCGGAGGAACTCGTCGCCCATCAGGCTCTCATGCAGGGAACGGAAGTCTGGCAGGTGATGGATGGGGACAAGGTGATAACCGTTCGCCCGCAGGGACGTTTCAAGGCCGACAACGGAGCGGCTCTCGCTGTCGCCGCAGCAGCCGGCCTGGGTATCGCCGTGCTCCCTGTCGATCTCATAAGAGATCATCTGGGCTCGGGCGCGCTGGTTCCGGTCATGAAACGTTTTCCACCGCCGCCTGCGGGAATATATGTCGTCAGACCGCCCGGGCAGCATCCTGCGCGAAAAATCCGGGTGTTGACCGAAATGCTGATCGAGTGCTTCGACCATGGCCCGGCTTTGCCGAAGACTGCTAACCCGTAATATCGCACGCTTCCCGGCGACACCCATCATTGCGCAGCCTCATGCGCGGCCCCGCTGTTTGATCCCTCGAAATCAGGGCGCCACCACAACGCGCCGGCGGGTCGGATGTCTCCCCATGCACATGCGTTTTCGGTGCCCCCGCTGCCGACCGCCAAAAGCATTCTGATGTCGATACCGGCGAGCGCACGAGCCGTTTCGGTTGGGGATATCTCTTCGGTGAAAAATTTCCATTGATTAAATACCAACTAGTCTGTATTTAATTGCCCAAGGGAGACTTAACGTGGCACGGAAGCAGAACCCATCAACCAGACCGAGCTTGCTGGAGGCGGCCTTCGCCGTCATTCGGACCAAGGGTTATGCCGCAGCCACAATCGACGATGTCTGCGCGAAAGCCGTCCTTTCCAAGGGCGCATTCTTTCACCATTTCTCCAGCAAGGAGGAGATGGCCGTCGCGGCAGCGGATCATTGGTCGCATGTTACCGGCGCGGTGTTTGAAACCGCACCTTACCATGATGCGCCTGACCCGCTGGAGCGCCTGCTGAACTATGTCGCTTTCCGCAAACAATTGATCCAGGGCGAGCTGCCGGATTTTACGTGCTTCGTCGGCACGATGGCGCAGGAGGTCTATGAAACCAGCGATGCGATCCGCGAGGCATGCTGGGACAGCATTTCGGGTCATGCCGGCACGCTGGTTGCCGATATCGAGGCCGCCATGGACCAATATGGCGTCGCAAGGACATTTACCGCCGAAAGCCTTTCCCTGCACATCCAGGCCGTCATCCAGGGCGCTTTCATTCTGGCAAAGGCGAGCGGCGACCCACAGCAGGCCGTCGGAAGCCTCGACCACCTTCACCGCTATATCCGGCTGCTCTTCAGCCCGGAGACTGATCGACCACGTTGAATGACAATGCATCAACAGGAGGAGAAACCATGCCTAGCACCATTCGTCTACACCGCGTCTTCGCCGCCAAACCCGAGAAGCTTTATCGCGCCTTCCTCGAACCGGACGCAATTTCAAGCTGGCTCCCGCCATTCGGGTTTACCTGCACCGTTCATGAACTGAACGCGAAAGTCGGCGGAAACCACCGGATGTCCTTCCGAAATTTCACGACCGGCGACAACCATTCCTTCGGCGGCACCTATCTTGAACTCGTGCCGGGAGAACGTCTTGTCTATACGGACCGGTTCGATGATCCCAACCTGCCCGGCGAGATGAAAGTCACCGTCAGCCTGAAGGCCGTTGCATCCGGCACCGAGGTGAACATCGAGCAGCAGGGCGTGCCGGACATCATTCCCGCCGACGCCTGCTATCTGGGCTGGCAGGAGTCCCTGCGCAAACTTGCAAAGCTCGTGGAGCCGCAAATCAACCAGTAAACAGGTGGCGAGGGTCTAAACCGCGCGCGCATGTCCGTGAAGGCTCCGGGTACACAGACTCGTCTTTCGTACCCGGAGCCTTTCCGCGCTGGCGGGCGCGGCGAGTATCTATTCTCTTCAGTGGCAATGAATGCAGGCTGAATGTCATCTGCCTGCCGGTTGGCGAATGACCTAGCGGACGACCGGCTCGCCATGATAGCGCCGCTTTGACGGCCTGGAGACACCAAAGCCCACCTCCATCATCAGGCGTGGCGTGGTTTTGGCAGGTGTCCCCATATGAAAGCCGAAGGGGTCTTCAACGAAGCCGGTTCCCGCCTTGCCGGTCAATTCGACAACGTTCTCGGACCCGTAATATTCCAGCACTTCCTCTGCGGGATGGCCCACGAGAAGTGTGAGCTGATGCTTCAGCCGCCGGCGATTGTGGCTGCCGCGGACATAGATGTGAGGGCCGGCATCGCTATCGACATCCGAGAGGTAGAAGAAGAATTTCAGCATGCGCCAATCATCGAGATCGAAATGATATTTAAAGGAGGCGCGGCTCAAATCCTCTTCCGATGCTGATTTTGTTGGAAAGCTCCACCAGGTTCGTGTCGTGATCAGCTTGGCTTCACCACCGAGATAGTGTCTGGCAATATCGAGAAGCAGCGGATCTCTTTGAACCGCCAGTGCGGCATCACATTGCATCACCCTCTCGAAATGATGCCCGCTCAGGATGGTCCGCCCGAAACGCTGCTCGGCCTCCGCATGCTCTCCGGCAAGCAATTCGAGCTTCCGTTCGAAATTGCCGAAACAGGGCGTTTCACAGCCGAACCTGAAAAGCTCCTGCTGGATATCCTTTGGCAGCGGCAGACCGGTAAAAATTCCGGTACGCCGCAACTCGTCCGCGACGACTTCGGGCTTGAGGTTCCCGAACATCGAGGGCACTGTTTCCACGGAACGAGGCACGCGGCGGGCGGTCAGCCAGTGTGCTTTGCGAAAGGGCATCGTGCGGGCGAGCATGAACATTGGCAGCCAGGCCGGATTTTCCCGCAGGTCGGTCAGGTAGGTTGGTATGCGAGCCGCCATGCGCTGAAATTTGCCGCCACGGCGGGCGACGGTTTCCAGATCGGGAGTGGATGACATCCAGGATCCTCGTAGATGTTGACACGAACTGCCACCCTCCCAAGAGACGGGTCAACTTAGTCACCTGCATATGATGTTGCAAAGCAGCAAAAATAGTGGATGACAACAGGTAGCGCTGCCACCCTCACAATCCGGCATTTCCCTGTTTTCACGATCATCAGGCGATGCGGATCAAGCAAAACCTCGCTCGCGGCACCGGGCGAAACCGCCCGACGCCGCTCGTCCGGGGTTATTTGCAGAGCCTCGGCTCAAAGCCGCGCACCGCCTGTCGCGTCGATCATCTGTCCCGTGGTCCAGCGGGCATCCGTCGATGCGAGGAATGTGATGACGTCCGCAATATCGTCGGCATGGCCGAGACGGGAAAATACAGACAGGGCTTCCGCACCCGCGCGGGCTTCCGGCGCCGCCAGCCATCCGGCGTTCATGTCGGTCTCAGTCACCCCCGGCAGTACCGCGTTGACCGTAATGTCGCGCCGTCCGAATTCCGGGGCAAGCGCCAGCGTCAAAGTCTCAAGCGCCCCCTTGGATGCCGCATAGGCTGGATGCGTCGGCGCCGCGATGCGGGTGAAACCGGTCGAGACATTGATGATGCGGCCGCCATCGCGGATATGGTCAGCCGCAGCCTGAATGAGAAAGAAGGGCGCCTTGAAATTGATCGTCATCAACTCGTCGAACGCCGCTTCGGTCGTCTCTTTCAACGGCGTAGCCGGCGCGATACCCGCATTGTTGACCAGAATATCCAGCGATGGCGAGCCCGTGAAGGCAACCGCGGACTCCTTGAATTGCTCCCAAAGGCTGTCTGTCGCCACCTTCCCCTGGCGAAGATCGGCATTGAGGGCGACTGCCTTCGAGCCGAGGGACTCGATCTCGCGGATCGTTGCCTGTGCCGCCTCCACATTCGCAGCGTAGTGAACGCCGATAAGGGCTGCCCCCTCCTTCGCAAATGCCAGCGCGGCGGCGCGGCCGATACCACGTGAACTTCCCGTTATCAGGGCTACTTTGTTCGATAGTCGTTGAGACATGGATCACTCCGTTGCGATTTAACTAGTGATCGATATAATAAGAGGCACTCATGATCTGTCAATATTTTTATAGCGATCGATACAATAATGTCTGAAACGATGCGAAAACGCGGCAGGCCGCGCCGGCTCGACAGGGATGCGGGGCTTGATATCGCAGCCCGGCTGTTCTGGGAGCGTGGCTACGAGGGAACCTCGATAGCGGATCTTACCCATGCGATGGGGATCACGCCGCCGTCTCTTTATGCGACCTTCGGTTCGAAGGAGGAATTGTTCCGTCTGGCGCTTGATCACAGCATTGCGCAGCAAAGCCAGCGCCGCTCCGAAATATTGCAGGCACCGATACCGGCCCACGAGGCGCTCGCCGCCTATCTATATGACATTGCTGAAGGAGACACGCAGCCCGACAAACCGCGCGGATGCATCGTTTCGACCGCAGTTCTCCAGCATTCTGAAGAAAACGCCTCCGTCGCCCGCACAACGGCCGCGTTGCGCGAGGCGTCGATGCAGATTCTCAAGGCACGGTTCGATCGCGCCGTCAGCGAAGGCGAACTTCCGGAACAAACCGACACGGACACGCTTGCACGTTTTTATGGCGCCATCATTCAGGGCATGTCCGCGCAGGCCTGCGATGGTGCATGTACGGTGAGATTGAAGGCCTTGATCGACGTCGCGCTAACGGCCTGGCCCGGGAACCGCTCCAGTTCAGTGAAGCACGACGCCGCTGACCACCAAGACTGAAGCCCGCCGGCGGCATGTCGCGTACCGGCGCCCAGTCGGCCGCCGGCGGGGCTCAGGCCCATGAGGCCGAGCCCGCCCTTCACGTTCAGATGTCGACAACCAGCCCCTTGGCCTTCAGCACCGGTTCCAGATTACTGACCTCGATTACCGATTTGCCCTGTTTATAGGCCTCTATGAAACCAGCCTCGGCATCTTCGCGGGCCTGCGACAGCCGTGCGGCTTCCTGCGCTTCCGCGCGACGGACCACGACCAGACCATCGGCATCACCAACGACAATATCGCCCGGATTGATGATTTCGCCGCCAACGATAATGCTGTCATTGACTGCCGCAATGGTTTCCTTGACGGTTCCCTTGATGCAGACGCTGAGGGAAAACACCGGGAAACCGAGGTCTCGCAATTGCAGCGTATCGCGCACGCCCGTGTCCGTCACCAAACCGCCGATACCTTTTGCGAGGCAGGCATTGGCCAGAACATCACCGAACGAACCCGCTTCCTCATATTCGCCGGACGAAACGACAATGATATCGCCGGGCTTGGCGTAGTTGATCGCAAGCTGCAGCATGATGTTGTCACGCGGCGCGCATCTGACGGTGAAAGCGGGACCACACAGCTTCATCCGGTAATCGACTGGCTTGAGACGAGAGGACAAAGCACCCCTTCGACCCTGCGCCTCATGGATGGTGGCGGGCGAAAACTTCGAAAGCGCTTCGATGTCCGCCTTGCTTGGCCGTTCTGCTATATCTTTGATGTGGATCATAAAACCTCCCACGGTAAGGCTGGCGGCGGGAACGTCCCGCCGCTTGCATTTGAGTTCAGGTGAATATTGAAATCGCTGCTGCGGGCTAAGCCGGCAGATCAGGGGATCGGGTCGAACTTCAGCTCGGAAAGCGGGACGACCTTGTCGGTGCGGGTCATCTTGTATTCCGTATCCGGGCCGAGCCACTTGTTCCAGATCGTGTTGATCTCGCCATCGGCATCGAGCTTGCGGAGAATTTCATTGATCTTGGCGGTCAGGGCCGGGTTGTCCTTCGCCATGCCGATGCCGATCGGCTGATAGAGCATCGGCTCTTCGATCATCCGCATGGGCTTGCCCTTGGTCTTGGATTCATTGACGAATTTTGTGGTCGTCATGGTGTTGGCCACCATGCCGCGCGCCTTGCCCTGCTGAACGGCGAGATAGGCAGACGCCGTATCCTGGAAGGTCAACGGCTCCGACTTGTTGAGCTTGATCGACATTTCCGAGGTCGAGCCCTTGGTCGAAGCGACACGCTGGCCTTCATAATCGGCCTTTTTCTTGCCGGCATCGTCAACCGGAACGATCAGCATTTCCTTGGCGAGATAATAGGGATCGCTGAACTGGATCTGCTCGGCGCGGCTTTGGGTATAGGCTAGATTGGCAACGGTGATATCGACGCGGCCGAGCTTCACTTCGGGAACGCGGGCCTCGACAGATACGGGCTTGATCTCCGCCTTGACCCCAAGTTCCTTCGCGATGGCCTTGCAGAGATCGACATCAAAACCGGCCATCTCGCGGGTTTTCGGATCCGGCGCGGCGAAGGGAACGACATCCGCGAAGGTCGCGCAGCGCAGCGTCTTGTTCGCCGTGATGGTATCGAGTTGATCCGCTGCGGCGGGCGAAGCGGCAGCCGTTCCCAAAACTGCGGCGGTAAGTGTAAGGCATTTCCAGTTCATTGCTGTTCTCCTTTTATATTATTGGCTGTTATCAGTGACGCAGATCGGCGAGGAACCGCTGCGCGCGCGGATGGCGGGGTGTCTTGAAGAATTCTTCCGGTGTCGCTCTTTCGAGTATTTCGCCGGCGTCGATGAACCAGATGCGGTCCGCAACTTCACGCGCGAAGCCCATTTCGTGGGTGACGCAGAGCATGGTCATGCCTTCCGCCGCCAGGCCCTTCATCACGGCCAGCACTTCGCCGACCATTTCCGGATCGAGCGCGCTTGTGGGTTCATCGAACAGCATGACGGGCGGCTCCATGGCAAGCGCACGGGCAATCGCCACACGCTGCTGTTGCCCGCCGGACAATTGACCGGGATAAGCGCCAGCCTTGTCGGCGAGACCGACACGCTCAAGCAGAGCGAGTGCCTTTTGCCGTGCGATATCCGGCGAGACGCCCTTTACGCGGATTGGCGAAATCGTGACGTTTTCGACAACGGAAAGATGCGGAAACAGATTGAAGTTCTGGAACACGAAACCGATGCGGCTGCGCAGAAGGTTCAGTTCCTTGGTGCGCGTGGCGGCGTGAATGTCCTGCCCATCAAGCGTGATCGAACCGCTGTTGATTTCCTCCAGGCGATTGACGGTACGGATCAGGGTCGACTTGCCGGAGCCGGAAGGGCCGCAGATGACGACCACCTCACCGCGCGCCACTTCGGCGTCGATATTCTTGAGGACCTGATAGTCGCCATAACTCTTGCAGACATTCGAGATGCGGATCGTCTGCTGGGGCGTCGATGATGCGGTCGTGGTCATGGCTGCTCCGTTAAGATTTTGGCCTGCGTCAAGGACGGCTGATGCGGGCGGCCCGCCACGCCGGCACGGCGGCGGGCGATGCGGCGTTCGACGGCATTTGCGAGATAGGTCAGGCTCCAGCAGAGGGCGTAATAGACCACCGCAAGAATGAGAAATACCTGGAAGGGCTGCGTCAGAAGCTGGTTGTTCACCTGGCTCGCTGCGAAGGTGAGATCAGGCACGTTGATGACATAACCGAGCGTCGTGTCCTTGATCGTCGCCACGAAGGTCGAGATCATGCTGGGGATCATGTTGTAGAGCGCCTGCGGCAGGATGATGAAGCGCATCGCACTGCCGTAGCTGTGGCCAAGCGCTTTTGCCGCATCCATCTGCCCGACACCGAGGGCGACGATACCGGCCCTTACCACTTCACTCAGGAATGCGCCCTGATAGACGACAAGCGTTGCCAGCATGATGGCGAAACTGGGCACGTCGGCACCGGTCCAGAGCGGGATGAGGAAATAGGTCCACAGGATGAGCATCAGCAACGGCACGCCGCGCGTGACATAGACCAATGCCGTCACCGGCCAGCGCAGGACGCGCCATGCCGACAAACGCGCCAGCGCCATGAGGATGCTCACCGGAAAAGCGAGCGCGATGGCGAGTGCGGAGAGAATGAGCGTATTCACGAGCCCGCCGAGAGGGCCATTCGGATATTGGCCGATCAGCAGCAGCAGCCAGTAATCGTGAATGATGGTAACGATATCCCCGATCATGCGCGCGCCCTCCAGGCCGGATCAAGGCGCATGGACAGATAGGCACCGACCCCCATGATCAACAGCGAGAAGAAGAGATAGAGAACCGTGCCGACGAGATAGATTTCGAAGGTCTGGAAACTCAGATTTTCGATTTCCTTGACCGCATGGGTCAATTCAGACGCGCCGATGACAAGCGCCAGACTGCTGTTCTTGAACAGGGAGACACTGTGATTGATGAGCGGAGGCAGCGCATTGCGCACACCCTGCGGCATGATGATGAAACGCATAGCCGAGAGATAGCTGTGTCCCAGCGCCTTTGCCGCTTCCATCTGCCCCGGACTGACCGAGCGTAGACCGGAACGCAGATCCTCGCTGAAATAAGCCGCCTGACACAGGCCGAGACCGACCACAGCGAAGATCGCTTCAGCATTATGGTCCGTCAACCAGCCTGTCAGGCCGGAAGGCAACAGCGTGAAAATACCGAAGTACCACAACATCAACTGCACCAGTGTCGGCACGTTGCGGTGATAGGAAACATAGGCCGCGACAAGCCGATCCCCGAAGCGGGAAGGCGAAAATCGGATGCAGAGCAGGATGAGCGCAAGCGACATGGCAAGCGACCACGAACCTATGAAGATGATGAAGGTCATCTCGATGCCGTGCACCAGCATCGCGATATATTCCTGATTGCTCAGGATAGCCGAAAGGTCAAAGCCGCTCACGGCTTCTGCTCCTTCTTTGCGCCGTCCTCGGCTGTGGCCTGGGGCTTGGCTGTTTGAAGGCCGCCCATGACCTGCAATGTCGGGGTAATTTCCATATGGCCGATATTGACCGCGACCGGCGCAGCAATGGCAAAACCGATCGCATCGGCAATGTCTTCCGCCTTCGGCAATTCGAAACCGTCGATGAAGCGCTCTCGTACGCTTGGATCATTGCCGTGGACGTGGTTGAAGATATCCGTCGCCACGCGGCCGGGGCAGATTTCCGTCACGCGCACGCGCTTGCCGAATGCGTCGATCCGCAGCTGGTTCGAGAGCATGGCAACGCCAGCCTTCACGGCGTGATAGGTGGAATTGCCGCCGAAATTATAATTCCCGGCGATGGATGAGATATTGATGACGTGGCCACGATCGCGCTCAACCATGCCCGGAACGATCAGCCGGCAGATATGAAGGACGGCGCGTAGATTGACGTCGACCAGAAGATCAATGTCGGCTTCATCCGCCTCGAGAAACTTCTTCGGGCGATCGACGCCGGCATTGTTGACCAGAATATCAAACGGCACCCGGCTTGCGAGATCGGCAATCGCAGCACGATCCGTCACGTCGATGACATGCGCGATACAGCCGGTCCGCTCGGCGAGTTCCTTCAATGCATCGGCACTGCGGGCGATGGCATGGACTTCAATGTTTTCGCGGCGCAGCCGCTCGACGACTGCGGCACCGATACCGGATGATGCGCCAGTGACCAAAGCGGTCTTGTAATCGGAAAATGGCATTCTGATCCCCTTTTCGTTGCCATAGAGATTAGCGAAGCTTTATTTGCTTGCCTAAGACCGATTACTTTTGGAGTAATAAGCAACTTTTATGGAGCCCGAAGCGCCATGGTTTCCGGGCAAAAAGCCTAAGGAAATCCGCTTCGCACAGGTTTGCGGACAATTCCGGTTCCCGGTTCGCATTGCAAAACGGGGGCGACCTTGTAGATTTGCCGCAGCACAACCGAAATCGTCATCATCGCAATGGATATCAGACGTCTCAAATCCTTCATCGTCATCGTGGATAGCGGCAGCATCACGCGTGCGGCCGATATTCTGCACCTTGCCCAGCCGGCGCTGAGCCAGCAGCTGGCCGCGCTCGAAGAGCATTTCGGTCAGAAACTGCTGATTCGCAGCCAGCAGGGCGTGACGATGACGGATGCGGGACATGCGGTTTACCGCCATGCGCAAATCATCCTGCGGCAGATGGAACAGGCGCAGGTCGATGCCGCAGCGGCGGGCAATTCGCTTGCGGGACGTGTTTCGGTCGGGCTGGTGCCTTTCAGCAGTGCCGCCACGCTCTCCGTCGAGCTGCTGGCGGAGACGCGAAAACGGCATCCGGGCATTTTGATCCACCTGACGGAAAGTGTCGGACAGACCTACAGCCAGATGATCATGAACGGCCGTCTGGAAATGGCGTTGATTCACGGCGTCGGCCCGATCAAGGGCGTGCGCTTCGAGCCTGTCCTCAGTGAAGAATTCTATCTTGTCGCCCACCGCGATTTCGCAATCGAAGCGGATATGAAACCTGTGCCCATCGGTGCACTGGACGGGCTGCCGATGCTGCTGCCGCCGAGCTACAATTTCGTGCGCCGCGCGGTGGACACCGCATTTACGCGCAGCCGGATCAATCTCAAGGTCGTTGCGGAAGTCGAGATCGTCAGGACGCTGGCCCGCGCCGTCGCAAGCGGCCTTGGTGCCACTATCATGCCAAAGGCGATAGCCGACCGTATCGTCTCGGAAACAAGCGAACCGCTCGTCTGCCGGCTTCTGTCGCCGCGCATAGAAGAGACATTGTCCCTCTGCACATCCGATCAGAACTCCCTGTCCGAGCCGGCTTTTGCCGTGAAGGACATTCTTGTGGAACTGACCGAGAAGCTGAAACTGTAAACATCTCCCGGTCTCGTCACACCGGACCGGGAGATATGTTGCATCAATCAGCGCATGTCCTGACAAAACTGGGCGATACGCGCGCATCCTTCGCGCAGCATCTCCGTGCTGGTGGCATAGGAAAGGCGGAAATAGGGGCTCATGCCATAGGCGGCACCCTGCACCGTGGCGACGTGATGCTCATCCACCAGCGCCATGACGAAATCGACGTCGCTTTCTATCTTGCGTCCGCCCTTGGTGGTTTTGCCAATGAGGCCGGAAATATTCGGATAGATGTAGAAGGCACCCTCCGGCTTGTGGCAACGCAGGCCGTCGATCTCGGCCAACTGGCCAAGGACGAAGTCGCGCCGCTCCCGATAGATGGCGGCTCTTTCCGCCAGCAGATCCTGTGGGCCATCCAGTGCGGCAATGGCTGCCGCCTGTGTGACGGTGGTGATGCCGCCGCCATTCTGGCCGTTGACATTGCTGATGGCGGCAATGAGTTCCTTCGAGCCACTGGCGCAATAACCAAGCCGCCAGCCCGTCATGGCATAGGCTTTGGACACACCGTTCATGGTTAGCACGCGGTCGTAAAGCCGCGGCTCCACATCGGCGATCGTGCCGAATTCGAAGCCGTCATAAACGAGATGTTCGTAAATATCGTCGGTCAATATCCACACATGGGGATGACGCAGCATGACCTCGGCAATCGCCGCCATCTCTTTCCGCGAGCAGGCTGCACCGGTCGGATTGCTGGGGAAATTCAGGAAAAGCCATTTGGTACGCGGCGTGATCGCCGCCTCGAGATCTTCCGCACGCAACTTGAAACCGGCCTGCTCGAAGCAGGGCACAGGCACCGGAACGCCACCGGCAAATTTGACGATATCGGCATAGCTGACCCATGACGGCGCGGGGATGACCACCTCGTCACCCGGATTGCAGGTGGCCAGCATGGCATTAAAGATCACCTGCTTGCCGCCGGCTGAGACGACGATCTGGCTGGCATCATAGGTCAGGTTGTTGTCGCGCTTGAATTTCCGGCTGATCGCGGCTTTCATCGCCACCGTTCCATCCATCGGCGGATATTTCGTTTCACCATTCAGCGCCGCGGCATGCGCGGCTTCGATGGCATGGGCGGGGGTTGGAAAATCCGGCTCGCCGGAGGAAAGGCTCACGACCTTGATCCCCTTCGCGGCCAGTTCCCTGGCACGCTGGGTCATGGCGGCGGAAGCGGAGATGGAAACATTTTTCAGGCGATCGGCGGTGGAAGGCATCTGGGTAATCTTTCGATGAGATGGAAACAACAGACAGCGACCCGGTCAGGCCGCAAGTTCGGCCGCAGGCGCAAGAGTGGCGCCGGAAGCCTCGATTTCACTGCGGATGATGCGTGCAAGCTCCAGAGAACCGGGCGTATCGCTGTGGACGAGGATCGAGCGCGCAGGCATGGCGATGATCGTGCCATCGATGGCCTCGACCTGACCATCCGTCAGGAACCGTCGAACCCGCGCACGCACCGACGCCTCGTCCTTGACCAATGCACCGGGCAATCCCCGCGCCACGAGCTTGCCGTCGGCATCATAGGCACGATCCGCCAGAAACAGTGCCAGCGTCTTGAGGCCGGCGCGTTTCGCCGCCCTTTCGATTTCACTTTCGGGCGTAACGAACACCACGAGCCCCGGATCGACGGTAGCAATTGCGTTCATCATCAGACCGGCCAGTGCGGGAACGCGATTGACCATATTGCCCATCGCGGCGTGAAAGCTGAAATGGCCGACCTTCATGCCCTCGGCCCCGGCAATCGCCATCAGTGCGCCGAGCTGGTAAAGCATCTGCTGGCGCAACTCGTCGGGCTGGAACGGTATTTCCCGCCGTCCGAAACCGGCGCGGTCCGGCAATCCCGGATGGGCGCCGATGCCGACACCATTGGCTTTCGCCAGACGCACCATGCGGACCATCGTGTCAGGATCGCCGCCGTGAAAACCACAGGCAATGTTGGCGGATGACACGATCTTCATCATCGCCTCGTCATCGCACAACCGGTAAGGACCGAAACCCTCGCCCATATCGGAATTCAGATCGATCTTCATCACATTCTCCTTCGATCCGTTCACCTGCCGTCAGGCCATTGCCCTCAGCGCCCGCTTGACCATCCGTGATGTCTGCCGAACATCCTCGACATAGGCGGCAACCACCTGTTCGACGGCTCGCGCTTCCGCATGGGTGGAGCGCACGAATTGCAACCGGCTACCGATCCGCGCCTGACCAAGCCGCCACAGATCGCATTCGATCACGCCGGCAACCTTGGGATATCCACCCGCCGTGTTGGCGTCACTCATCTGAATGATCGGCTCTCCCCCCGGCGGCACCTGAACCACACCCGGAACGACCCCGTGGGAGCGCATTTCAATTGTCTCCGTCGGCTTGATCGGCTCCCCGGACAAACGATAGCCGGTGCGGTCGCTGCGGGATGAAATGCGCCATGTCTGGTTCCAGAAAGCCTCGCCATCGGACGCAAACAACCCATGTTCGCCAGCCGGTATCGCGCGGATCTGCAAGACACCTTCATCTGCCGGAGCAAACACGTCACGCAGGGCAATGGCAGGTTCGATAACGGCAATACCGCTTGCCGGCAGCGGCAGCGCATCCGGGACCACACCGATCTTCAGCCTGTCGCCGTTGACAAGAGGCCGCCCGGCATTGCCGCCAAACCCGCCGCGCAGCGCCGTGCTCCGCGACCCCATCAGCACCGGAACATCCACACCGCCTGCAAGAGCGATATAGGCGCGGGCAAGGCGCGGCGGCTGTCTCAGTTCCAGAACCTGACCTTCGGCCGCCGCATGGGTGCACCATGGAAGCAACTCCCTGCCATCCAGCAACACCTGGCCATCTGCCCCCGTGACCGCGAAGGCCGCACGGGCTTCAAACCGCATTTTGAACGGAAAGGTCTGGACCTCGACAACGGCGGCATCGTCGGCATTGCCGAGAAGGATATTACCGATTTTGACGGCGAGCGGGTCCATGGCGCCACCGGCGGAGACGCCGATGTCGCGATAACCCGGACGTCCGAGATCCTGCACCGTGTTGAAGGGGCCTGCTTCGATGATCTCGATCATAGCTCGATCCTCGCCGGCACGAACCGCACGATATCGCCGGGCGCCATCAGGGCAGGCACCGAAGATGCCGGGTCGAACATCTGCAGTTCGGCATGACCGAGGGAATTCCAGCCATTCGGGCCCGTCAGCATCGCCACACCGGTCTGCATACCGCCAATGGTCACGCAGCCCTTTTCCATCCGGATGGATGGCACCGTTTTTCTGGGCATGTAAATCCGGGGATCGAGACCGTGCAGATAACCGAAACCGGGGGCGCTGCCCAATGCGAAGACACGATAGGTCGCCTCATGATGCAGGCGCACCACCTCACGGTCACTCAGCCCGGAAAAATCGCAGATGGCGGCAAGATCGGTCGCGTATTCCCCACCATAATGCACCGGGATTTCGATGGTTTTGCCGGCCAGATCCACGCTCCGGGCGCTGTTCCATGCATCCAGCAACCGCCCCACGACACTGTCGGGGTCATCGGGCGTTTCCTTGAAGATCGTCAGAAGATTGGTCATGCCGGGGATGATTTCCGCAACATCCGGCCAGTTGCCGATCGTTTGCGACAAGGCCCAGATCCAGCGTTGTGCGGGCAGATCGAATTCGCCGGGCGCTTCGAGCAGGAAGGAACGGGAGCCGATGAAGGAAATACGTGCCTCTCCCTTGGCGAGGGGCAGGATGTCATGCAGCGGCGCAAGAATATTCGGCGTGGCAATCATGATTGAGGCTCGATTTCGAACAGGGGGTCGCCGAACCCGACCAGCGCATCCGGCTCCGCAAGCCGCCTCTTCACGACGCCGGGACGGCCGGAGGATACGGGAAGCAGAACCGAGCCGATGCGGATGAAGCCGAGAATATCGGCACTGGTAACAGCGCGCGGGAGATGACCGGTCTCAGCCAATGCCGAAGGATGAGAGGAACAGAAACGGCCCGCCATCGGTGCCTTGACAATCACCGTCGCCGCAGCGGTTTCAGCTGTTGAGGTTTTCACCACCAAAGCCGCCTGCGCACTGTTGCCCGTGGAGACGACGAGGCGCAAATGACCCTTGGGCGTTGAGATTTCAATTCCGTCCACACCCGCCGCCGTCAGGGCTTCGGTCAGGGCCGCGATGGTGGCGGTATCGGCGAGGTCGAGCGTAGTCATGCCACCCTCCGTTGCTTGAGCCATGTCTCCAGATAATGAATGTCCGTTTCACCCCGCGCAAAGGCATCGTCATCGAAGAGAGCGCGCAGGAACGGCAGATTGGTCGAAATGCCATCAATCGACGTCTCGGCAAGTGCCCCGCGCATCTTCGCCATAGCCTCGCTGCGGGTTGGCGCGTGGACGATCAGCTTGGCGATCAGGGAATCGTAATAGGGAGAAACCCGGTAGCCTTCATGGATATGGGTATCGACACGAATACCCTGCCCCTGGGGCAAAGAAAGGCCCGTCACCACACCGGCGGAAGGCAGAAAACTCTGCGGATCTTCGGCGTTGATGCGGCATTCGAAAGCATGGCCTTCGCATCCCACATCCTGTTGGCGCAGATCCAGTTCTTCCCCCTGCGCCGCCCTGATCTGCGCCTGGACGATATCGATCCCGCTGGTCATTTCAGTGACCGGATGCTCGACCTGCAGACGCGTATTCATCTCGATGAAATAGAAGGACCCATTCTCATAGAGGAATTCGAAGGTTCCGACGCCACGATAACCGATCTGCTGGCAGGCCTCGACGCAGGCGTGTCCGACAGATCGGATCACATCCGTCGAGATGCCGGGCGCCGGCGCCTCCTCCACCACCTTCTGGTGGCGGCGCTGCATCGAACAATCGCGATGCCCCAGCCAAACCGCATGTCCGTGAGTATCGCACAGGACCTGTATTTCGATATGCCGTGGATGCTGGAGGAATTTCTCCATGTAGAGTGCCGGCGAACCGAAGGCCTGACGAGCTTCCTCGCGTGTCGTGGCAATCGCCTCATGCAGGGAAGCGGCATCCGGCACCACCCGCATACCCCGGCCGCCGCCACCGCCGGCAGCCTTCACGATGACGGGATAACCGATATCCTGCGCAATGCTTTCGACGGCAGCCGGGTCATCCGGCAATGCCGTATCCGGGCCCGGAACACAGGGCACACCCGCGGCAATCATCGCCCGTTTCGCAGCGATCTTGTCGCCCATCGTCGCAATCGATGAGGCATCCGGCCCGATGAAAACAAGGCCGGCTTTTTCGATCGCCTCGGAAAAGGCGGCATTTTCGGACAGAAACCCGTAACCGGGATGGATCGCCCCGGCGGAGGTCAGCCGCGCGGCAAGCAGGATGGCATCCCTGTTGAGATAACTTTTGCCTGCGCTGGAAGGGCCGATGCAAAGAAAATTGTCGGCAGTCTGGACATAAGATGCCTGCCTGTCCGCTTCGGAGCATATTGCGACGGTTTTTAACCCGAGCTCGCGGCAGGCGCGCTGAATTCTCGCTGCTATTTCACCCCTGTTCGCAATCAGAACCGTATCGAAACGCTTTTCGGCGGGTGTCGTATTTTTGAAGATCTCCACCATCACACGATCTCCGCCAGCACATCGCCCGTCTCGACCTCGCCGCCATCGACATCCGTCAAATATGCAATTCGGCCCGCATGCGGCGCGGCAATGGTGTTGAAGACCTTCATCGCCTCGATGATGAAGAGGGTCTGCCCCTCTTCAACGCGATCACCGGCATTGACGAATGGCTGCTGACCCGGAGCGGGTGAACGATGCAAAACACCAAAAACCGGCGCCTTGACGGTGAAGGTCGAACTCGCGCCCACGGGGGAAGATGCGCCATCAGCAGGAGAAGCCGGCCCGGCGATCTCACCTTCGGCCGATTTCGTGTCGACACTGGTTGCGGCCTGACCAACGGTTCGGAAAATCCGGACCGTCACTTTTTTTTCCGCAACCGTCAGCTCCGTGACATTCGTCCGTCCAACGAAATCGATCAGCGTTTTTATCTTCGGCAGGTCCATGGCACACTCGGTATTTCGCAGAGCCTTTCGCAACCGTCATTCAAACGATGCGTGGCTGCCTACCTGCGTACACGATAGCCAGTACGATGGGGTCAAACGAACTTTTAATGGACCAAGGTCTTTGGGGGGCATCCCACCCGATGCTCTGCCAAAATTTCCGCCCACGGAGACCGTAGCGGGCTCTTTCAGACCGCAGCACGGCTACGAATAGCTTTCGGGAATAAACAGGATTAGTGGCCGCCTGCCACTTTCAAAACAGGCCGCCGATCGGCCAGTTGCGGCACGATACGGGCAAAGTCCTCGATAATCTGCCGGTAGTCTTCTGCCTCAAATTCATAAGGCAATTCGAGGCGGAATTCCGAAACGAGCGGCAGGACCGGGTCCTGCGCCAATGTTCTGACGATCTCCTCCGCCGTTCCGACGATATCCGGCAGGAAAAGCGTACGGCGTGGCCCGTGCGCCGTTTGCGTGCGTCCGTTTCGCCCTGCAACGAATTCGGCGTAGCGGCGGCGTGTCGCCGGGCTTGCGCTGTCGGTTGGCAGGATCACGCGGCCAAGAGCAACGCGCGGTGTATGGGCATGGGCCCATTCCTGCCGGAAACGGTTTATCAACGCACTTTGCGCCGTATGGAAATCGTCGGTGTTCTCACCGCTGACAATATTACCCGTCAGAAGATTGAAGCCCGCCTGCCCGGCCCAGCGGGCGGAATTCTGCGAGCCGCCGCCATACCACAGGCGATCGGTCAATCCCTTTGCAACGGGACGAATGCGCGGCAGTTGAACCCCGGCGGCATTGCCGGCTTCCGTCTCGCTTGACAGGGGTTCCGATCTCAATGCTCGCGCCAGCTTCTCCGCCCGGCCGTGGCTATAGTCCGCTTCCGGCGCAAGATCGGTATAATCCCGGATCAGATGCGCGAAGGGAGGTACGCCGACGGAAACCCCGACATTAAGCCGGCCGCGCGAAAGCACGTCAACCGTTGCAAGATCTTCGGCCAGGCGAAACGGATTTTCATAACCGAGCTGGATAACCGCCGTACCAAGACCGATGGTTTTTGTCCGCTGGGAAGCCGCCGCCAGAAACGTCGCTGCCGAAGAGACGCCCCGCTCGAGATGCCGCTGGCGTATCCAGGCGCTGTGATAACCAAGTTCCTCGCCCCGCTCGAAAAGCTGCAAGGTTCTCTCCAGTCCCGCGAATGGATCGTCATCATCGTAATTGCCGGGGATCAGAAACGAAAAATGGGTGATGTGGGAAAGTGGCATGATCGCCGTCCAATGAAAAAGTGCGGATTTTCATGGAGGATGCATGATGGGAGGCCGCTTTTGCACGGCACGATCTTTTATTGTGCAGGCGATTGTTGAAAGATCGTTGCCCGATTTTATAATCTACTAAAAATATAGATTACTCGACCCGACCAAACTCGCTGACTACAACCGGGCATCGATAGCCAATACCAGCTTTTTCAGCAGCGCGGCGAGGTTGGCGCGCTCCTTCGGACTGAGGCCCTGCAGAAAACCCAGCTCATTCGCCATGTCTTCGCGAAACGCCTTTTCCGCCAGCTCGATGCCGGCCGGCAGGAGGCACACAATAACACTGCGCCCATCCAGCTTCGATTTTCTGCGCTCGATAAGGCCAGACTTTTCCAATCGATCAAGCCGATGCGTCAGACCGCCCGACGAGAGCATCAGCGTCGTGTACATTTCCGTCGGCGTCAGTTGGTAAGGCGGCCCTGCCCGGCGCAAAGTCGCGACGACATCGAACTCCCCTCGGTCAAGGCCGAAGCGGGCAAAGGTTGCCTCGATGGACGGCGCCACAAGATTACTGAGCCGTTTGGCCCTGCCGAAAATGGCCATGGGTTCCGTATCGATATCCGGCACTTCCCGCGCCCACTGGCCACGGAGACGGTCGACATGATCTTCCCCGTCAGCTTCGATCGGCCCCTGCGCCGTCACGTCCGGCCTCGCCTGCTTCATTTCACCACCCCATCACCAATCTGGAAAACCATATACGGCTTCGCCCGCCCCGTGAATATATCTTTGCGAGAAGACACATATCTTGACAGGAAGATAAATCGGAAATATATCTTCTCGCGAAGATAATTCTGCCTCAGGGAGGAGATCAGATGTTTTCAATCCGTCGCCATCAGGAACCGAAACCGGGCGAGAGCCGGACGGTACGTTACGAAGGGTGCGAATACGGAAGCGCCGTGTCCATCTTTCTCGTCAATGTCGATCCGGGTCGCGGCCCTGATCTGCATGTCCACCCCTATGCCGAGACCTGGGTCGTGCGCAAAGGCGAGGCCGAGTTTACCATCGGCGAGCATCGGATGCGCGGCTCGTCGGGGGATATCGTCGTGGGGCCTGCCAATATCCCCCATCGCTTCGAGAATATCGGCACTGACCCGCTGGAAGTCATCTGCATCCATCCGAGTGAGATCTTCCAGCAGACTTTCCTGTAACCCCGTTTAAACATGAGGAGAAAGACAATGGCCAAGACGATTTTCCTGAACCTGCCGGTGAAAGATCTGGCTGCTTCGACCGCCTTCTACCAGGCTATCGGTTGTGTGAAGAACGAAGAGTTCTCAAATGAGGACGCAAGCTCGATGGTGTGGTCGGACACAATCACGTTCCAGCTTCTTCAGCACGACTATTATAAGTCCTTCACTGCCAAGCCGATCGCCGATGCCCATGCGACAAACGGCATGCTGATCGCCCTTTCGCGTGACAGCCGCGAAGAGGTCGATGCCATGGTTGAGGCCGCGGCAAAAGCGGGCGGTCAAGCGGATGTGCGAGAGCCGCAGGATCTGGGCTTCATGTATCTTCGGACCTTCGCCGACCCCGATGGCCACGTCTTCGAGCCCGCCTACATGGATTTGAGCAACCATAACTGACGTCATCATTTGCGGGCGTGCGAGATAAAGGGTTGACGCCATGGGAAGTACCTCACATCGTAACCTTGTCCCTTGCCTTCTCGCAATCCTGCTTTTGCCCCTGACAGGCCATGCCGGCGAGATTCCGCTGACGCCCCGGCAGATGCGGGAAGATCTGTCGGTGCTGAAGCAGCAATGGGCTCCGCTGGATAAAAGCTTCAGCCCGGATCAACGGCAAGCATTCGAGCGTCACGTTACGTCCATCGAAAGCACGATCGGGCAACTGACCGCCGAAGCCTTCGCGATGGAGATCATGCGATCCGTGGCGATCGCCCGAAACGGGCATACGAATGCCAATATCGGCGCTTTTCTGGGCGGCGATCTGCCCATTCGTATGTGGTGGTTTGCCGATGGCCTGTACGTTGTAAAGGCCCATCCGGATTATGCCCGCCTGCTCGGAGCGCGTGTGGAAAAGATCGGCTCCTTGACCGCAGCGGAGGCCGAAAAACGGCTCAAGCCCTATCTTGCCGGAACGGATCAGAGAATCCGCTTCCTCGGCCCCGGTTATCTGGTGACGCCCCGGGTGCTCCAGCACATAGGCGTCATCGACAGCACCACAAAAACCCCGCTGACGCTCGATCTCGGGCACGGCACCCTGGAAACGGTGTATTTACCGATTGGAGGGGAAGACCCGGGCGACGAGCGCAGGATGGGGCTGAACAGGGGTTATTCTGTCCTCATTCCGGATGCGGACGAGGTGGCAGGGCGCTGGCCGCATGTGCTCGACCCGTTAAAGACAAGACCTCGCCTGTATACCAGGCGGGGCGATGTGACCGCGTCCTTTCTGGATGACGGCAAGACCACGCTCTACATCAGAAACGATACGGCCCGCAGTATCGACGACACGTCACTGGTCGAAAAATTCGCCGGCATCATCCACAGGGACATCCTGCCTTTCCAACCGGGACACATCGTTGTCGATCTTCGTCTCAACAATGGCGGTGACTTCTTCAACAGCATTCTCTTCGCACAGGCCCTGCCCCGGCTCCTGCCCGACCGAGGGCGGATTTCCGTTCTCGTGGGACGCGCGACCTTCTCCGCAGGTATCGTCACCGCCGCCCTGATAAAGGGAAGCGGCGGCGAGAAGGTATCCCTGATCGGCGAAAGAATGGGAGATGGCGGTCAATTCTGGGCAGAAGGCGATAAGATAACATTGCCGAACTCAAGGATAAGCGTCCGCTACAGTTCCGAATTCGAGGATTACGAGCAAGGGTGCAACGATGTCCGCACATGTTACTGGGCAACCGTCGCATTTGGCTCCCGCAATATCTCTCTTGCACCCGACATCCCTGTCGATCTCAGCTTCAGCGACTATGTGAGCGGCCGGGATCCGGTGCTGGAAAAGGCATTGGAGCTTGAACGCTAGGCCTGATCAACACCGGCTTCCCAAACAACTGACAATGCGGTCCGCCGCATTTTCCGCTTCTACGGCGCCATTACTTTTCGCATCGAAGCCCGCTGCATTGAGCGTGGCGTCAGACGATTTGAAAACGCAACGATGTTGTTCATGAAGCCGGCAATAACAGACGCCTTTCCTTTCGACAGGGCTTGAAGTCCGGCCTCTGCGACGGGACGGGGTTTCATGGTGAGCAGGCGCAGCATCGGTGAGGCCTGGGCACCCGCAGCCGCATCAAATCCTGTTTCCGTGTGTCCCGGGCAAAGGCTGGTGACAACCACGCCCTGCGTGCGAAGTTCGTCGTGCAAAGCTTCACCGAAAGACAGCACGTAAGATTTGGTCGCTGCATAGGCAGCATAGGTAGGAACAGGCTGGAAAGCCAATAGACTGGCGATCAGAAGAATCTCACCCGATCCCCGGGCCGCCATGTCCCGGCCGAAAACATAACTCAGTTCGGTGAGCGCCGTGATATTGAGCTGAATCATATCGGTGGTGCGCTCGATCGGGGTTTCCAGAAACTCCCCCTGCAGCCCGTATCCGGCATTGTTCACCAGAATGTCGATCTGTATCGCCTTCTCGTCCAGGCTGTCTTTCAAGCGGGCCGAGGCTCCGGGTGCGGCAAGGTCAATTGGCTCGACAAGAATGTCGACGCCATGTTTTCGGCGAAGGTCGTCGGCAAGTTTTTCCATCGGCTCCTTGCGCCGGGCCGCAAGCACGAGGTTAACCTTCTGCGCCGCCAGCAATTCGGCAAATTCGACCCCGAGGCCGCTCGATGCGCCTGTGATGAGGGCCCGCCTTCCGACGGAAGCATCCGACCTTTGAGTGACGGCGATCTTTCTCGCATCGTCTATGTGCTGCATCTGTTTTTCCTTTACAATCCTTAGATGAGGTTCACGCGATTGCCATCCCTGGGAGCATGATCGGCCCGGACATCGCGCGGTCGGTTGATTGGTGCCCTTTGCGGCGAGGTGCCGCCGCGAAGGGCACTGAGGCACTACTCGGCAGCGAGTGAGTGCTGATAGTCTTCGACTGCCGCCGGCGATGCTTCGCTACGAGGCGGCTTGATCCGGAACCACGCCGCATAGAGAGCGGGCAGGAAGAGCAGGATGATGAGCGTGCCCACCGCCGTTCCACCGATAAGCGTGTAAGCCATCGAACCCCAGAAAACCGAATGCGTCAGGGGAATGAAGGCGAGGACCGCGGCAAGCGCCGTCAGGATGACCGGCCTCGTTCTTTGCACGGTCGCTTCAATCACGGCGTGATAATCATCAAGACCTGCCGCCTTGTTCTCCTTGATCTGCTCCGTCAGGATCAACGTATTGCGCATGAGGATACCTGCGAGCCCGATGAGACCCAGAATGGCGTTGAAGCCAAAGGGTTGATTGAAGAGAATGAGCGTCGGTACCACCCCCGCCAGTCCAAGGGGAGCCGTCAGCATGACCATTGTCATGGTGGACAGGCTGCGAACCTGCAGGATGATCACGATCAAGGTCGCGGCGATCATCAGCGGGAACACTTTCACCAGGGCGTTATTGGCCTTGATCGACTCCTCGATGTTTCCGCCCATCTCGATGCTGTAACCTGCGGGCAGCGAGGCGATCAGCGGTTGAAGAGCGTTCATGACCTGCTGCGACACTTCCGGTGGCTGTGTCGCCTCGTTGATGTCGGACCGGACCGTTATTACCGGTGTCCTGTCGCGCCGTTTCAGGATGGGCTCTTCGAACCTGACTTCCGTATGACCGATCTGATCGAGCGGAATGGCTCTTCCATCTCTGCTGATGAGCGAGAAATCCGCAAGCCGCGAGGGATCCAGGCGTATTTCACCCGCACTTCTGGCGACGACAGGAACGTTCCGGATGTTTTCCCGCACCTGCGTGATTGGAACACCGCTCAGCAGAAGCTGGATTTGCTGTGCGGCTTCCGCGGGTGAGAGACCGATAAGGTTCAGGCGGTCCTGATCCGGAACGAACCGGACGACAGGCGTCCTGTTTCCCCAATCACGGTTGGCATTCCTCACATCCGGAACGGTGTTCATGACGGCAAGGGCCTGCTCCGAAATCCTGTATAACTCGTCCGGGTCGGGTCCCTTGACGCGGAACTCGACCGGGAAAGGCGTGTAAGGACCGAAAACCAGTTGCGTCACGCGGACGAAGGCCTCGGGCGCGAGGCCATTGGCAATCTCCTGACGAAGACGGTGCTTCAGTTCCTCTCGTTGATGGGCATCCGACGTGAGGACGACGATCTTTGCGAATGCGGGGTCGGGCAGCTCCGGCGACATGGCAAAAAAGAAACGTGGGGCACCCTGACCGATATAGCTGGTCGCGATCCTGGTTTCCGGCTGCGCCTTCAGCCAGTTCTCGATTTTTTCAACGGTCGCCGTCGTCGTTTCGATGCTGGCTCCTTCCGGCATCCGGACTTCGACCAGAACCTCCGGGCGATCGGACGTCGGGAAGAACTGTTGTTTCACCGCACCCATGCCGACAATGGAGAGCGCCATGGCGATACCCACGAAACCGCAGGTCAGGAACTTGTGTTTGACGGCAAACTCGATCGCGCCGCGCAGACGCCGGTAGTTCGGCGTATCGTAAATCGCATGATGGCCGCCCGCGACCGGCTTGATCTCCGGCAGCATCTTCACCCCGAGATAGGGCGTGAAGATGACGGCGACAAACCAGGAAACAATCAGTGCGAAACCGACGATCCAGAAGATATTGCCCGCATATTCACCGGCAGCGGAACTCGCAAAACCAACCGGCATCAGGCCGATGATGGTCACAAGCGTACCCGACAGCATCGGCGCCGCCGTGTGGCTCCAGGCATAGGCGGCCGCCTTGATGCGGTCCATGCCCTCTTCCATCTTAACGACCATCACCTCGATGGCGATGATCGCGTCATCGACAAGCAGGCCAAGCGCCAGGATCAATGCACCAAGCGTGATGCGGTCGAAAAAGCGCCCTGTCTCGAGCATGATGATGAAGACGACCGCAAGGGTCAGCGGAACGGCCAGAGCCACAACGATGCCCACCCGCCAGCCGAGCGCAATGAGGCTGACGAAGAGCACGACGCCGAGGGCCATGGCGAACTTCACCATGAATTCACCCACCGCCGCATCAATGTTGACGGCCTGATCGCTGACCTTGGTCAGCGTTATGCCAAGGGGCAATGACTGTGCGATCCGGCCGGAGCGCTCCTCGAGTGCCTTGCCAAGCTCCAGACCATTCCAGCCCTGCTGCATGACCACACCGAGCATGATGGCCGGCTCGCCGTCATGACGGATGACATAGCTTGCCGGCTCCTGATATCCGCGACGGACATCTGCAATATCCGACAGTTTGAGAACGCGGCCGGAAGCGACGATCGGGGTGTCGGCGATCGACTGGACGCTGTCATAGGCGCCATCGAACCTGATGAACACCTGCGGACCCTGCGTATCGATCGATCCGGCGGGCGTTACCGTGTTGCGCCGCTGGAGGGCAGCGGCAATGTCCTGCGGCGAGACGCCGAGTGTCGTGAGCTTTTCATAGGAAAACTCCACGAAAATCTGTTCGGGCTGCTCCCCGAGAATATTGATCTTCTTCACGCCGGGAACATGGAGCATGTCCTGCCTGATCTTTTCGGCTTCCCTGACCAGATCGCGCATCGGCATGCCTTTTGCCTTCAGGGCATAAAGGCCGAAGCTGACGTCGGAATATTCGTCGTTGACGAAAGGTCCAAGGACACTCTGCGGAAGGTTTCTCGCCTCATCGCCGAGCTTCTTTCGCGCCTGATAAAATTCTTCCCCGACGACATTCGGGGGCGTGTTGTCCTTCAGGGTAACAGTCAGAAAAGCGTATCCGGGGCGAGTGGTCGTCTCCACCCTGTCATACCAGGCCAGTTCCTGGATTCGCTTTTCGAGCGGCTCTGCCACCAGATCCTGCATTTCGCGTGCGGTGGCGCCCGGCCAGACGGTCGTCACGGTCAAGGTCTTGATCGTAAAGGACGGATCTTCGGCGCGTCCCAGCTTCACGAAAGCATATATGCCGGCCAGGGCCAAAAGGACGATGAAAAACAGGGTGACGGCCCGTTCGCGGACGGCAAGGGCGGAGAGATTGAGGTTCATTGATTTGCCGCCTGTGCTTTTTCTGCAGTCGTGCGCACGCTCGCGCCGTCTTTCAGGAGATGCGCACCCAGTGCAACCACCACTTCGCCGGCCCTGACGTTGGTAACGACCGCCTTTTCTTCACTCATCCGCTCGACACGCACGTCGCGGAATTTCACGACAGAGGACTGCCGATCGATCACCCAGACCCCGGTGCGCGTGCCATCGTCGAGAAGGGCGCCGATTGGAATCTCAGCGTGATCCTGAGCGTCCTGATTGGTGATCTCGATGGTAACGGTCGCCCCAAGCGGAGCGGCAGCGGCGGAGCCTTCCAGTACCCATCTGGTTTCATAGGTGCGGGTCTGCTGGTCCGCGGAGTCGGCAATCTGGCGCAGTACGGCATTTTCCTTGCCGCCTCGGCCATAAACCAATGCGAAGGCCTTGGCCCCGATCTCCGGCCGCAGCGTCTCGGGAAGCCATATGACCGCTTCGCGCGGGCCTGCTTTTGCAAGCCTCACCACCGGTTGCCCCGCCGAAACCACCTGACCAGGTTCGCCGAGCGTCTCAACAATCGTTCCATCGGCATCCGCCACCAGAACGGCATAGGCTGCTTCGTTTTCGGCAACCTCCGCGTCGGCTTGAGCCGCCGCCAATTGCGCTTTTGCCGTATCGAGCGCGGCTTTCGCCTGCTCATATCGCTGCGGCGACGCGGCCATCCCGTTCCTGACGAGGGAGCTGTAGCGACGCTCATCGGCCTGCGCCTGATTGAAAGTAGCCTGAGCGGCTGCAACCGCATTTCTTTTTGCCGTTAATGCAAGACGCAGATCCGTGGCATCGAGGCCCATCAATGGCTGGCCTGCTCTCACCTGTTCCCCGACTTCGACAAAGCGTTCGACAATCTTGCCCGGGACGCGGAAGCCCAGATTGCTCTGTACGCGCGCGGCGATCGTCCCCGTGAAGCTGCGGCTGGCGTTTCCCGGGATGCTCGCGGTCGCCAGATTGACAAGCGGCGCGGCAGTTCGCGGATCTGCGGCCTCAGCATCGAGCGCCTTCGACGGCAACAGCACGCTAATGGCGGCACCGCCCGCCAGGGCCACCACTGCCGCCGCAGTGAAAATCAGTTTGCGTTTCATCTCATAGACCCCTTCTTGACGGCCTGAATGGAAATATTAGATTGCATCTTAAATCTAAATGCATTATAGATGTCAATCGAAATCTAAAGGAGCCAACGATGAGAGTAAGCAGAGCCCAGGCCGAGGCGAACCGTGAGACAGTCATCAATGTCGCCAGCAGGCTGTTTCGCCAGCATGGTTTCGACGGAATTGGCCTGAAGGACCTGATGAAGGGCGCCGGGCTGACGCAGGGCGGTTTTTACAAACAGTTCCAGTCGAAGGACGACCTCGCAGCGCAGGCCTCCCGGCGGGCGCTCGAAAGCGCCACGCGGAGATGGTCGGCCGCTGCGGCCAGACATCCGGATCCGCTGATGGCGGTTGTCGACTTCTACCTGTCATCGGATCATCGAGGCGAGATCGCCGATGGGTGCCCGCTGGTCGCGCTTGGCGCGGATGCGGCGCGACAGAGCGACGAGGTAAAAAAGCCTTTCGAAGACGGCATCAAGGCGCATCTTCAGGTTCTCCGGGAAATGCTGCCGGCGGGTGCCCGGCCGGAGCAGGAAGCCATGGCTTTGCTGTCTCTCATGGTTGGCGCGGTGACCTTGTCCCGTGTCGTGGCGGACAAAAAACTCTCCGACGGTTTTCTGGATGCTGCCCGCGCACATGTGTCGGAAATGGTGTCGTCACCGAAGGATTGAACCGGTCGGTTGCTGGCATCGCCAGAAACGCGACATATCGAACAGTAGAATGGAAGCATAATGCGCCGTATCGTTGTTACAGGCATGGGAGCGGTCAGCCCGCTCGGTGCCGGCGTCGAGAACTCCTGGACGAACCTGCTGGCCGGAAAATCGGGGATCCGCAGGCTGGGCGACGACATCGTCGGGGACCTTCCTGCAAAGGCGGGAGGCGCGGTGCCCTCGCTGGAAGAGGAGCCCGATGCGGGCTTCAGCCCTGACCGGTATGTTGCACACAAGGACCAACGAAAGGTCGATCGATTTATTCTCTTTGCCATTGCCGCGGCAGACGAGGCGCTCGCCCAGGCTGGTTGGAAGCCTGTGTCGGAGGAGGATCGCGTCAGGACTGCGACAATCATTGCCTCCGGCATCGGCGGCTTTCCGGCGATAACCGATGCGGTGCGAACCGTCGATCAGAAGGGACCACGTCGCCTCTCTCCTTTCACCATTCCCTCTTTCCTTGTTAACCTCGCTGCCGGCCAGGTTTCGATCCGGCACGGCCTTAAAGGCCCGCTTGGCGCCCCGGTAACGGCATGTGCAGCCGGCGTCCAGGCAATCGGTGATGCAGCGCGGATGATCCGCGCCGGTGAGGCAGACATTGCCGTCTGCGGCGGAACGGAGGCCTGCATCAACGTCGTCAGCCTCGGCGGCTTCGCCGCAGCCCGGGCGCTCTCGACCGGTTTCAACGACGTTCCCGCCCAGGCATCGCGTCCATTCGACATGATGAGGGATGGTTTTGTCATGGGCGAAGGTGCCGGAATTCTGGTGATCGAATCCCTAGCCATGCACTCGCGCGTGGGGCGACACCTCTGGCGGAACTGGTGGGCTATGGAACATCGGCCGACGCTTACCACATCACCTCAGGTCCGGAGGATGGCTCAGGCGCCGCAAGGGCAATGCAATCGGCAATTGACCAGGCGAGGGTTCGCCCGGAAGACATACAGCATCTCAATGCCCATACCACATCGACGCCCGCCGGCGACCGGGGTGAGATAGAGGCAATCAAAAAGGTTTTCGGCACAGGCGGACGGATCGCGGTCAGCGGAACGAAGTCTGCGACCGGGCACCTTCTCGGTGCGGCCGGAGGACTGGAAGCAATATTCACGATCCTCGCCCTTCGTGACCAGATGGCTCCGCCAACGCTTAATCTCAACACGCCGGACCCGGCAGCGGACGGGATAGATATCGTGGCCAACAGGTCGAGATCACTTTCGATGGAATACGCCATCACGAACGGTTTCGGCTTCGGGGGCGTGAACGCCAGCGCCATTTTCCGCCGCTGGATCCCCTGAAATTTCGCGGGACCACGACATCGGCGCGGCAGGAGTGCTGCAAACCACAGCGATCAATGCATAATGGAGACAAACGTGGTGCCGTTGATTTCAAAGGCCGCATGGACGCCAAAGATTTCAGTCGTCGGTCTCGGTGGAGGTGGCGGAAACGCCGTCAACAACATGATCGCGCGTCACCTCTGCGGCGTGGAGTTCATTGCAGCCAATACGGACGCGCAGGCGCTTTCGGCCTCGAAAGCCGATCATGTCGTCCAGCTCGGGCTTCAAGCCACCGGAGGTCTTGGGGCAGGTTCCCTTCCCGAGATTGGCCGAATAGCCGCCGAAGAATCCATCGAGGCGCTGATGACCCATCTATCGGGCACACAGATGTGTTTCCTGACAGCGGGTATGGGTGGCGGAACTGGCACCGGCGCAGCTCCGGTCGTTGCGGCGGCGGCACGCGCCGCCGGCATGCTCACGATTGCGGTCGTTACGGAACCCTTTCGCTTCGAAGGAAATCACCGTGCCCGGCAGGCGAGGATCGGTATCGATCAATTGATAGAGGTGGCGGATACCGTGATCGTGGTTCCCAACCAGGAACTCCTTCAAATTTCCAATGCCCAAACGCCCCTGAAACAGGCATTCTCCCTCGCTGACGACGTGCTCCACTCCGGCATCAGCGCCGTCGTCGATCTGATCGGCAATGATGGCTTGATCAATCTCGACTTTGCAGACGTCCGGTCGGTGACGAGAAACATGGGCCGCGGCGTCATGGCCACAGGAGAGGCAGCCGGCCCCGCGCGGGCCGCCACCGCTGCCCGCGCAGCCGTGCACAATCCGCTGTTCGGCAGTGCCTCCCTGCGCGGCGCCGGGGGTGTTCTGGTTTCACTGGCAGCAGGCCGCGACCTTACGCTTTTTGAAGTCGACGAGGCAGCAAGCGTTATCCGCGATGAAGTCGACGCCGGCGCCGAGATCGTTCTGGGCGCGACCTTTGACGAAGGTCTTGGCCCGAATCTCCGTGTTTCGATCATCGCGACCGGCCTGCGCCCGCCAGCGGAGATCATCCATCTTGCTGACCGCGTTCACGGTATAATGATACCTCACGCTCAGGACCTTGCGGCCGAAAGGCACCTCAACCCCGGCAATGAAGGGTAGGACCATGATAAAGCGCTTGTTGCAAAAATGGCGCCAATGGGAAGACGCCTTCCTGGGAGCGGACGATCTTCAGGGCGAGGAAATATCAAACCTCGAAAGGCGAATTCGTCACCTGGAGGAAGACATGGATGTGCTTCACAGACAGGGCAACCAAGCCCGCCCTGGAGACACGACGATATATCGTTCTTGATACCGGAATATCGCGAGCTCTCGAGAGGATTCGAACCCTCGCCCCCGCCTGTCCAGCCAGGTGCCGACAGCTGGCGATTACGAGCTTGTGGATTAGTGCGTACCGGGACGGATCAGGGATGACGACCTGAAGGCCGCTTCGATGGAGCGGAATTTTCCCCGGCGAGCCCACAAAGAATAAGCCGAAAAAGCGTAAGGAATCCGCATTGGCGCCACTGAAGGGTTGGCATCTTTGCCGTGAGACATGTTGTCGCCGGATACCTCAACCGACGTGAAAGTCGCAGTTTCCACATGAATTCACAATTTATTGTGGTTGCGCTTCGGAGCAATATCGCCTTGTTTGTAGACTCAAAAATCTTCATGGGGAGAGAAAACAATGTCGATAACAACAACAACTCGCGCCGCCCTGCTGGTAGGATCGCTTCTGATCGGGGCCAGTCCCGCGCTTGCAGAAACAGTTCTGCACCGCGGCAATGCAGGCGAGCCGCAGACGCTTGATCAGGCACAGACCTCGATCAACATCGAAGAATTCATCCTGAAAGACCTTTATGAAGGTCTCACCGTTTACGATGCTGCCGGCAAGATCGTTCCCGGCACGGCAGAAAGCTGGACCCTGTCTGAGGACGGCACCGTCTACACCTTCAAACTGCGCGCGGATGCGAAGTGGTCGGATGGCACTCCGGTAACGGCGGGAGATTTTGTTTTCTCTTACCGGCGCGTCGAAGACCCGAAGACCGCTGCAAAATATGCAAACATCCTTTACCCGATCAAGAACGCCGAGAAGATCAACAAGGGCGAAACGCCGGTTGACCAGCTTGGCGTCAAGGCGGTGGATGACAAGACCCTTGAGATCACACTCGAGCGCCCGACACCTTTCATCCTCGAGCTCCTTGCGCACCAGACGGCTCTGCCAATCTCGAAGGCGAGCTACGAAAAGAACGGCGCCAACTTCGTAAAGCCGGGCGTCATGGTCTCGAACGGTGCTTACAAGCTCGAAACGCATGTTCCCAATGACAGTCTGACGGTCGTCAAGAACACCAATTTCTGGGATGCATCAAACACCAAGATCGACAAGGTCATCTTTTACCCGATCGACGACCAGGCCGCATCCGTTCGTCGTTTCGAAGCAAAGGAAATGGACCTCGCCTACAATTTTTCCGCGGACCAGATAGACCGCCTGCGCAAGTCCTATGGCGAGCAGGTTCACGTTTCGCCGACACTTGCGACCTATTATTACACCTTCGATACCCGCGAAGCGCCGTATAACGACGTCCGTGTCCGTCAGGCGCTCTCCATGGCAGTGGACCGTGATTTCCTCGCCAAGGAAATCTATAGCGGCTCCCAGATTCCGGCCTACTCCATGGTTCCCCCGGGCATGGATTCCTATGGAGAACCGGCAAAGGCCGATTTTGCCACGCAGTCGCAGCTTGATCGTGAAGACGAAGCGCTCAAGCTCATGAAGGACGCCGGTTACGGTGAGGGCGGCAAGCCGCTTGCCATCGAAATCCGTTACAACACCAACCCGAACCATGAACGTGTCGCGACGGCTATCGCCGACATGTGGAAGAACACCTTTGGCGCAAAGGTGTCGCTGGTGAACCTCGACGTCGCCTCGCACTATGGCTACCTGCAGGAAGGCGGCAAATTCAACGTCGCGCGTGCTGGCTGGGTTGCCGACTATGCGGATGCGGAAAACTTCCTTGCCCTTTCGGTATCCTCCAACAAGACCTTCAACTATTCCAAGTTCAACAATGCGGAATATGACGCGCTGATGCAGAAGTCCTATGACGAAAAGGACCCTGCGGCACGCTCCAAGCTGCTGCATGAGGCAGAAACCATCCTCATGAAGGAACAGCCGATCGCCCCGCTTCTGACGCAGGCCGATCTCTGGCTGGTTTCCAGCCGCGTCAAGGGTTGGGTCGACAATGCTGCCAACGAACACCTCAGCCGCTTCCTGAGCGTTTCCGAATAAGCAGCGCTGGCACGGTGGCAGACACCACCGTGCCATGCCGGAGCCCGAAAAACCATGATCTCGTTTATCCTGCGCCGTTTGGCGAGCGCCGTGCCGACCCTGTTTATCGTCGTCACGATTTCGTTTTTCCTGATGCGTTTCGCACCGGGTGGCCCGTTCAATCTCGAACGCCCCCTGCCGCCGCAAACGATGGAAAACCTGATGAGAACCTATCATCTGGATGAGCCATTGTGGCGTCAGTATCTCATCTATCTCGGCAATGCCGTCACCGGCGATTTCGGTCCGAGCTATATCTACAAGGACAATACCGTCGCGCAGTTGATCGGCAAGGGCCTGCCCTATTCGCTGGAACTCGGCAGCTATGCTCTTCTGCTGGCGCTGGTGGGCGGCGTTCTTGCCGGCACCCTGGCCGCCCTCAGGCAGAACAGCGCCTTCGATTTCTCGATCATGTCCATTTCGACAATCGGCGTCACCGTGCCGAACTTCGTTGTCGCGCCCGTTCTCACTCTGATCTTCGCCGTCATACTCGGGCTTCTGCCCGCAGGCAGCTGGGGTGATGGATCGCTCAGATATCTCATTCTTCCGATGATCGCGCTTGCATTGCCGCAGCTTGCGGTTATCGCGCGTCTGACGCGCGGCGCGATGATCGAGGCTTTGCGGATGGACCATATCCGCACCGCCAAGGCTTACGGCCTTCCGGCCCGCAGCGTGGTCGTGTTCCATGCGATGCGCGCGGCGATGCTGCCCGTCGTTTCTTATCTCGCGCCCTGCGCCGCCGCCCTTCTGACGGGTTCGGCGGTCATCGAGACGATCTTCACCATCCCGGGCGTCGGCCGTTACTTCGTTCTTGGCGCTATCAATCGTGACTATACGCTGGTGATGGGAACCGTCGTTCTCGTCGCCATTTTTGTCATCGTGTTCAATCTCGTGGTCGATATTCTCTACGGCCTGCTTGATCCGAGGGTCAGACATGACTGATATTTCCGGCAATGTTGCCCCTCAACCACTGGTGAAAAGCCGAAGCCTGTTCCAGCTGGCAGCCCTGCGTTTCAGACGGAACAAGGCCGCCATGGCCGGTTCCATCATGCTCGTGCTGATTACGCTTTTCTCCTTTATCGGTCCGCATTTCCTCACGCATACCTATGACCAGGTGTTTTCATCCTATGTCTCGGTGGCGCCAAGCCTTGAGCCCCGCCCGGATGTGAACAACCTCCAGGGCGTGATGGAGGGCGTTGCCGGCCGGGCGCGCGTGGAGCTGAAGGAGTTTTCCGTGGAAGGGCAGACCTTCACGGCAACCATCACCTCCAGCAGCGCGATCGACCCGCGCGCAACCCGCTATTTCGACCGCGCCAACGAATTTGAAAACACCAAGGTCGTGGCCACCGAAGACGAGGGCCGAACGCTGAAGCTGGAAGGCGACGTCAACCGCGAATACTTCTTCTTCGGCACGGATTCAAACGGTCGCGACATGCTGGCCCGCGTGATGCTGGGCGGGCAGATCTCTATCGCCGTCGGCATTCTGGCCAGCCTCGTCTCGCTCGGGATAGGCGTTCTCTACGGCGCAACGGCGGGGTATATCGGGGGGCGTGTCGACAATGTGATGATGCGTTTCGTCGAAATCCTCTATTCGCTGCCCTTCGTCTTTCTGGTGGTCGTTCTGGTGGTGTTTTTCGGCCGCAGCTTCATCCTGATCTTCCTGGTGATCGGCGCCGTCGAATGGCTCGACATGGCGCGTATCGTGCGTGGCCAGACACTTGCCTTGAAACGGCGCGAATTTGTGGGGGCCGCACAGGCTTTGGGTTTGAGCGACTGGCAGATCATCCGCCGCCACATCATTCCCAATACGATCGGCCCCGTCGTCGTGTTCGTCACGGTCGTCGTGCCCAAAGTCATTCTTCTGGAAAGCTTCCTCTCCTTCCTCGGCCTTGGCGTTCAGGCGCCGCTGACGAGCTGGGGGGCGCTGATTTCCGAAGGTGCCAACAATATCCAGTCGGCACCGTGGCTATTGATATTTCCGGCGATCTTCTTCGTGTTGACCCTGTTTTCGCTCAATTTTGTGGGCGATGGGTTGCGTGATGCACTGGATCCCAAGGATCGTTGACATGAATACGACATCTGAAACCATCCTCACCGTGCGCAATCTCAAGGTCGATTTCACGACGCCGGACGGCGCGGTGAACGCCGTCAAAGGCATCGATCTTGACGTCAAACAGGGCGAAACGCTCGCCGTCGTCGGAGAATCCGGTTCCGGTAAAAGCCAGACCATGATGGGCATCATGGGGCTGCTTGCATCCAACGGCATGATCGAGGGCTCGGCAAAATATCGAGGGCGCGAGCTGATCGGCCTGCCGGTCAGCGAGCTGAACAATATTCGCGGCTCGAAAATCACCATGATTTTCCAGGAGCCGATGACCTCGCTCGATCCTCTCTACCGGATCGGCGCGCAGATCGCCGAACCGATCCTCCACCATAGGGGTGGCAATAAGAAGGAAGCGCGCGCACGCGTCCTCGAACTCCTGAAGCTTGTGGGAATTCCTGACCCGGAGCGGCGTATAGACAGCTACCCCCATGAGCTTTCCGGTGGCCAGCGCCAGCGTGTGATGATCGCCATGGCTCTCGCGAACGAGCCGGACATTCTGATCGCCGATGAGCCGACCACTGCGCTGGATGTGACGATCCAGGCGCAGATCCTCGACCTTCTGAAGTCGTTGCAGCAACGCTTCGGCATGGCCATCGTCCTGATCACGCATGATCTCGGCGTGGTCCGCCATTTCGCCAACCGCGTCGCCGTCATGCGCCGCGGCGAGATTGTCGAGTCCGGTACGACGGAAGATATCTTCGATCGCCCGCAGGCGGACTACACCAAGATGCTTCTCGATGCTGAACCCCGTGGACACAAACCGGCCGTTGGCACAGAGGCGCCGGTCGTCCTCTCCGGCCGGAACGTGACGATCGATTATAAAATTCCAGGTGGCTTCCTGGCGAAATCCAGCTGGTTCCGGGCTGTGGACGACGTCAATATCAGCCTTCGCCAGGGACAGACCATCGGCATCGTCGGCGAATCCGGATCGGGCAAGTCCACGCTCGGTCGCGCGCTTCTACGTCTCATCGTGGCTGATGGCCGTATTTTCTTCGGCAAGACGGAGATCACCGGCCTTGACCGAAAGGCCATGCGGCCATTGCGGCGGCATCTGCAGCTTGTGTTTCAGGACCCCTATGGCTCGCTGTCGCCAAGACAGACAGTCGGGGAGATCATCACCGAAGGCCTGTTTGTGCATGAGCAACAGCTGAGCCGGGCGGAGCGGGACAAGCGAGCAATCGCAGCACTGAAAGAAGTCGGTCTCGATCCCGCAGCCCGCAACCGCTACCCTCATGAGTTTTCAGGTGGGCAACGTCAGCGTATCGCGATTGCCCGCGCGATCATCCTCAAGCCGGACGTCGTCATTCTTGATGAGCCTACATCCGCGTTGGACCGATCCGTTCAAGGACAGGTTATCGACCTGCTGCGCGATTTGCAGAAGACGCATGGCCTTTCCTACATCTTCATCAGCCACGACCTTTCCGTCATCAAGGCCATCTCGGACTACGTCATCGTCATGAGAAACGGGAAGATCGTGGAAGAGGGAGAAACGGACGCCATATTCAACAAGCCTACGGCTGAATATACCGAAACGCTCATCAAATCCGCGTTTTCGGCGGAAGCGGCATCATAGACCATCCCCTGCCGGAAGGTCGTCCGCCAGAGTGCGAAGAGCTCTCGGACGATCGCCGCCACTCTGTCATGCGCTTGTTGTAAGATCGTGCTTGATGACAGTATCGCAACCATTTGCTGGCGGAAATACAAGATGATCGAAGACAACCAGTTGAGCCGCATCAAGGACGAAATCATCGACAGCTTCGACGAAGAGCTGGAAATGCAGCTCGATGAAGACCGTCTGGACGATCTCGTGGCCGAAACCATGCCTCGGTCAGCCGATGAGACGCTGGATCGCAGGACGTATTTCCGCGAACTCTTCCGGCTCCAGCATGAACTGGTTCGCCTCCAGGACTGGGTGCAATATAAAAAGCTGAAGATGGTCGTACTGTTCGAGGGCCGAGATTCCGCCGGCAAGGGCGGCGCCATCAAGCGTGTCATCCAGCGTCTCAACCCGCGCGTCTGCCGCGTCGTGGCGCTGCCGGCGCCGACCGAGCGGGAGCGGAACCAGTGGTATTTCCAGCGTTACACCGCGCATCTGCCGACCGCCGGGGAAATGGTACTTTTCGACCGCTCCTGGTACAATCGCGCCGGCGTCGAGCGCGTCATGGGCTTTTGCTCGAACGACGAGCTTGATGAATTTTTTCGCTCCGTGCCGGAATTCGAGCGCATGCTCGTGCATTCGGGCATCATTCTCGTCAAATACTGGTTCTCGATCACCGACGAGGAGCAGGAATTCCGCTTCAACATGCGTATCAGCGATCCGCTGAAGCAGTGGAAATTGTCCCCGATGGATCTGGAAAGCCGGGCCCGCTGGGAGGAATACACCAAGGCCAAGGAAGAAATGCTGGAACGAACCCACATTCCAGAAGCGCCCTGGTGGGTGGTTCAGGCCGTCGACAAAAGAAAGGCGCGCCTCAACTGCATCGCGCATCTTCTCGGCCAGATTCCTTACGAAGATGTGCCGAAGCCGGACATCGTCCTGCCGAACCGTGTACGCAACAGCGACTACACCCGCCATCCCGTTCCTCCGGAAATGTATGTTCCCGAGGTTTACTGATCACCTGGGGCTGTTCGCCAAACGATTTCCGGGATCTTCACCTTCATGTCCTGCCCTGGAGGCCGGCTTGCGGCGGGGCGCGGCCTCGCGCGCAGGGAACCGACAACACCCGCTATCCGGCTTGTGAAAAGGCGCGTAGGCACCTCAGCCAGAGTAAGTTGAGTAAAGCTGGCAGGCGACGCTTAACAGCGTGAAGTCTTCCGCGTTTGAAATTTTCCGGCCGGTCAGCATTTCGATTCTGGCAAGTCGTTGATATAGCGTATTGTTATGTATCTTCAGACAGGAAGCTGCACGCGTGGCGGATTTTCCCTCCCGTATATAGCTGCGCAGGGTTTCATAGAGAAATTCATGTTTCTGATCGTGCAGAAGCGGAGCGAGAACCTCGTGGGCAAAGTCGATGATTTCATGCCGGTCGCGCCCACTCAGCAGAGCTTCGATCCCCATATCCTGATGTGACAAAATCCCGGACTGTCCGCGCCGCACGAGGCATTCTGCCGCTCGTTGGGCCTGAGTTTTCGCCGTCGAGTGGAAACCGGTCAGATCGTAAACCACGCTTGCCCCCACCTGGATATTGAGGTGCAACATCCTGTCCATCATTGCGTTGATATTTCTGGCAAGGGCAGCCGCAGTGGACGCGGAAAAGACGATGATGATCTCATCGTCCTGATGGAAAACAAGTGCATTCGACAGCCTGATCGCGTTCTGCAGATTTGTCTGAGATCTATGGAGAGAGAGGCGAGCATCAGGCGACAGCGGGCCCGACACTTTTGCGACCATGATCTGATGAAAGCGCTCCAGCCGGAACCCGAAATGTTCGAGCCGGCCATGACTTTCGACGCCTTTCAAAAGATCGTCGAAATATGCTCTCTTGCTTGCGTTCAGGACATCTAGCTTCGACATGTCGCGGACAAAGTCCAATGCCACGAACGCAGAAAGCGTGCCGAAAAGTGCGCGCTGAAAGAGCGCATCCTCAATGGGTCGGAAATGAAAAAACCCCACGGGGGCTTCAGCGACCTCAACGATCTGCTCAAGGCTGTCACGGTGATCTGTCCAGCCGCGGGAGCGATAATCCACGCCGAGCACGTTCTCAAATCGAAACTCGACGCCAAACAGGCCCGCAACCAGATCCAGCCGTTCGACCAGACTTCCGCTGGTGGAGAAAATACGTAAAAGCTTGTCGTGCAACTCCACGGCGCGGTCGAGCTCGGCATTCTTGCTTGCCAGGTCGCTCCGCATTTTTTCAAGCCGGCTTGATGTCGCGATAGCGTTCTTATAGGCGAGCGAGCGCTGATATGCGACGGCAACCTGAGCAGCCAACGACTCCAGAACCGTACGATCAAACGGCGAGAAGGTGCCACGCGGTGAAAAGCACAATGTGGTCAATGTGCCAAGGCGCTTGCCTTCCGCGGCAACGGGTACGCAAAGCAATGCGTTGGCAATCCGCGATCGTTCCATGAAAGACTGGCTTTCGGGGCTCATCACACGGTGGGCATCAATGATGTTTTGCCTTCCATTATGAATGGCAGGGACGCCGGTTACGAAGACCTCGCCGGAGACGGATTCATTCGGCTGCAGGCGGTAATGCGTATAGTCATCCGGCAGCCCTTGATGTGAGACCGGGATAAGATAACCGCTTTCTTCATCGAACAACCGAAAGACCCCGGCATCCGCGTGCGGCAGCACGTTCATTACCTCGGCAAGGACACTATGGACGATTTCCTGATCGTCCAGGGAGTTGATCACCGCGGCATTGACAGATGCCAGCATTTCCACGGTCTTGGTCTGTACGGCAATGACCGCCTCCTGAACGGCCGCAACGACGCGGGTGGTGACCTGTTCGCCGCACTGGGCGGAAACCTCGAAAATCGTGCGTTTCGCCGTGAAATAGGAGTGGTCCACCACCAGGCGGAGCCTGTCGTCACTTCGCTCAACTGCGTGGGACAGCAGGGCCACTGTCTGCTCGGTTTCCACATCGACATCTTCGAAGCGAAGCACGCCTTCGTGCTGCATCCTGCTCAGTTCCGGATGGGAAGACAGCGTAATTTCCACGGGCGACCTCATGGTGATATGCACATATTACTCTGAAATATTGTGGAGGAATAAACATCGATTTTTTCCCTGGCAATGCGACAAAGGCAGAAAGTCAATAAAAGGGAACTTCTGATATGTTTTCAAAAATACAGCGTCGCCATGTCATCATAGGAATGCTGTTCCTGTGCTGGGTCGTGGGCTTCATCGACAAGACCGCCATCAATATCGCGATCATTCCCATCAGTGAGGAGTTCGGCCTTTCCCCGGATCACCAGGGCATGATCATCAGCGCCTTTTTCCTGGCCTATTCGATGACGCAGCTGATTGGCGGTTATCTGGTGGATCGTTTCGGGGCGCGGCGCGTGCTCAGTTCCGCCGTTGCCGTCTGGTCGCTGGGAACGGCCGTATCCGGTGCTGTGCACAACGCCATAGGCCTTGCTGCGGCACGCGCCATGACCGGCGCCGGCGAGGCCGTCTTTCCTGCGGGCGGCTCCGTGGCAATCACCGAACACTTCGAGAAGTCGCAGATGGCGCGCGCCAAGTCGGTACTCCAGTCAGGGGCGTCGGTTGGTTTTGCAGTCGGCTCGATCGTCATTACGGCTTTGATCGCCGCACATAGCTGGCAGATGATGTTCTTTGTCCTCGGCGGCGTCGGCCTTCTCCTCTCGGCTGTGCTATTCTTCGTCATGAAGCCGGCGAACGACACGCCTGTCGTCAAGGAGAGGGTGGAGAAGGTTTCGGAAAAGAAGCGTATCGGCGCGCTATTGAAAAACTCGCTGACCTGGAAGATCACGCTGGTCTATTTCTTTACCAATATCGTGTTCTGGGGTCTGCAGTCATGGCTGCCGTCCTACTGGGTGAAGGTCAAGGGCATGAGCATGGTGCAAATGGGCGCCTATTCGATGATCCCGCCGGCGCTGGGCTTCATCTCGTTCCTCACCTGCGGCTGGCTGCTCGACCGCTTCTTCCACCAGAAGGAAAAGTATCTGATCTGCATCGGCGCGGCCGTATCGGCGATATTCATCTATCTCATGGCCAATGAGGAATCCATTCCGCTCGCCTTCGCCTACCTGTCGGTTTCCAACGTTTTCCTGAATGCGATCTCGATCAGCGTATTCGTCAGCATCATGAAACACTTCCCGCAGAACACAGTGGGTACGGCAACGGGTCTGATCAATTCGCTCGCACAGCTCGGCTCGTTTGCATCCCCCATGCTGATCGGAGCCGTTCTGTCGGCCACCAATCAAAATTACGGGATTGCGTTTTCGGTGATCGTTGCCTGTGCCGTTCTCGTCTGCGTTATCGCCACCACCTTTCCCGCCGTTCATGGCAACAAACCTGTCGAACAGACCGCCTGAAGGAAGAAAATGACCTATCTCGACATTATCGAACGGACCGTCGCCACCCAATCCGACAATCTGAAGTCGGTGTCCGATGCAATCTGGTCTTTTGCGGAAATCCGTTATGAAGAGACACGTTCGGCGGCGCTTCTGGCGGATGAGCTGGAAAAGGCAGGCTTTGACGTCACACGCAATGCCGGCAATATAGAGACCGCTTTTGTAGCCAGTTACGGCGAAGGCCAGCCGGTCGTCGCGATACTGGGTGAATTTGATGCGCTGACGGGCCTCAGCCAGAAGAGCGGCGTCACCCATCACGATCCCGTCGTCGCAGGCGGCAATGGACATGGCTGCGGTCACAACCTCTTGGGCACCGGTGCGCTCGCCGCCATCCTTGCCCTCAAGGCCTGCAAGGACGAACTGGGGCTGGCGGGCACGATCCGTTATTACGGCTGCCCAGCCGAAGAAGGCGGTGGCGGCAAAGCGTATATGGCACGTGAAGGATTGTTTTCCGACGTCGATGTGGCATTCACCTGGCATCCCTGGGATGAAAACCTCGCCTATAACGCCCGCATGCTGGCAACCAACCAGCTCTATTTTTCCTTCCGGGGAACGAGTGCTCATGCAGGTTTTGAACCTCACCTGGGACGCTCGGCGCTGGATGCCGTCGAGCTGACCAATGTCGGCTGCAACTATCTGCGCGAACACATCATTCAGGATGGCCGCATTCACTATGCCATCACCGACAC
This sequence comes from Rhizobium sp. BR 250, assembly GCF_047445855.1. Taxonomy (NCBI): domain Bacteria; kingdom Pseudomonadati; phylum Pseudomonadota; class Alphaproteobacteria; order Hyphomicrobiales; family Rhizobiaceae; genus Rhizobium; species Rhizobium sp. BR 250. The sequence continues at coordinate 117,287 of NZ_JARWKW010000013.1, forward strand.
CGGCGGACGGGCACCGAATGTGGTTCAGGCGCAGGCGCAGGTGCTTTACAAGATACGCGCACCGCGGATGGATCAGGTCCGCGACATCACCGAACGGGTGAAGGATGTCGCGCGCGGTGCCGCCATGATGACAGGCACCGAGCTGGATATTACTTTCGACGCGGCCTCGGCTGACCTTGTGCCCAACGTCACTCTGGCGCGCATGATGCATCAGGAGTTCGAAAAAATCGGCGTTGCCGGTTTTTCTAACAGCGAAAAGGATTTCGCTGGAAATATCCAGAAGACCTTCACCAGTGAAGTTCAGGCCCGTATTGCAAAACGTGGCAAGGTCCTTTCGGAGGATCTGAACGCCTTTGAAGAAGTGCCGACCTTCCTGCACGGCTCAACCGATGTCGGTGACGTAAGCTGGCTCGTTCCGACAGGTCAGGTATATGTTGCGACCGAGGCTTACGGCACGCCGCCGCATACCTGGCAGATGGTCTCGCAGGGGACTTCGGGTTACGCCCACAAGGGCATGCTGCAAGCCGGCAAGGTTCTTGCCGCCTCAGCCGTGCGTGCGCTGACCGATCCGGAACTGATCACCAGGGCGAAGGGCGAACACCGCGAGCAGCTGGCAGGAGAAAGCTACATCCCGCTGATACCGGCGGATGCCACGCCGCAACGTCTTCGCTGACTTCCCGCCCCCTCTCCTTTTTTGCGCGCAAGCCGGGTGAGCGTGGATAAAAAAGAAACCCTCCGCGAGGAGAGTTTCTGATTGGCGGCATATCGAAGTATGCGGCGCTCTCAAACGACAAAAATGATGGCGTCAGAGAGAGCTTTGCCGAACGACGGTGATTTTGCCAAGTTCCACCAGGGGCGTAACGTCAAGCCGTTGCCCCTCGCCCGACAGATCAAGACTGTATCGAAATATTTTTACGAACGGCTGATCGTCCTGTTCATGAATTTTCTCCGTCCCGACATAGGGGCCGGCAGGTATGGGAATGCCCGAGGCCTCACAATCCTCGAGAGCGCGAAAACGTACAGGTGCACCTTCCATTTGTTCCTCCATAGGTTCAATCAAATGAAAACCAATGCAGCGGGTACTGCCGGAAAATAATGCGTTGAAATGAATCGTGAGGCAATCGGCGAAATCTGATGGGGGAGAAACGTACCTCAGCGGATTGAGATAGCTGCCGCGGAGACACGGTACAGCATGTCATTGCTTTTGGTCTCCGTGGCGAATGGCGGGTTGAGATGGCGTCCGGCAACAGGTATCAGGTGCCCAGTTTTCCAGCCGGACCCTCCGCAAGCAACAAGGCGTATCCCGACATGATCCCGGACTTCCTCGTCACCCATTCCGGTGGCTTCCATGCCGACGAACTTCTGTCCAGCGTCGTACTGACCCGGCTTTTTCCGCAGGCACGTCTCGTCCGCAGCAGGGCGCCCGAATGGATCACACCCAGCGAAGACCGCATCATCTACGATGTCGGCGGCGTCTATGATGCGGCAAAAGGCATCTTTGACCACCACCAGCGCGGCGCACCGTTGCGGGACGACGGCCAGCCATATAGCTCGTTCGGCCTGATCTGGAAGCATTTCGGCCGTGACTATCTTGCCGCCTTCGGTGTACCGGAAGACCATATCGAAACCGTCCATGCCTCTTTCGATACCAGCTTTGTGCTGCCGGTCGATCTGGTCGATAATGGCGCGCTCAGCCCGTCCATCGCCGGGCCGCTTGCCGGGCTGACCCTGCCTGTCTTGCTGGAAACGCTGAAGCCTGTTTTCGACGAGACCGATCCCGAGGCGGACAATCGCAGTTTCCATGCGGCGCTGGCCGTTGCCCGCAGCTTCGTTGAGGCAAAAATCGCCAACAGCGCCGCGAAATTGCGGGCCGAAGCGCTGGTGAAGCAGGCTATCGTCGATGCCGGTGAAGGGCATATTCTGGAACTGCCGATGGGCATGCCGTTTCGGCCCGCCATCGTGAAGTCCGGCGCCGACCATCTGCTCTTTGTCGTTCATCCACGCAACAACGACTGGTGCCTGACCGGTATCCGTCGCGCGGATGAAGGCTTTGATCTGCGTGCGGACCTACCGGTGGCCTGGGCCGGTCTGACGGACAAGGATCTGGAAGCGGCGTGTGGCGTCGAAGGCGCAAGCTTCTGCCATAACGGCCGGTTTGTCGCAGCGGCGAGAACCCGCGATGCCGCACTGGCCATGGCAGAGCTCGCGGTAAAGGAGGCTCTCTCCCTCGGCAAGGAAGCGATGGCGGCAAAGCCCTGACATAACCGCGATCCCCCTCCGCCGTTCTTGCGCCTGATGCATTTTGGGTCCGCCTCAAAGGTGGCCTTCGTGGCACGCAGGTCGCAGGCGGAGGGGCACACAACAGTTCCGGCCTTTGCCAAAGCCCGATGGGTGTCTTCACGGCCTTTGCCGTCAAGGCGACGATCTTGATCGGATAGTTTTCTATAGTTTTTATGGTTTTTCCGCCAAGAATTTACCGTTCGGCGGAATTCTATAGATTGGTTTTCCTGCCAATTCCCGACGCGTCACTTATGCTTTTCTTCATTCACATGAATTCCGAAGAAATGGCGCTACCGCCGGAAAGCTCAGAGACATGACGCCCAGAACACTCTTTTCCGCTGTGATCGCAGCGACCATTGGCATGACGGCTCCGGCATTTATGGCCGAAGCGGCAGAAAAAAAGGTGGTCGTCGCTTATCAGACTGACGCGCTGCCTTCCTCCGTGGCGATTGCCAACGGCGAATTCGCCAGGGAAACCGGCTACGATATTGACTTCCGTAAGTTCAATTCGGGCGCGGAAATCTTCGCGGCCATCGCCTCCGGCGATGTGCAGATCGGCTATGTTGGCTCCAGTCCCTTCGCTTCCTCCACCTCGCGCGGCCTCGACGTGAGGGCCTTTTACCTGTCCTCGATCTCCGGCATCGATGAGGCTCTCGTCGTTCGCAACGGCTCGGGCATTGAAAGCCTCGATGATCTCAAGGGCAAAAAGCTGGCCGCCGCGCCTGTTTCCACCGACCACTATCAGCTTCTGCAACTGATAAAGTCGCGCGGCCTTTCGGAAAAGGACGTACAGGTTCTGGCCATTCCGCAGCCGGAAATCGTCGCCGCCTATAATCGTGGTGACATCGACGGCGGTTTCGTCTGGGATCCGGCGCTGACCGAGCTGAAGAAAAACGGCAAGGTTCTCATCACCTCGAAGGAAGTGGCCGAAAAGGGCGCCCCAACCTTCAGCGCCTGGGTTGCGACCGGCAAATTCGCCGATGACAACAACGAATTCCTGATCAAATTCGCCGGTGTCATCAATAAATATTACGCCTCCTTCGCCGCCGACAAGGCTGCATGGGGGCCTCAAAGTGAAAATGCCAAAACACTTGCCAAGCTCCTTGGCGGCACTGCGGAACAACAGGCGGCCGCACTTAACAATCTCAACCTGCTGACGCCGGATGTCCAGGCTTCCGACGCATGGCTCGGCGGTGGAGAAAATTCCGGCGTTGCCAAAATCCTCAAGGCGACATCGCAGTTCCTCAAGGACCAGGGCAAGATTTCCGAGGTTCTGCCGAGCTACGCGGCCTTCACGACGGCGGACGCGCTGAAGCTCACCCAGTAAGCACGGCAAGAGAAAACACGCGCCCGCCTGTTCCCAGGGAACCGGCGGGTTTGCCACTTTGGAAACGATAAAATGCTGCAAATCCAGAACGCCACCGTTTATTTCGACGGGCACGACGGCAAGGAAATCCACGCGCTCGACCGTGTAAACCTCGATATTCCCGAAGGCGCTTTCGTGGTGGCGCTCGGCGCTTCGGGCTGCGGCAAATCCACGCTTTTGAACGCAATTGCCGGATTCCTGCCCATATCCGAGGGGTCCATCACCTTGAACGGCCGCGAAATCACAGCGCCGGGCGCGGACCGCGGCGTCGTCTTCCAGAAAGATACGTTGCTGCCGTGGTCCAACATCGCCGACAACGTGGCGCTCGGATTGAAATTCGCAGGTATCGGCAAGAAACAAAGGCGAGAAAAAGCCGAGGAACTGCTTGCGCTGGTGGGCCTCAGGGATTTCGCCGAGAACTTCCCTCATGAACTTTCAGGCGGCATGCGCCAGCGTGTCGGTATCGCGCGGGCGCTGGCCACCGAGCCCGATATTCTGCTGATGGACGAGCCGTTCGGCGCTCTGGACAGCCTGACGCGCGAGCAGATGCAGGAACTGCTGATTTCCGTCTGGCACCGAACCGGCAAACGCATCTTTTTCATCACCCATTCCATCGAGGAAGCGCTCTTCCTCGGCACGCAGGTCATCGTCATGTCGCCGCGGCCCGGCCGGGTCGTCGCGCGTTATGATCTCGATTTCGTGCGCCGCTTTGTCGAAACCGGCGATGTGCGTTCCATCCATCTTTCGCGGGAATTCAACACCCTGCGCGAAGAGATCCGCGAAATTCTGCATCGCGACCACAGCAAGACGGAGCTTCACGCATGACGACGCTGGAACTTGAAGGCAAGGCGATGGAAACCGCCCCCATAAAGCCCAGGACGGTGAGGATGGCCGGTTTCGGGCTGGACGGCAGGCCGACAGTCGCGATCAGCATCGCCACCGCCGCCGTGCTGATTTTCGCCTGGTGGGCGGCAACGGCGCTCAAACTCGCGCCGAGCCTCTTCCTGCCACGCCCCGGCGAAGTGCTGCACCAGTTCACCGTGATCTACACCGACGGTTATGCCGGCGCATCGATTGGCCAACATATCGGCGCCAGCCTGTTTCGCATTGGTCTTGCCGCCGCGCTTGCCGTCGTCACCGCCATTCCAATCGGCCTTCTGATGGGCCTGAACCGCTGGGCCAAGGGCATTCTCGATACGCCCATCGAGTTCTACTGGCCGCTGCCGCCGCTTTCCTATCTGCCGTTGATGATCATCTGGCTCGGCATCGGAGAAACATCCAAGGTGGCCCTGCTGTTTCTGGCCATGTTCGCCCCGATCTGCCTCTCGGCGCAAGCCGGCGTGCGTTCCGTTTCGGTCGAGCGCGCCAATGCGGCACGCTCGCTTGGTGCATCGCGCCTGCAGCTTTTCACGCAAATCGTGCTGCCAAGCGCCCTGCCGGAAATCCTCACCGGCGTGCGCATTGCATTCGGTATCGGCTGGGGAACGCTGGTCGCCGCCGAGTTGATTGCCTCCACGCGCGGCATCGGCTTCCTCATCATGTCCGCCGCACAGTTCCTGGCAACCGACGTGGTGTTTGTCGGCATCGCCATCATCTCCGTCTGCGCTTTCGGCTTCGGTTTTTCAGTCCGGCTGCTGGAGCGGGTTCTCGTTCCCTGGAAGGGGAAGGCCTGACGGTCCTTCCCTTCTTTAACAGGCGCGGCTGGAAAGGAGTGGACCATCCCCTCTTTCCAGAGCAACGGCGTGCCGACAATTCGGAAGATAAGCAATTGCGCGCAAGGCAGGCCCGGAGGCCATTGCCGACATGAAAACGCCCCGGCACGGCGGGCCGGGGCGCTTTCGACATCCGTTTTTCCAGGCGGTTCAAAAGGCTGCGGCCGGTATCCAGCTCGCGGTGGCAGCTGTGCTGGTMGAGAAGGCGGGAATTTTCTTCGCAAGCTCTTCGATGGTTTTCACGCCTGCCGCCCGTAACTGCTCCTGGGTAACCAGAACCGGATCGACAACGATGGTTTTCGGCACGTTCTCGCCGGCGATTTCAAGTGCGGCGGCGCGCACCGACACGGCACCCACCACAGCCGGATTGGTCGCCGCAGTGGCGACCCAGGGGCTGCCCGGCTCGACGATTTCCTGAATATCGGCCGTGGAAACATCGGCGGAATAAATCTTGATTTTGTCGCCAATGCCCAGATCGGCCACGGCCAATTTCACACCACGGGCAAATTCATCATAGGGTGCAAAAATCACCGAGATTTCCGGGTTGGCGCGCAGAACGGCCTTGGCCTGATCCGCCGTGGCCGCTGCGGTCGTATCACTCACCGTTCCGAAACGGGCCTTCTCGACAATGCCCTTATTGGCTGCCTTCACCTTGTCCCACACCTCGTTACGGCGGTCGAGCGGCGCAAAACCCGCCACATAGGCATAACCGGCCTTAAAATTCGTGCCGTTATCCTTCAAGGCCTGATCAAGCGCCAGCTCGGCCAGACGATGATCCGACTGCTCGACCTGCGGGATCTTCGGATTGTTGAGGTTCACATCGAAAGCGACGACCTTGATGCCCTTGTCCAATGCCTGCTGAACCACATCCGTCAGTGATTCCGGCTGGCCGTGATCGATGATGATGGCCTCGACACCAAGATTGATCGCCTGCAGGATCTGCTCACGCTGTTGCGCTGCATCCTGCCTGCCGGGGAATATCCTGAGGTCTGCGCCCAGCGCCTTTGCCTGCGCCTCGGCGCCAGACTGATAGGCCTGGAAGAAATCGCCGGCGGAAATATAGCTGATCAGCGCGATCTTGACGCCACCCTTGTCGAAGGGATCGGGCGCGCCTTTCAGCCCTTGTGCGCTTACGGCCCCGGCGGCCAGAAGCGAAGGCAAAAGCGCAAGAGCGATGTGACCGGGTTTCAAAGACATCGGGATTTTTCTCCAATTGAGTGGCGGCTGGATAGTCCTCAAATTATGTGCATATAATCTATCGTTTTTATGGGTTTAATATTGCTATTTTGCGCGGGGAAACGAGTTTTCTTTTGTCTCGCGGGCACAGGAAATGACAGGTTTTGCTCAAGCCGGGAGGGCGGAGATTCTTCGCCGCGCTGGTCTGACCGATTGACCAGGATCGCGTAAAAATGATGAATTTCAATCGCTTGGAACCCGCACAAAGGACGATGGAAATTTATTCCCTGCTTTGACGGCACAATAGAAGGGCCATTCTTGTTTGCCGCTGCAAAAGTATTACCAAACTGGATTGTTACAGGATGGATTTCCGCACATGCCCCTTCTCGACGTTCAGAACATCTCCCACGCGTTCGGCTCCACCAAGGCCCTCACCGATGCGCATCTCGCGATCGAGGCGGGTGAAGTCGTCGCACTGATGGGTGCAAACGGTGCTGGAAAATCCACGCTCGTCAAAATTCTCTCCGGGCTTTATCGGCCGGATGCCGGAACGATGACATGGCAAGGCAAGCCATTTTCGCCGCAAAGCCCGGCGGATGCGGCATCGCAGGGCATCGTCACGGTCCATCAGTCAACGGATGTCGTTGGCATTCCGGGTCTGACGGTCGCGGACGCGCTTCTGCTCAACCATTTCGTTGATGGCCGTCATCCCTTCTTCCTGTCGAAAAAATCGGTCCGCCGGCAGGCTGCGGCCATTCTCGCCGAAACCGGTTTCGATCTGCCGCTCGACCGGGATTTCGAGACGCTGAGCGCCGCTGACCGGCAGCAGGTCGCCATTGCCCGCGCACTCGCCAACAAGGCCCGGCTGATCATTCTGGACGAACCGACGGCCAGCCTTTCCGCCCGGGAATCGGCCCGTCTTTACGATCTCGTACGCTCCCTGAAGGCGCGCGGGATCGGTGTGCTCTATATTTCGCACCGAACCGCCGATCTCGAAGCGCTCGCGGACCGGGTCGAAATCCTGCGCGGCGGGCGCAATGTCGGTTCTTTCGTCCGGCCCGTCGATTTCAGCGCCGCCATTGAAACCATGATCGGCCGCTCGTTGAATGCGGCGCGCCCGGACCGGCGGCGTGATTTCGAAAAGACGGTGCTGCGACTGGAGAGCACGCGTCTGCTGCCGGAAAGCGCGCCCTTTTCCCTCTCCGTGCGGGAGGGAGAGGTGGTCGCCATCACCGGCGTTCTCGGAGCCGGTAAAAGCCGTCTTCTGTCCACGCTGTTCGGCCTTGGCTCTTTTTTGGGCGGACAGGCATTTCTGGATGGCAAGACCTATGCGCCGGGCAGCCCCGCCGAAGCGATCGCCGCCGGCGTGGTGATGGCCGCCGAAGACCGGCACAGATCCTCTTTCATCCATGCCGACTGGCCGGGCGAAAGCATTGCCGCAACGATCAGCCTGCCGCATCTCGGAAAATGGTATCCCTCCGGGTTCCTGTTATCCAACCGGGAAAAAGAGGAAGGCCGGAAAGCGATCCAGCGCCTGTCGATCAAGGCGCAATCGGCCGATGCCTCTGTCTGGTCGCTTTCGGGCGGCAACCAGCAGAAGGTCGTCATCGGCCGCTGGGAAGCCGAGCCCAGCCGCCTGCTTTTGCTGGACGAACCGTTCCAGGGCGTCGATGTCGGCGCACGGCAGGATATCATTGCCGCCATTCGCCGCCATTCCGGGCGCGCCACGCTCATCGCCACATCCGATCCGGAAGAAGCCTATGAGGTGGCTGACCGGGTCCTCGTGATGGATGGGCACACCCTTTTCGAACAAACCAACGATGCCGGAACGCCGCATCTTCACAAGGAACCCGCCTGATGGTCGACGGCACCCGAGAGATTTCAGAACAGTCAAAAGAAGCGGCGACACTGGAAACGCTGCGAAACGCGATAAGACGGGGCGCGGTTTTCCTGTTGCTCGCAGCGATGGTCGTCGGTTTTTCGCTCGCGCAGCCCGCCTTCATCAACATCAACAATCTCATGAGCATCCTGCAGGCGGTCTCCGTCGTCGCCATCATCGGTGCCGGCGTCAGCGTCACGCTTGCCATCAACGGCTTCGACCTCTCGGTCGGGGCGGTGGCGGCATCCAGCGTCATGGCCGCAAGTTATGCGATGATCGTGCTGGGGCTGAGTGCCTGGCAGACGGTGCCGCTGGTGCTGGCCTTCGGCGCGCTTGTCGGCCTTGCCAATGCTTTCCTGATCGTCAGGCTCAAGGTGCCGGACCTGCTGGCCACACTCGCCACCATGTTCCTGCTGACCGGCCTCCAGCTCATCCCGACGGCCGGTCGCTCCATCTCCGTCGGCCTCATCCTGCCTGACGGTTCGACGGCCAGCGGCAAATACGATCCCGCCTTCCTGACGATCGGGCGCTCCAGCCTGTTCGGCTTCATCCCCCTGCCCGTGGTGCTGATGGCCATCGTCGCCTTCGTTCTGTTCATTCTAACCGAAAAGACGAGGTTGGGTCGCCTGATCTACGCCACCGGCGGCAATGAAACGGCCGCGCGGCTTGCAGGCGCCAATGTCGACAGGATCAAGACCTTCGCTTACGTGCTTTCGGGCACGCTCGCGGCCCTTGGCGGCATCATCGTCGCCGCCCGCGTCGGCCGGGGCGACGTTTCCTCCGGCGCCTCGCTGCTGATGGATTCGGTCGCCGCCGCGCTGATCGGCTTTGCGGTTCTGGCGCTGCGCCGCCCGAACGTTCTTGGCACGCTTGTCGGCGCCGTTTTCGTCGGCGTGCTGCTCAATGGCCTCACCATGCTGAACGCACCTTATTACACGCAGGACTTCATCAAGGGCGCTGTTCTGGTTGGCGCACTGGCGCTGACCTACGGCGTTGCCCGCACAAAAATCTGACCTTTCAATATCCGTCCAGAGAAGTGGAAACCATGTTCAAAACCGTCAAGACACTGGCCGCGGCCGTCATCTCGCTTAGCTTCCTCTCCACCAGCGCCTTTTCCGCCGGCATCGAAGGCGCCCCGGCACCCTTCGACAAGAAGACGGTCAACATTGCCGTCGTCAGCTTCCTCGGCAGCGGCGACTGGCTGCAGGCCTTTGAGGCGGGCGTCAAGCGGCAGGCCGATACGCTCGGCGTCAAGCTTACCGTCTCCCAGGCCCGCAATGACAATGACACGCAGAGAAACCTCGTCGAGCAGGCGATCAATCTCGGCGTCGACGGCATCATCATCAACAATGGCCGCCCGGAAGTGCTGAAGGACGTGGCGCAAAAGGCGCTCGACAAGGGTATCAAGGTCGTTGCCTATGACGTGGACCTCGAAAACCCGCAAATCCCGCAGATCGAGCAGAGCGACAAGGACATGGCGAAGCTAGTGCTGGATCAGGCCGTGAAGGACAAGGGCGACGGCTTTGTCGGCGGGGCGGTCTATGTCGCCGGCTTTGCGCCGCTCGACCGGCGTTACGCCGTGTGGAAAGACTTCATCGCCAAACACAATCTGAAGGAAAAGGCCGTCTGGGGCGTCGTAAATGATACGGTGCCGGCCTCCGTCGCCGATCAGACGAAGGCCGTCCTGCGCGCCAATCCGGATATTTCCGTCATCTTCACCCCTTGGGATGAATTCGCCAAGGGCGCAAAGCTCGCCATCGACGAACTCGGCCTTTCACAGCAGGTGAAGATCTACGGCGTAGATATTTCGACGGCGGACATCCAGCTCATCACCGAGCCGGACAGCGCCTGGGCCGCCACCGCCGCAACCAACGCCGCCGTCGTCGGTGAAGTATCGGTGCGTGCCGTCTCGCTTTCGATCGCAGGCCAATTCCCCGGCCGGTCGGTGCTGTTGCAGCCGACCCTCATCACCCGTGACGATCTGGTGAAAAACGACATTGGCACCATCGAGGACCTCCAGAAGAAATTCCCGGCATTTCTGAAAAGCGACGCCGCTACCGCCGCCTGGATCCCCGCCGTCAAGCATTGATCGCCTTTACCAAGATGCGCCGCCGCCCGCAGGCGGCGCTTTTCCCATCGCAACGCAAGAGCAGACCATGGCCGCCCCAGACCTTCCGAAACCCGATTTCACCCGCAACATGAAACTCATCGGCCATAGCGATATCGGCGGCCGTGGCGATGGCCTGCAACTGATGGTCCATCGCGGTTACGCTTATGTGGCACATCCATGGTCGCAGGGCTTTTCGATCATCGACGCGCGCGATGCAAAGAATCCGAAAACCGTCAACTACGTGCAGGCCCCGGCCAACACCTGGAACATTCACCTGCAGACCCATGACGACCTGCTGCTGGTCATCAACGCGCTCGATCTTTTCGCCGATGTCCAGTCCTTCACCGACGAAAAGGCCTATTATACCAAATCGGTCGGCGAGACGGTCGCTGCGGAAAAACGGGAGCGGGTGTGGACCGCGGGCATGACGGTGTTCGACATCTCGACACCCGACAAGCCCAGAAAAATCGGCCAGCTGGATGTCGATGGCATCGGTTTCCACCGCCTGTGGTATGTGGGCGGGCGTTACGCCTACGCTTCGGCGCTGCTGGACGGCTTTTCCGATTATATCTTCGTCACCATCGATCTTGCCGATCCAACGAGGCCGCAATTGCTGGGCCGCTGGTGGCTGCCGGGCATGAACACGGCCGAGGGTGAAAAACCGGCATGGAGCGAGGGAAAACGATATGCCCTGCATCACGCACTGGTGCATGGCGACACCGCCTATGCCTGCTGGCGTGATGGCGGCCTGACCCTGCTTGACGTCAGCGATCATTCGGCTCCCAAGCTCATCGCCCATCGTAACTGGTCACCGCCCTATGGCGGCGGCACCCACTCGCCGCTGCCCTTGCCGGGCCGCGACCTGCTGGTGGTCGCCGACGAAGCCGTGCTGGACAACGAGGAAGACGGACGCAAGCACACCTGGATTTTCGACATCCGCGTTCCGGAAAATCCGGTCAGCATCTCGACATTCCCGATCCCGAACGAGATCGATTACGCGAAGAAGGGCGGCCATTTCGGCCCGCATAACCTGCATGAAAACCGGCCAGGTTCCTTCGTGTCGGAAACGCTGATCTTCGCCACCTGGCAGAATGCCGGCATCCGCGCCTTCGATATTTCCGATCCCTATCATCCCGTCGAAACCGGCGCGCTCGTTCCAGCAGGGCCGGCAACGATGACGGACCGGCGGCCGAGCCGGCCGAAAGTCATCCAGTCGGCCGATGTCTTTGTTGATGCCAATGGGCTGATCTACGCGACCGACTATAACGCCGGGCTTGAAATCATCGAATATGGCGGTTGAAGCAACGTGACCTGACGAAAAAATCGCCCGGGAAAACCCGGGCGATTTTTGATAAGACAGAATGCATCAGACCACTTCGTCGTGGGACGGTTTTTCCCACAGATTGATGCCACCTTCGACGGCATAACGATCGATTTCCACCAGCTCTTCCGCCGTGAAATACGGGTTCTTGAGCGCCGCGACATTTTCCTCCACCTGTCTGGCGGAGCTTGCGCCAATCAGCGCCGAGGTGACGCGCTTGTCGCGCAGCACCCAGGCGATGGCGAGCTGCGCCAGCGACTGCCCGCGGTTTCTGGCAATCTCATTGAGAGCGCGGGCTCGATCGATATTCTCCTGCTTCAGATGCTCCGGCCGCAGGAAATCCCCGCCCGGACGGTTGACGCGCGCATCCTGCGGCACGCCGTTCAGATATTTATTGGTCAGCAATCCCTGCGCCAGCGGCGTAAAGGCAATCACACCCGCACCGACCTCGTCGGTCGCATCCAGAAGGTCCTTTTCGGCCCAGCGGTTGAAGAGATTATAGGCAGGCTGGTTGATGAGGAGCGGCACGCCGCGCTCTTTCAGCAGCGCCGCAATTTCACGCGTCTTCACGCCGGAATAGGACGACACGCCAACATAGAGCGCCTTGCCCTGACGAACGGCCTGCGCCAGCGCATCGGCGGTTTCTTCAAGCGGCGTTTCCGCATCGAAACGATGCGAGTAGAAAATATCGACATAGTCCAGCCCCAGCCGGGTCAGGCTCTGATCGAGGCTGGAGAGCAGGGCTTTTTTGGAACCGCCGCCGCGTCCATAGGGGCCGGGCCACATGTCCCATCCGGCCTTCGTGGAGACGATCAGTTCGTCACGGTAATTGGCAAGATCCTGTTTCAATATATGGCCGAAATTCACCTCGGCGCTGCCGGCGGGCGGGCCGTAATTATTGGCGAGGTCGAAATGGGTGATGCCGAGATCGAAAGCCTTGAAAAGAATGGAGCGTTGCGTTTCGAGCGGCGTCGTATCGCCGAAATTGTGCCAGAGGCCGAAGGAAATCGCCGGCAGTTTCAGGCCGCTGCGCCCGACACGGCGGAAGGTGGCGTCTTCATAGCGGTTGGGATCTGGATGATACGTCATGGTCTCTGTTTCCTGATGGCGTTGAATGGTCGTCCGGCGATCGGTGATCGCCGGTTTGGGTAGGGGATTTGTGATTTTGAAACCGGACGCTAGATGGCCCCGTGACGCGGCGGCAGCGTGCCGTTCAGATAGAAATTGCCGATATGGTGATATTTCCAGCGGACGGGATCATGCAGCGAATGCGTTCTGGCATTGCGCCAGTAACGGTCGAGCCCATAGCTTTCCAGCGTGGAACGCGCCCCGCCGAGTTCTATGAGCTTCGTAGACGCAAGTTGAGCGGCTTCCGTACCAAGCGACTTGACCTCCGCCACCGCGATGGAGGCCGCTGCCACCGATTTTTCGTCCGGTGCCGCACTCGCACTGTCGAGGATGCGGCCGGCTCTTGCGAGAAGCGCGTCGGCCGCATGCACGCGGATGGAAACGTCTCCGACAGCATGGATGGTGTGCGGGTCTTCATAACCGTGCTCGATGCTCAGCTCGAAAAACGGGCGAGCATGGGCGCGAACATAGGAGATCGTTTCCGCGAGAGCACCGCGTGCAATGCCGACCTGAACGGCGGCATGGATGATCTGCGCAAAAGGCCCCATGGGTGTCGGCCGCTCGAAGACGACATCGTGATCCACGACCTGGAACGGTGTGATTTCAACCTCATCGAAGGTGACAGTGCCGCTGCCTGTCGTGCGCTGGCCAAAGGACGTCCAGTCGTCGACCAGCGAAAGCCCAGCCGTTGCGCGGTCGATAAAGACGATATTCACCCGCCCATCCGGCCCCTTGGCGACGACAACGATGATGTGGGCAAACAGAGAACCGGTGGCATAGAACTTCTGTCCGTTCAGCAGCAGCCTGCCATCCCGCTCGGCGAAGTGCGTCTTGTAATCGACCGGGGTTTTTGTACCGATTTCGGTGAAGGCATTGCCCAGCCGGTCTCCGTCGAGAATGCGCTTAAAATAATGCCGATTCTGTTCCTCGCTGCCGGCCAACCGCAAGGCCTCGACCATGTAGAAATGGTTTTGCGGAATTTGCCCGATGCTGCCATCGGCGGCGGAAATGATCGCGGTCACTTCCGCCAGCGTTACGGCCGAAACACCGGCACCGCCATAGTCCTTCGGCACGGTAATGGCCCACAATCCGCTTTGCGAAAAACGCTCGATTTCGGCGAGCGGCAACCGCCGCTCCCTGTCGCGTTCCGCCGCCCCGGCGGCGAAGCCGCGCGCAAGCTCCTGCGCAACGGCAATAGCCTCGGCATCGTCCTTTATGATGTGAGCCTTCGTCCGACGCGGCGGGATATGCGGCGCAGGTTTTCCCGAGGTCAACGCAGCCTCGCGATGCAGCTTCCGGTCAGTCGTTGTCATGGAAACGGCCTCAATTCCAGGCATGGCGCGGGGGGTGTGCGCCGTTCAGATAATAGTTTCCGACATGGAAATATTTCCACCGCACCGGATCGTGCAGCGTGTGGACGCGGGCGTTTCGCCAATGCCGGTCCAGCCCATGTTCGGCAAGTGTCGAACGGGTGCCGGCAAGTTCGAACAGTTTGTTGGTTGCCAGAATAGCGATTTCGGTGGTCAGAACCTTCGATTCCCCGGTCCTGATCGTCGCTTCCGAAACGGTTTCCAGCGTCGTGTTCCGCTTTGCGGCATCGATGCTGTGACCGGCAATTTCAAGAAGCGCCTCGGCTGCATGCAGACGGATTTTCAGATCGCCGATGGCGGCAATGGTGAAGAGATCTTCGCCCGCCGTCTGCTTGCCGCTGTCGAGCCATGGCCGGCTGTGCTTGCCGATGAAGGCGATGGTGTCATCGATCGTGCCGCGGGCAATGCCCACATCGATTGCCGACTGGATGATCTGCGAGACCGGGCCGCCAATGGTGGGGTGATCGAAGGAGGTGACCTTTACCGCCCTCTCCTTGGGAACACGGACATTTTCGATCTTCACCGATCCCGATGCCGTGGTGCGCTGGCCAAAGCTCGACCAGTTGTTGGTCACCGTCAGGCCCGGAGCGTCACGGTCGGCGAAAACGAGATATCCCTGCCCCGTTTCATCTAGGGCGACAATCGGCACGATATGCGCGAGAAGGGCTCCGGTCGTATAAAATTTCTCGCCATTGACGATCACGCTGTCGCCGTCATGGGCCACTTTCGTCTCGAAATCGGCGACGGTCTTGCTCTTCAACTCGGAGAAGGCGTTGCCGTAACGAATACCCTGAAGCGCCCAGCCGAAAAACAGTTTTTTCTGGTCTTCCGTGCCGTCCAGATCGACGGTGGCGACGATTGCCAGATGGTTCTGGGTGATCTGGGCAATGGCGGGATCGGCCGCCGCAATCGTTGCGATGACCCTGGCAAGCGTGGCGTACGATACTTCCGGCCCGCCATAGGCTTTGGGAACGTTGATGCTCCAGAGACCGCTCTGGGAATATTCGTCCAGCTCATCAATCGGCAACAGGCCTTCGCGATCGCGCAGCGCCGCACCGACCCTGAATTTTTCCGCCAGCCGCTGCGCGATTTCTATCGCTTCCGCGTCCGACGAGACGATATGCGCCGGGGTCGCCGGCCGCGGACGCGGCGCAATCGGGTCCGCAGAATTGACGCGCGGATGAACACTATAGTCGATCTTGGTCTCGGAAATCGTGCCCATGGGACGCCTCTCAAACACGGTGAATGATGGCGTGAGCATCGCACAAGGCGCGGCGCAGAACAGTAATTCTATGTTTTTTATGCTCTATATTAGAGAAGGTTTTTCTCTGAATATCGAAAAAAACGAAAGAGCGCCTCGGCGGATCAACGGGCCAAAATACGCTTGGCGTCTTAAGCCTCATGTCTGGCGGAAGAGGTTTCTTCCGCCAGATATTTTCTTCAGGAACCTGATGCGACTTTCACATTGCCGCCATGGCCGCCGCCGCCGAACACCTGTTTCGCGCCGAAGGAAGAGCGAATCTCGTTTCGCGGCCCGCCGAGGCCGATTTCCGGAAACAGCAGCTCGGACAGGCGATAGGCCTCCTCCAGATGCGGATAACCGGAGGCAATGACGGTATCGATGCCGAGCTCCTGATATTCCCTGAGCCGCGCCGCGACCGTCTTCGGGGAACCGACAAGTGCCGTGCCTGCGCCCGAGCGAACCAGCCCTATGCCCGCCCATAGATTGGGAGAAACTTCCAGCTTGTCGCGCCGGCCATTGTGCAGGGCCTGCATCCTCGCCTGCCCGACGGAGTCCGAGGCCTTGGAGAAGACCTCCTGAGCGGAAGCGATGGTCTCATCGGAAAGCTTCGAAATCAGCCTGTCGGCATCGGCCCAGGCCTCCTCGTCCGTTTCACGCACGATGAAATGCAGACGGATGCCGAAGGTAACCTTCCGCCCCCTTTTTGCGGCAGCGGCACGCACCTTGGCGATTTTTTCCGCCACCTGTGCCGGCGGCTCGCCCCAGGTCAGATATTTATCGGTGATCCCGGCCGAAAACTCGATGCCGGCATCGGAAGAGCCACCGAAATAAATCGGCGGACGCGGCTCCTGCACCGGCGGCAGACCAAGCCGGGCATCCAGCGCCTTGATATATTTGCCGTCGAGATTCCCCTTGCCGGTTTCGATCAGTGAGTTGAAGACCTGAAAGAACTCGTCGGCGTGATCGTAACGCTCGTCATGCGGCAGGAAAATGCCGTCGCCGGCCAGTTCCTGCGCGCTGCCGCCAACCACGATGTTAAGCAGCAGCCGGCCATGGGAAACACGATCGAGCGTGGAAGCCAGCCGCGCATAATAGGCGGGTGATGCAACGCCCGGACGGATGGCGACGAGGAATTTGAGCTTCTCGGTAAAAGCAGCGAGATTGGCCGCCAGAATGAAGGATTCCTCACAGGCGACGCCGGTGGGAATGAGCACGCCGGAGTAACCGAGCCGATCCGCCGCCTGGGCTATTTCCCGGAAATATCCGGGATCGGAAGGTCGCGACAGATCATCGGAACCGAGATAGGAACCATCGCCCGATGACGGGATGAACCATAAAAAATCAAGCGGAGCGTCTGTTTTCGCCATCTGGAATATCCTTTCGTGTTGTCCGTTCAGCGACGGCTTTCCGTCGCGGCCGATGCAAGGCTGCTCGCAATCTCTGCGGCCACATAGACCGCATGTTCCGTAACCTGTGGCAGGCCCATCAATTCTCCGAAGGTTCCGCGAGCCAGAGGACCACCGATCAACAGCGTCTCGACGGCCTGACCCTGACGGTCGATGGCGCGTGATCGCTCGTCGCAACGGATGCCGAGGCCGGTCGGGCAGAGTGTCAGAAAACCCGCCTGCTCCAGCCCGGAAAGAAAGGCCTGCGATTTCAGAATCCCGCCATGGGCAGGCCCGGTGGTGACGATGATCGCCTCCACCTCGATCCGCGCGATGTCCTTTTGGCCACGAAGCCTGAGATCGACAAGCAGCGAACCGTTCCGGTCATCCTGCGCTGATACGAGCGAACCGGCGACAATCCGCAACTCACCAGAAACGACGGCTTCATCCAGAAGCGCCTCGACCTGCGGCGCAATCCTGAAGCGATGCGCGTCCCAGAAGGGACGCAGCCAGCGCACGACCCTGCGCCGTTCATTCAAGGGAAGATTGCGCCATATGTCGCGCCCCTGCAGGCGCACGGCATCCAGAACGCCATGCCAGGTAACACCGGTTGCCTGCGCTGCGCGCAAAGCCTTACGGATCCGCCGCAGCAATTCCGAGGCGCTTCCCAGCGGCGGATCGGTAAAATCCCCATAGGGCTCCTGCGGCGCGGCGGGATGGCCACGCGACCGCAGGCCCCGGCGTGAGAGTGAGACGACCGCTGCGTGATGGCCACGGCGCTTCAGTGCGGCAAATGCATCGGCCGCCGTCAGGCCATTACCGACGATCAAAATGCGATCATCTGCGGTGATGTTGTCCAGCGCGGCATCCGCATTCAAGTCAGCCACCAGTTTCGGATGGCCGGCAAGCGGTCGCAGCACCTGCGGAAGGGCCGGCGGCGGATGGCTTGTCGCCACCACCACGATATCCGCGACGTGACTGTTGCCGTCTGCGGTAAGCAATTCCCAGCCCTCGCCGTGGCGGGCCACATGTTCCACACGGCTGCGCTCATGTTCGACAATGCCCGCTTCCAGCAAGGGAGCCATCTCGGCGGCAACATAGGCGCCGAAGACACGGCGCTGGGGATAGGCCTGACCATCCGGCAGAAGCGCAGCCGCATCCTCCGCCAGCACATTGGTTTTCTCGATATAACGGACAAAACTATCCGGATCGTCGGGATAAAGCGTCATGCGCCCGGCCGGCACATTGATCCGGTTGGCAGGCTCCGGCGTGGAATAGGCAAGCCCGGCGCCCAGCGTCTCCCTCGGTTCGAACACGACGATCCGCACCCCTTCCAGCCGCGCGGCAGCGCGATGGAGGTGAACAGCAAGCGCTGCTCCGCTAAACCCACCGCCAATGATGGCGACAATCGCATTCTTCCGGTTTACTGGCATCTCAATCCGCATGATCTTGTCGCCTCGCGACTGGAGAAAATCTACAACATTTGTCGATTTAGTAGCCTTACGAACTTCCAATTTTGGCGGGCGGAACGAAAAAATCATCCGCGCCGCCTGTCATCCGGCATCGGTTTCATTCAGTGGCGCCGGTCGCACGTGTCCGGGGTGACGGGACAGGGCTGTTGCCTGCTCCACCCGGCGCGGAATTTTATTCTCCAAGTTAGTCTATAAAAAACATCAAGAAACTGTCGCGCGCGTCATGCCCCCTTTATCCTCGGCTCCGACATATCTGGGAGTTTAGCATGAGCAAGACCATTCGCTTCAACGCCTTCGACATGAATTGTGTAGGGCATCAGTCACCGGGCCTTTGGGCGCATCCGCGCGATAAATCCTGGAAATACAAGGATCTCGATTATTGGCAGGATCTGGCCCGCACGCTGGAACGCGGCGTGTTCGACGGTATCTTCATTGCCGATGTCATCGGTTATTACGATGTCTACAAGGGTTCGAACTATCACGCCCTGCATCAGGCCGCGCAGATACCGGTGAACGATCCGCTGCAGCTTGCCGCCCCCATTGCGCTGGCGACGGAACATCTGGGCATCGGCATCACCGCTTCCACCTCGTTTGAGCATCCCTACACATTTGCGCGCCGGCTTTCGACCGCCGATCACCATAGCAAAGGCCGGATCGGCTGGAATATCGTCACCTCCTATCTGGAGAGCGGGGCGAAGAATATCGGCCAGGGCGGCTTGCGCCGTCACGACAACCGTTATGAAGTGGCCGCCGAATATATCGAAGTGCTCTACAAGCTTTTCGAAGGAAGCTGGGAAGAAGGCGCGGTGCTGCGTGACCGTGACCGACGCATCTTCACCGATCCCGCCAAGGTTCACGAGATCGGTCACAAGGGCAAATATTTCGAGGTGCCGGGCTATCATCTGAGTGAACCCTCGCCGCAACGCACCCCCGTTCTCTATCAGGCGGGCGCTTCAGGCCCCGGCAAGGCCTTTGCCGCCGAACATGCTGAATGCATCTTCGTCGCCGCCCCGACCAAATCCGTTCTCAAACAGCACGTTGCGGAAACCCGCCGACGCGTCGCCGAAGCCGGACGTGACCCCAAGAAGGTCTATATCTACACGCTGGTCACCATCATCACCGACGAGACGGACGAAAAGGCGCAGAAGAAGTTCGAAGAATACCGGGATTACGTTTCCTATGACGGCTCTCTGGTCTTCATGTCGGGCTGGAGTGGCATCGATTTCGGCCAATATGCACCGACGGACCAGGTGCGGAAGGTCGAAACCAATGCAATCCATTCCTTCGTCGAGCACATCGCCGGCGGCGACAAATCCTGGACAATCGACGAACTGGCGAAATTCGGCGGCATCGGCGGGATGGGGCCGGTCTTCGTCGGCTCTCCTTCGCGCATCGCCGATATCCTGCAGGAATGGGTGGATGATACTGACGTCGACGGCTTCAACCTCGCCTATGCGGTGACACCCGACAGTTTCGAGGATGTGGTCGGTTATATCGTCCCTGAACTCCAGAAACGCGGTGTTTATCCCACGGCATACAAGCCGGGCACACTACGGGAAAAGCTTTTCGGCGATGGCGACTATCTGGCGACCAACCATCCGGCCAACCGTTATCGCGACATTGAAGCGATCAAGCGGGAAGAGGCGGAAGCGGCCGGCGCGATACCAAAGAGTGCCGCGGTCTGAAATGGCCTCTCGCCCGGCCGTCTCGCGCCTGTGATCCAAAAACGCCATCCCCGCGCCGCCCCTTCCGGGGCGGTTCATGCATGTGCGGTCGCCTTCCGATTGGCGAAGCCGATGGCGAGGACAAGGAAGATCAGCAGTCCCGTACCGACCTGCTGCCAATAGAAATTCAGGCCTGACAGCAGAAGACCATTGGCGACGATGCTGAGCAGCAGCACACCAAGAACGGTGCCGGGCACGTTCGGTCGTCCCCTTGGATCAAGCGTCGTGCCGATGAAGGTTGCGCCGATCGCATTCAGCAGAAAGGCGTTGCCGGATGACGGGATGTAGACGGTCACCGTCGAGGTGATAATGAGCCCCGCAATGGCGGCGACGGCTGCCGCCAGAACATAGACCACCGCCACATGACCGGAAAGCCGGATGCCCGAATAGCGGACGACACTGGCCTGGATTCCGGAGGAAACGACGACGCGGCCGAAGCGCGTGCCGGACAGGATGTTCCAGGCAGCGATGACCACGGCGAAGGCGACAATCAAGGAAACGGAAACACCGAACAGATTGCCATGACCGAGGAACCGAAAGGCTTCGGGCACACCGGCGGGAGGCAGATAGACGGGATTACCGCCATTGGTCAGCAATTGCTGGATGCTGCGGCCGACGAACAGGGTGCCGAGCGTGGCGAGGAAAGGCGAAATGCCGATGCCCGCAATGAGAATGGCATTAAAAATGCCGACCAGCGCACCGGCCGCAAGCCCCGCCAGCGCAGCAATTGCCACTGGCTGTCCCGCAAGAACCAGCGACACGAATGCGAAACTTGCAAAATCAATCGCGGCGCCGACGGAAAGATCGATGCCGCCGGAGGCCACGACAAAAGTCATGGCGATGGAGACGATTGCCAGCAGCACGAAATTATTGACCAGCACGCTGATGAGGTTCGTCGTCGTCAGAAATCCGGGCGCAAGGCTCGCGAACAGGGCAAAAACGATCAACAGAGCCGACGGTAGCGCAAAGCGTGCGACCGTTCGCACGGCAGAGATGAGCACAGCTTTATTGCCCGGGGCGATGGCAGCAGACGACATATTAGCGGTTCTCCCGACGCAAAAGGGTCGTGGCGGACACGACGAGCAGGATCAGAAGACCCTGGACGCCGCTCACCAGCGTGCTGGAAATGTTGAGAAGCTGGAAACCGTTGACAAGGAAACCGACGAAAAGAGCCGACAGCAGCGTGCCGGTCACCGTCGACACCAGGCGACGTGAAAAGACAGAGCCGAGAAGCGCGGTGACCACCACGGGCAGAAGCATTTCACCGGAGCCGGTGGTGCTGCCGCTAAGGTAGGACACGGACAATATGCCTGCGAAACCGCCAAACAGACCGCTCGTCACGAATGCGCCAGCCACGAAGGATTTTACCGGCAGCCCGGCAGCCCTCGCCGCCTCGGGAAATTCGCCGACGGCATAAAGCCGCAATCCCAAGGGGGTATATTGCACCACCGCTGCCACGAGCCCCGCAAAAAGGATGAGGACATAGGCCAGCGCCGGTATTCCAGCAGGACCGGTGGCGGAAAGGGCCGAGAGGAATTCGGTAGAGGCCGGGATGACGGTATTCTGCGTCAGAACCAGTTCGAGCCCGGCCACGACATTCATCACCGCCAGCGTCGCCAGAAGCGGCACGATGCCGACGACCGTGACGGCGAGTGCGTTCACGGCACCGATTGCGGCCCCCGTTGCAAGCGCTCCTGCAGCCGCCGTGGCATCACCATAACCGGCCTGCGTGAGGGTTGCGTAAACCGCCGCGCTCAATCCCATATTTGCCGCCAGCGACAGATCGATGCCCCCCGTGACCACGTTGGAACCACCGGCAATGATCACGATCGTCAGCCCGATGGCGAGAACGCCGCCAATGGCCGATTGCGCCAGCACGTTGCCGATATTGCCCACCGACAGGAAAAAGGGGGCAGCAAGCGAAAAGAAGGCAAAAACCGCGACAAAAACCGCAAGCGCGCCGCCTCGCAGGGCAAAGGTCGCGAGCCTGCGACGGATATTGCCTTCGCGCGAAAACCGGAAAGGCGCCTGCTGCGGGAAATTCAGATCGTGAGGCGCGGTGGACGCGGCTTCAGCGACTGTGAGTATTGGCGTCCGAAGCACCTGTGACCTCCGATAGAATTTGTTCCTGCCGCGTGTCTTTCGAAATGAACTCGCGCGTGATCCGTCCGCGGAAAAAGACCAGAACCCGGTCCGTTATGCCCAGAAGCTCCTCGATATCGGAGGACAGGACGATGACGCCGGCACCACGCGCCGCGAGTTCGCCGATGAGCGTATAAATCTCCACCTTGGCGGCGATATCGACGCCGACCGACGGTTCATCGAGAAGATAGATTTCCGACTGACGGCTCAGCCATTTGGCGATTGCGACCTTCTGCTGGTTGCCACCGGAGAGGGTTCTGACCAGCGCATCCGGACCTTCCGTTTTGATCTGCAACCGCTTGATCAGATCTTCGGCCTGGCGCCGTTCGTCTGTCTTCCTGAGAAAGCCCAGGCGGGAAAAGCGCCCGAGACTGGCAAGTGTTGTATTTTCAGCGACGGTGAGATCGAGCGCCACACCATCGCGACGACGATCTTCAGGAACGAGCGCAAGCCGCCGCGCCGCCGCATGTGCCGGGCTGGCGGCCGATATCGTCTCGCCGCCCGCCTCAATGGTCCCGGACGACGGCATCTCAAGCCCGAAAAGAGTGCGGATGACTTCTTTTGCGCCTGAACCAACCAACCCGGCGAGGCCCAGCACCTCGCCCTTTCTCAGCGTGAAGCCGACATCCGAGTATCTGTCGGCAAGCGAAAGACCTTTCACCGACAGGAGATCCTCCCCCGGAACGATCCGGGGCTTGGGGTAAAATTCGGCGATATCGCGGTTCACCATCAGCGCGCCGATTTCAGCCGCCGATGTATCGGCGACAGAAAGGGTTGCGACATCGCGGCCGTTGCGCAGAACCGTCACCGTGTCGCAGATATCGACGATCTCGCCCAGATAATGCGAGATATAGATCACCGTTATGCCGTCCTCCCGCAGCCGCCGGATCAGCGAGAACAGGAGTTCCGCCTCCCGCCGCACAAGGGCTGCGGTGGGTTCATCGAACACCAGCACCTTGGGATTGTCGATGAGCGCGCGCGTGATCTGGATAATCTGTTTTTCCGCTGCCGAAAGATCGGAAATCAGCGCTGAATTCGGCAGGTGCAAACCGAAATAGCGCACAAGCACCTCGGCGGCACGACGGCGCATCAGGGTACGGTCAAGAAACGGCGTCCCTTTGATCCGCGGTTCACGCGCCAGAAAAAGCGCTTCGCCCACCGTGAATGTCGGCACCAGCAACCGGTCCTGATGGATGAAATGAATACCGAGCTTTTCCACGAGATGCGGCGTCAACCGATCGTAGGATTGTCCATCGATCTCGATTGAACCGCCATCCGCCCCGTGCAAGCCGGCCAGCAACTTGATGAGGGTCGACTTGCCGGCGCCATTCTGGCCGACGAGGCCGTGAACGGTGCCGCGACGCACGGCAAGCGATGCACCGGACAAGGCCTGGGCACCGCCAAAGGATTTGGTAATATCGCGCAGACGAATGATGTCGTCCGTCTCGCGAGCCTCGACCGGATGGTCCGGATATGTTGCGACAGCCACGGCAAATTCTCCATGCACGGCGGTTCAGATCATCCCGAACCAGGGCCTGAAGGCGCGAAGCGGCTGCATCGCGCCTTGCGGGTTCACGCCTCAGCCAATGCCGAGCTTTTTGGAGACCTCACTGACATTCCCCTTGTTGGCGATGAGCGCCGGTACGTAGGTTTCGCGCGGAAGGGTTTCGCCGGCCAGATAACGCGCGACATTGCGGATGGCCGTTCTGCCGAGTTCGGCTGGCTGCTGGGCGACATCGGCCGCAGCGGGAGAATTGGGATCCGCCACAAGCTGGAGAACCTCTGGGCTGCCATCAACACCATAGGTCTTGATTTCCGTGCGGCCCGCCGCAACCAGCGCCTGCGTTGCCCCGAGCTGCGGAATATCCCAGGCCGACCAGATCGCCTTGATCGAGCCCTTTTCCGGATATTTGCTCAGAATTGCGGTGATCTGGGTAAAGGCATCCTGCACCGTGTTCGGAATGACGTCGCGCAGTTCCGGCTGGATGATCTTCACCTTGGGGAAATATTTCGTGACGTTGACGAGCTGGTCATAACGGATGGCGCAGGGCGTCACGCCGTAAAAACCGTTGAACACGACGATATTGCCTTCGCCTCCGATATCGGAAACGAGCTGCAACGCCAGATCCTTGCCGATGCCCCAATTGTCGGATGTGGCATTGTTCAGCGAATTGGTCGAGCCGACATCGATGGTGAAGACGGGAATGCCCGCATCACGCGCCTTTTTCAGCCAGGGATCGATGACGCTCAAGGTGCCCAGAAGCTGCACGATCGCATCCGGTTTCTGGGCGATCAACGTTTGGAGCTGCGACACCAGCTTGCCGTCATTGCGGCTGGCGTCAACCGCGATCGGCTCACCGCCGAGACGCTTCACTTCCTCGATCTGGGCATTATAGGCCTGCAGATCGAAGAAATGATCCGTACCCGTGGCACTGATGCCGATACGCTTGCCCTTCAGGGAAAGCTCCTGCTCGGCGAAAGCCCTCGAACCGGAAGCGGCCTGCGTGCCGATGGCCGCAGCGGTGACCGCCGCCAGTTTCAGGAGGTTGCGGCGGTTAAACCCGGAGAAAATATCTTCTGTCATGTGCGTCCCCAAAATAGATGTAATCCATAAATAAAATATGGAATATGGCGCCAACAGACAGGATTTTCCAAATGCGGGCCGATGCGGGAAAATTTTAAGCCGGCGGGTGAGCTTGATTGGGCTCCACGGCAAGCAGATTGATTGAGCCTTGATTTCGCAATGCCAACGATAAGGCGGCGCGATCCATCGGGGGCTGAATGTCCGAACCGTTTGGTGTCGGCAGCAGGCATATGTGTTGATGCGAAGGAGCTTGTCGGGCGTATGAATATTCCTACGCATTCGATCTGCAAGAGTTGCCGAAGCTCATTGCGATGGTTCAAAGTTTCAGCATAAAATCATCAGGGGTGGAGTTTAGGCAAACGGCGGAATCGGGATGAAAAGCGCGCTTCAGGATCAAGGCAGAAGACGAAGCAATCAGCCACAGAACCTGGACGGTTTTTTCGACAGTGCCATGGTGGAGGCTACTGCATTCGGGCTTGAAGGCCTGATTTACGACTATACGCCCGTACCGTTCACGCCCGATGGACAAGTGGTGCCTCCGACCATCGTCGGTATGCGCAACATGCCCAAAGATATGGAATCCATGTGGTTTGACGGAGGGCTCTATCTTTCAGACCCGGTCCAGATTCTGGCGCTCAGATCAATCCAGCCACTCTATTGGTCTTATCATTTCGACGAACCATCGGTTCTGACACCCACGGCCCAGGGGGCGGTCGCGAACTATCTCCGGGACTCCGAAATGGCGCGCGGATTGACCGTACCGGTTCAGACCCCATCAAAAGGCTGCGCCACGGTAACCGGTTTCTGGCGACGACCGCCGGACAGGCAGGTTCTGGAAAGCCTGTTCGTGGCGGAGTTCATGTTGTTTGCCCACAAACTGCATGGAAAGCTGTTGGCAGAAGCCAGTCAGGAAGACCTGGCAACGGTTGCCGTGCGGCTGACCCCGCGCGAAACGGAATGTGTCCGCCTTTGCGCGGAGGGCATGTCGGACAAGCAGGTGGCATATGCGCTGGACCGCTCGATCTCGACTGTTGTGATGCATCTCCAGTCAGCCATGCGAAAGCTCGGAGCACGCAACAGGGCGCAGGCGATTGCCCGCGCCGCCCACTACGGAATATTGCAATAGATATTGCCTGGCGGGCCGGAGCGCGTTCTCCTATGCCTCGGCCGCATGCGCACGCCAGCGGTTAATGTGTCGACCAACGATTTCCGCGAGCTGCGGACCGTCGCGCCTGCGCAACGCCTCCACCATGTCGAAATGATCATCCGACGAGGCTTTCAGAGTGCTCGTGCTGACCCAGCCCGACCAGGAACCCGGCAGATCGCGTTCCCTCAGGTCATTGAGCAGGTTCGCCATCATCGTGTTGGCAAGCGAGGCATTCATGGTCCTGTGAAATTCGTGGTTGAGGCGTCGTAGTTCCACATACGACCCCACTTCGATGGCCTGTTCGAAAGCCGCCGCCGCCGAGGCGATTTTCTCGATATCACTCGATCGTATATCCTTGACCATGAGGAGCGCCGCTTCCCGCTCCAGAATGGTGCGGATCTCCGAAATCTGCGACCGTGCCTCGGTACTCGGCATCACCAGGCGGATACCGCGATTGGGCACATGCTCCGCCATGCCCATCAGCACCAGGTCGTCCAGCGACCGGCGTATCTGCGCCCGGGTTACACCGTAGGTCTCCTGCAGATCAACCTGCCGCAACCACTCACCGGGGCGATAGGTGCCCACCAGAACATCCGAACGGATACGCTCGGTAAGCGGGCGTACCACTTCGGCCGGTTTCGCCGTTTCCGGCCTATCCAAATCTCTGTCCTTGCCGCTGTTCATCAGGTCTTGTCTTTCGCGCGTTCATCCGGCGGGAAAATAAGCGCATTCGCCCGATCGATCCAGATACTACCTTGTCCTTCAGGCGCCGGCCGGATTGCCTGAAGACGAAGACGGCATTCTCCGAGAAAGGCTTCCTGCTCAAAACGGTCGCCGAGATAATTCGCGGGACCGAAGTGAACGAGAAGGCGATTTGCATCTGGCACCTCGGCCAGCCGGATATTCTGGGGCCGCACCGCAACGACAGCCGGGCTGCCCGACTGGAGCGGCAATGGCGCAACTCCACGAATGGCCTGCCCGTCCCCGAACGTGATGACCGCCTGTTTCTCGGAAACCTCCGAAACAGACCCGCCCGCAATCAGATTGGCACTGCCGATGAAACTCGCCGAGAAGGGATGTACAGGCCTTTCATAAATATCCTGCGGGGTGCCCATCTGAATGATATGGCCTCCGCGCATCACCACGATCCGGTCGCTCATCGATAGCGCCTCTTCCTGATCATGGGTGACATAGATCGCGGTCAGGCCAAGCTCGCGTTGAATGCTCTTCAGCCAGACGCGTGCTTCCTGACGAAGCTGGGCATCCAGATTGGACAGTGGCTCGTCCAGCAGAAGCAGTGCCGGGCGGAACACCACCGCGCGCGCCAGGGCCACACGCTGCTGCTGCCCACCGGACAATTCGCCGGGATAACGTTTTGCATAGGCGGTCAGTCCGACAAGTTCGAGCGCCTCGCCTACCCGCCGGTTTCGCTCGGACGCCTCGACCTTCCGCAGCTTGAGAGAGAGGCCGACATTGTCTTCCACCGTCATGTGGGGCCAGAGCGCGTAGGACTGAAAAACGACGCCAAACCCCCGTGCCTCGGGCGGAAGCGCAATTCCCGTAACGGCATCGAATAATGTGCGGCCCGCAAAGCTGATGCGGCCATGAGTCGGCTGATCGAGGCCGGCGATCGCCGCAAGCGTCGTGGATTTGCCGCAGCCTGACGGACCAAGCAGGGTGAGAAACTCTCCGGCGCCGACCGTGATGTTGATGTTGTCTATGGCGTTGATGGCGCCATAGCTGCGGGTGAGATCGGAAAGGACGAGATCAGTCATAGAGTTTTACCCGGAAAACGAGCCGCGTCGCGACGAGGAAGAGAGCAATGAGAACCATCTGAAGCGTTGCAAAGGCGGCGGTTACACCGACATCACCATTTGTCCAGAGGCTGAGCATCGTCACGCCCATCACTTCCAGCCCGGGAACGATGAGGAAAATGGCGATGATGTAGGACTTGAGGTGGAAGATGAACAACAGCACGAAGCTGCCCAGCATGGCCGATCGCAGAAGGGGCACCATGACGATGCGCATCGAACTGAACCAGTTCGCCCCCACCGTGCGCGCCGCCTTGTCGAGATCCGCGCTGATCTGGATGACGGCGGGCTGTATGGCGCCGAGCGCGAGCGGCAGCGTCGCCATGACGTAAGCGAGGACGAGTATCCACAGGCTGCCACGCAGCCAGCCCAACGGTGCGAAGATGACGGTCGCGTAGAAGATACCCAGTCCGGTGATGAGGCCGGGGATGACGCGTGGCGAATAGGCAAGCGTCTCCAGCGTGCGTTTGAACGGAAAGTCCGACCGCTGAATGAGCAACGCCACCATCACCGCCAGTATCGTTCCCGCCGACGCGGAAAAGAAAGACACGAAGAAGGTGTTGCGGATCGCCCGGACGAAAGCCTCCGAAGCCAGCAACGTATTGAAATTCTTCAACGTCAACGTGGTCCAGGGTGCGACGAGCGGCGAAAGGAAGGTGGTGAATGCGCGCAGAACAACACCGAAGACCGGCACGATGACGAGGAAGAAAGCCAGCAGTGCCACGATGACGACAATCGGCCACTTCAAGCTGCCGAGCCTCAGGAGAGCCGGACGGCTGCCCTTGCCTTTCACCGTCTCGTAGCGATGGCTGTTCTGCAGCAGCAACCGCTGGACAAACAGTGTCGCCGCCACGAGCACGACGAGAAGCAGGGAGGAGGCCGCAATCAGACCATGGTCCGGGTCGCTTGCCGCAATGCCCTGATGATAGAGGAATGTCGACAGCGTTTCGATCCGTGCAGGTCCGCCGAGAAAAAGCGGGATGGACAGCGTTTCGACCGCAATGATGAGGTTGAGCGCGGCGGACGTTATGATCGAGGGGATCATCAACGGTAGGGTCACGCGCGCCAGGACATTCAAGGGACGGGCACCGACCGTGCGCGCCGCATGTTCAAGCGCGGGGTCGACGGATCGAACGGCGCCATAAAGACAATAGAGATAGGCGAGCGGAATCTGCGACACGCCAGCGACAATCCCCATACCCGTCAGGGAATAGAGGTTCCAGGGTGCCCCGCCCAGCATGCGCGCGAGCCATTGGGTCACAAATCCGGACGGACCATACATGATGACCCACCCCATGCCGAAGATCAGGTGGGAAAGGTAAAGCGGCCACATCAGGACGCCGCCTATCCATTGTCTGCCGGGAAGATCGGTGCGCCCGAGGAGCAGGGCGGCCGCCACGCCGCCGACCTGCGCGATGACGACGGTGATCACGGCGAAGACAGCCGTTGTGCCAAGAACCGAAACGAGCTGCTCAGACCCGAAGAGCTTGCCTAAATTGGCGAAGGTAAAGACCCAGCCTTCGGAATAAAGCGGCCGATCGATAAAAACCTGAACGGCGATGGGAATTGCCGGCGCCAGCATGAGGATCGCCGTCACGACGAAGATCAGCAGCTGAATGAGCCGTGAGTAGTCCGGCAAGGTTGACGGCGCCTCCCCTTGAGGGATCGCCGAAGAAATACGAGGGCTGCGGCCCATGATTGTACATCCTTTTGTCAGGGTCCGGCGCGACATCACGCCGGACCGTCAATCACATTTTGAAAGCAGCGCCCCAGCGGGCCGAAAAGGCCGCATTGCCATCGATCATCTTTCGGTCGTAGCTGATCATCAGCAGGTTCTGTTTTCCGCCCACGGCCTTGGCCACCTCGTCCAGCGAATAGGACAGGTCTCCCTCCGCGACAAAGCCGGGGCGATATGGCGTGAGCTTTCCGGCGGCAACCGCCGCCTGGCCTGCCTCGGAGAGAAGGAAATCAAGGAAAACCTTGGCCGCGGCCGGGTGCGCAGCCTTGGCGGTTATGCCCATGCCGCGCGGAAAAATGACGGTGCCATCCTTCGGGAAATTCCAGCCGATGATGTCACCAAGCCCGTCGGCGATCTTGCTGAACACCACCGGCCCGGAGACAAAATAGGCCGAAGAGAGTTCTCCGCTCAACGTGCGCTCGATCATGCCACCCGCACCGCCGCCGGGCTTGATGGATGGGCCAGCCTTTTCGAACCAGCCCCAGGCCTTGTCGCCATATCGCTCCACCAGGGCGTAATTGAGCGCACCACCGAAGGCATAACGGCCGTCATAGGTCCCGATCTTGCCGGAAAACACCTCCGGATGCGCGGAGATATTGGCGAAATAGGCCTCCATGCTGTCGACCTGAAGCTCCGCCGGAACCGTCAGCTTGTTGTAGATGGTCACCATGGGGTCAGCGGAGAATGTATAAAGGCCGGCGTGCGGATAGCTCCATTCGGGCAGTCTTTCCCGTTCCGGCGAATTATAGTCGGTTAAAAGGCCATCCTTGATCGCGCTCATCCAGTCGACGATCGTGCTGGAGATCAGGAGATCGGCAGATTCAACACCGCTCCCCACCTCGGCACGATAGCGGGAAAAGGCTTCGGAAGGTCCCATTTCCAGGCTCCCGACCTTGATGTCCGGATAGGCCTTGTTGAAAGCCTTGATAACCGGCGCGATATTGTCTTCGCTGAGGTTCGTGTAGATGCGCAGGCTGCCCTCGGCTTTCGCCTCCGCAACGAGTTTGGAATAGCTGGCAGGATAACCCGCCGGCACATCCTGCGCCTTGACGGCACCGGCGGTGAGTATGACGGCGGCAGTCAGAAGATATCTGTATTTCACGGCTTCATTCCCCTTTTTTTATCAGCGATGTCTGGCATTCCCCGGCATCGATCCATCGCGCGATCAACTCCGCGGCTTTCAAGGTGACGGGCCTGAGTTCATGACCCACACCCTCGATTTCATGGAGAACGGTCTGAATATCGTGGCTCCGGAAGCTTTGGCTCAGGCTGTGCGCACGCTCCAGACGACTGGCCCCGGCCACGCCTTCGTAAAGGGATCCATGCGGGGCACCGGCGGGCCGCGCGACGAGGCCGCCTGCCCGGTCTTCCGATCCGATGATGATCCCGACCGGAAGCTTGCGTAGCGAAGCAATATCGGTTGCACGGCCAATCGCCGCGGCAGCGCCGCCAAGCCCCGGCCACCATTCGAGCGTTTCATCAAGCAGCGTCACGTTTCCGGGTGAGGCGACAACAAGCCCTGACAGTTCCGATGCACAAAACAGCGCATATCGATGGGCAAACTGCGCACCGCCCGAAAATCCGAAGAGATAGACGCTGCCAAAACCTCCGCCCAGCCGCGAGGCTGCGGCAATCATGGATTTCGTCACCGAAATATAATCGATACCGGCCGACACCAGGAATTTATAACCGTCGGAATGATCCTCTCCGTCGATCTCGGAGGCAAAGAGAGGTGCAAGAATGGAGACCGCCCTCCCCCCAAGCCCTTCGCGCATGGCCTCGAGCATGCCGGCTGCATCGCGATCGGAGCCGTGAGCGACAATGACCAGAGGCGCCTTGGCCGCGCTCGGATCGGCCCCTTTCTCAACAGGAGCGCCTGCCGGAGAAAACAGGAAACCGAAACGCGGCTCACCGTCGGTAAACGCATGGATCGGGCTCGTCGAAAACGTCACGTCGTTCTTGCTCCTGTTGGCCCAAGCAATCTGAACTTCTCAAACCAATAAGGCAAACAAAATTGGCGCCAATTTTGTTTGCGGAAACTGAGGCGGGTGCCGTTGCTCATATTCTAGCGACCTTCGACCATGGTGGTTGCCCCGGAAATATCGCAGAGGCGCTCACCGCGCCGCAGGCGTGCAATAACGGATGCCTCGTTCTCTTGCATGGCAATTGCGCGCGAACAGATCGGCATGATCTGTTCCGGTTTCAGCAGCACGACGCCATTTTCGTCACAGAGAACGCCATCGCCTGGCATCACCGATATTCCGCCGACGCTGACCGGGATGTTGATGGCACCACCGAGGCCGACGAATTTCGTCGTTTTCGACGAGGTTCCACGACACCAGACGGGCATATCGTGACTGCGTATCTCGGCAAAATCGGTCGCTCGCCCATCGATGACGGCGGCGGCAACGCCGGCCAGCTTGGCCGCGAGGGTGACCACTCCGCCCCAGCAGGCATGCGTATCATCGCCAGCGCGATCAATGATGAGGATATCCCCGGGGCGAACCATGGACAGCGCATAATGCAATGTCGCCGAGTCCATGCCCGGAATGCGAACCGTGAACGCCGTGCCGGCCACACGCTTGCCGGTAACCACCGGGGCCAGAGCCGGATCACAGAAACCATCATGCAGGATATGGCCGATGGTTGCCGTTTCAGTCCGCGACATCAGGTCGACAAGATCAGATGAAAGCGGCGCTGCGGGCGGGTTGACCTGATAAAGCGACGCCGTCATGAGAGACTTCCAGCAAACACGGTCATTGTCGGCCGCAGATCCCGGCCCTGGGTGAGACCGGGCAAACGACGGCGGGTTTCCTCCACCTCAGCCGGATCGATATCTGCGACAATGACACCGGGCTCTTCACCCAGTGAAGAAATAACCTCTCCGAACGGAGAGACAATCATGGCATGACCATGCGTATGCACACCATCCCGCGTACCGCACTGAGCCGCAGCAACGACATAGCTTCCGGTTTCGATCGCACGCGCCCGCAGGAGAGTTTCCCAATGCGCCGGCCCGGTAACAGGCGAGAAGGATGCCGGGATCATCAGCACATTTGCACCCGCGGTGGCCAGCATCCGGAAGAGCGCGGCAAACCGCACATCATAGCAGATCGACAATCCGAGCCTGACATTTGAGGCGCCGAGATCGACAACGACAGGCGGGCCCTCGCCCGGCTGCACGGCCCGTGATTCCCGGAAATCATGCCCATCGCCGAGCTTCACGTCGAAGGTGTGCAGCTTGTCGTAACGCGCAACGATGTCTCCCGTGGGAGAGATGACGTGGGTGCGGTTCCAGATGCGCGTACCGTCTTCCGTTCTGATCAGAAGCGAACCGTCGTGCAGCCATATTCGCAGTTCGGCGGCCAGTCGGCGGCAAAGCGCCAGGGTCGTATCGTCATCTTCGGCAACGCAGGTACCGGCATACTGCATATTATCCTTCAACAGGATATTGGCGGCTTCCGGCAGACTGACAATAGTCGCTCCCAGCCCGGCCGCCTCACGGACGAACCCTTCAATGGCGCGGTTATTCGATGCGACATCTGCGGTGCTGCACATCTGGATGGCGGCAAAACGGGTGGCGGTGGTCATGCGGAAACCCTCAGGTCGTGTTGGCTCAGAAATCCTTCAACGGCAGCCATGGTATCGGCGCGCTCCTCCAGATGACACATATGCGCGGAGTTCGGCATCACGATCTGCTGCGCATTCGGAATGAGTTGCACGAAGGGCTCAACGCAGGCCTGCGTCGCTTCGTCATGATAACCGGACATGACGAGCGTCGGTACGGCAACACGGTGAAGCCGGTCATCCACGGTCCAGTTCTTCAGCGTTCCGATGACGTGGAACTCCGTCGGTCCGTTCATCGCATGATAGACGGTGGGGTCTTCCGCCAGCGCCCGGAAGGTTCGCACCACATCGTCGGGCCAGGGGTCGAGGCGGCACACATGACGCCGATAGAAGACATCGCTTGCCGCCTGATAGTCCGGATGATCATAGGTGCCGTCCGCCTCGTGGCGTGCAAGCATCTCCTGCACGTCGAGCGGTAGGGCCTTGCGCAATCTCAGCGCCTCGGCCACCCAGACCGGCATGGAGGATGGTGAGGACGCAATGACGAGGGCATTGAGCCCCTCCGGGCGCCGGACCGCATGTTCCGCTGCCAGCATTCCACCCCATGACTGTCCAAGCAGATTATAGCGCTGCCCGATGCCCAGGTGGCGCAGCAGATTGTCCAGTTCATCGAGAAACAGATCGACGGACCAGAAACCCTTGGGCACATCGCGCAGGTGAGTCGAGCGGCCATTTCCGATCTGGTCATAATGAATGACGCAACGGCCACTCTGCGCAATGTCTGCGAAAGACAGCACGTAATCATGGGTGCAGCCGGGGCCACCATGGGCCACGATCAGCGGCACCTTATCGGAATTCAGGTTTCCCGTCACTTGAAACCAGGTCTTGTATTCCCGAAAAGGGGCATATCCCTCAAGGACTTCAGGCCTCTGCTGCATCAATATGTCATCCGTGTGAGTTCAATATGCCCACAGCATGCCAGCGCTGAAACGGGCTGCCTACCTGCAAAGAATTACAGGATTGCGTCCCGCGCCAACGCGCGCTCTTTTCGCCAGAAACCCTCTGGAGACGCAAGCATGCCTGAAACCGATCGCCCCGATCTCCGCGCGCAATTGCACTCCGGCGCAAAGGTGCAGGGCGCATTCCTGTTTTTGGCCTCTCCCGACGTGGGGGAAATCATGGCGCTGGCGGGTTACGGCGCGCTCGTCATAGACAGGGAACATGCGGCAGCCGGCCTTTACGGCGCATTGCACGAGTTGCGCGCAATAAAGTCCGTAAGCACCGTGCCAGTGCTTGTGCGCGTGCATGGCGCCTCGGCGGCGGACATCAAACCGCTACTGGATGCCGGGTTCGACGGCATCGTCGCGGCGGATGTCCGTTGCGCGGAACAGGCACGCGTACTCGTCGAAGCCACCCATTATCCACCTCTCGGACGACGTGGCGCCCAGTTCACGGTCTCCCGTGCCGCGCGTTACGGCCTGGACCGGCTCACCTATGTGGAACAGGCCCGATCCCGGACACTGGTTGTCGCCATGATCGAATCGCGCGAAGGAGCCGAAGCGATCGATGCCATTACGGCGGTCGAAGGCATCGATATGCTGTTCATCGGCCCGCTCGATCTCACCTCCGGCTTCGGGCCTTATGGCGATCTCGGTTCGAGCGAACTCAAAAAAGCGATTGCCCATATCGAGGAACGCGTTCTCGCATCCGGCCGGTTGCTCGGCGGTGCGGCAATCGACCCTTCGGATCTCGGCGACATGTTTGATCGAGGCTACAGCCTCGTGACAACTGCAAGCGATACAGGCCTGCTCACACAGGCATCGAGGGCGGCGTTACGGCCGAAGACAAGTTAAAACATGCCCCGAGCAGACCGGGACTGACGTCGAATGCCGTCTTGCCGATCGGTGGAATGGCGCCTGTTGGGCTGATCACGATGAGTGGACTGGAACGGGTGTAGAAGTTCGCTCAACAGATGGACTGCCCCTCAAGGCGGGAGGCGAGAGATGCCGAACAATCGAAACGCCCGCATCTGGGAAAACTCAATCAAATAATTGGATTTGCGATATTTTATCGTACACCACCGCTTGCGGTATGTCCGCCACCATTCGCCTTGCGGTGGCCACCAGTTGCTCCACCTCGAAAATGACCGGCCGGCCGGCCGCCGTGACGAGGCCCCACTGGAACGGTATGTGGAATGAAAGAGGCAGAACGCGGACACCCTCCACCGGCAGGCCCCAGAGGGTGATCGATTCGACGATGGCGATGCCGAGCCCCATGCGCGCAAGCGAAAGGGAAACATAGGTCGCATTGCTGTCGATCACGGAGGACAGGTCGACGCCGAGATTGGAAAGCACATCGTTGATCCGCATACGAAGGCGGAAGGGATTTGCAGACGCTATAAGCCGATGTCCGGCGAGGTCTTCCGCGGAGATCACCGCCTTTTGCGCCAACGGGTGATCCTCCGCAACCACGGCCACGCATGGCACCTCCCCCAGCCAGTGGATGTCGATGCCGGGATTGTCGAGCGGAAGACTGACGGCGCCCAGATCCGCCGTCCCCGCCATCACCGCCTGCACGACATTTTCCGAGGAAATGCTCTGCAGATGCACGTGATCGGGAAACCTGTCGGCCGGTAGGGCGGCAAGCGCCTTCGGCAAAAGGCTGGCCGCAATCGCCGGGATCGACGCCACCTCGATGGCCGTACGGCGCGCGCCTTGAATGCGCCTTGCGCTTTCGCTGATCGTTCTGAGGCCACCGAGGAACAGTTCCGCCTGGGCGAAAAAAGCGACGCCCTTTTCGGTGGGGGCGATGCGGGGTCCGTTGCGATGCAGCAGCGCAAAACCGATTTCGCCCTCCAGGTCCTGGATGAGGCGCGTCACGACGGGTTGGGATTTGCCCAGCGCTTTTGCTGCACCCGTAATGCTGCCGATCGAAACCACAGCCACGAAAGCCTCGAGTTGCCGTGTATCGAGATAGTCAGACACCATTTTCCACTCCGCCCCGAGACCTGTGTTTCTTCGTCATCGTCACCAAGCGCTATACCGACCGACGATCTTCATGACCAGCCGGCAGCCAGAGCGCCTCGCGCCCGTCGAAAGGATCGAGAGTGACACCAAACCCTGTTGGCCCCGCCCGCAGAACCATCGGCTTTTCGGCATGATAAAGCGGCCAAGTGCCGTTTGGCGCGGTCGGCCGTGCGCCCGTGATGAATGAGGCCCACAGATCATGGATCGCTCTTGCGAAGCCCGCATCCGGCACGCGCTGCCTCTCCGGCAGGTCGCGGCTGTTTGAGCCATCGCGATACCAGACGGAACCGACTTCCGCCCCATGCGGCGCACCCAGTTCATTGGCACCCAAAGAGCCGTAGAGATATTTATAGACCGGGTTGAAGCGGGCATGCAGCTTGGCGAAACGGATCGCTGGAAGCTGGAAGACCAGATCGCCGGCAACCGCGCGCCAGATGCCGCGTGGGCTGTGGCCTGGCAAGGCGGCGCGATAGCGCTCCACAATGCCGGAACCGCTGTGGCCACAGGGCAAAACACGCTCATGCAGCAGCTTTGCGCAGAGCGCGAAATCTATTTCCGGCTGCACCGTCGCATGGGTGACGTATTCTCCGGTCGTGCAGCCGATCATCATCGGCACGGCGGCGGTGCGCCCTGCCTGCGCGGCAGTTTCCGGATGTTCGGGCAGGGTCACCCCGTCGACGACAGGCACAAAGGGCACGCCGAGCATCGCGGCCGCCCCGTCGCGGGCAAAATCATGTTGCTCATAGGACTGGTTGCAGAGATCGCGCTGGATTTCGAGCAGCCTCTGCATGGGAAGCTCGGCAAGCGACGCATCGTCCGTTTCCGCCGCCGCCCGAAAGCGGCGCGAAAGCTTGGCGGCATCCTCTTGCGAGGCGATCGCCGTGCTTGCACCGCTTTGCGGCATGGCCCGGTGAAAAAGCCCCTGCGCACGCGGCATGGCCATTAGCGTCGCGACCGCGAAGCCGCCTGCCGAGCGCCCCGCGAGGGTCACCCGTTCAGGATCACCACCAAAGGCGGCAATAGTGTCGCGCACCCATTCGAGCGCGGCCACAAGATCGAGCAGACCGCGATTATCGGGTTTTCCCTCGACATGGAGGAAGCCGAGTGCACCGAGGCGAAAATTGACGGTAACTTCGACGATGCCGCTTGCCGCGAAAGCACCGCTTTGCAGCACCGGCTCGTTTGCAGAACCGACCGCATATCCACCGCCATGGATCCAGAAGAGCACCGGCGCCCGGCCAGCAGGATCCGGCGTGCGGATATTGAGCGTCAGGAAATCCTCGCCGAAGGCCAGTTTCGAGGTGGCGGCGGTGCCTACCGGACCGTAAGTGGGAATTTGCGGGCAGACGGGCCCAAGCCGGGTGGCGTCCCGCGTGCCCTGCCATGGCAGGACTGGCTGCGGAGCTTCGAAGCGGCGTTCCGGCGTGACAGGCGCGGCATAGGGCACACCGAGAAAGGCGTGAATTCCGTTTTCCCTGACACCCTGCAGCGCACCGGCCGCGATTTTTACCTTCGTCATGTCACAACACCTTGCGCAACCCGATCAACCGCTCGACCGCCACCACGACGATAACCGAAATCAGAATGAGGATGACGGAGAGAGCGGCAATCTGCGGATCGGTGGAGTATTCCAGATAGTGATAGATTTCCGTCGGCAGCGTCGAGGATTTGACCGAAACGATGAAGAGCGAGATCGTCGCTTCATCGAAGGAAATCAGGAAGGCGATGACAGCCCCGGCGATGAGGCCGGGCCGGACCAGCGGCAGGGTGATGCGCCACAGCACCATGGCCGGCGATGCGCCATGAACGCGCGCCGCCTCCTCGATACGGCGATCCACCGCCATCAGGCTCATGGTGATGGTGCGCACCGTATAGGGCGTGGTGATGCCGAGATGGGCGAGGAAAATGCCGGTATAGCTGTCGAGCAGGCCAAGCGGCCCGAGCACCAGCATCACGCCGACGGCAAGCACGATATGCGGTACGAGGAAGGGTGCGAGGATGAGGAAATTGATCGCGCCCTTGCCACGGAATTCATGCCGTGACAGCGCCAGCGACAGAAGCAGCCCCGCGAAGATCGAGACGAAACCGACAAGCAGGCCAATGCCGAGGCTGCGCCAGAAGGCGCCGATAAATTTGGCATTGGCGAAAACCTTGGCATAGGAGCCGAAGGACAGGCTTTCCGGCGGAAAAGCCAGATATTGCCGCGTATCGAAGGAAATGATCAGGACGACGATGATCGGCGCCAGAAGAAACAGGTAAAGCAGTGTCAGCAGAAGCGCGTGGGCGAGACGTCCGAATTTTGCGTCCATGGCCGGCCTCACGTCTCAAGCGCGCGCATGGCGCGCTGGTAAATCACGATCACGCTGCCGAACAGCACGAGCAAAAGCACCGAAAGCGCCGCCGCCAGAGGCCAGTTCAGCGTCACCGTCGCTTCGTTATAAACCTCCGTGCCGATGACGAAGACGCGGCCGCCGCCCATCAGGCGCGGCGTGACGAAAGAGGAAATCGCCAGCACGAAGACGAGAAGTGCGGCGGTGAGAACGCCGGGCAGCGAAAGCGGCAGCACGATGCGGGTGAAGACGCGCAGGCGGTTTGCGCCCAGCATGGCGGCGGCCTCCTCCAGCTGTGTGTTCAGCCGGCCGAAGCCGCTCAGCATCGCCAGGATCGCGTAGGGCATCAGGATTTCGATCAGCGCGACGGTTGCGCCGAAATAATTATTGGTCAGACGGATGACGCCGTCCGTCAGTCCGGAGGATTGCAGCGCCGTGTTGATGACGCCCCTGTCCCCCAGAATGACCATCCAGCCATAGGTGCGCACCACCGAGGAGGTGAGAAGCGGGGCAACGGCAAGTGCCGTCAGCACCCCGCGCCAGCGGCTTTGGGTGCGGGCGAGGAAAAGTGCGATAGGATAAGAAAAAACGACCGTGAAAATGGCGACATTCACGCCGAGATAAAGCGTGTTCCAGGCAATCTTCCAGTAAAACGGGTCGAACAGCACGGTTCTGTAGGATTCGAGCGTCCAGTCGCCGCCGCGAAGTGCGGCCATGGACGAGGATGCGAATGAGGCGCGCACCAGCCAGATGAGCGGCAACAGAAACGTCGTCAACAGTGCGACGAGGCCCGGCAGAAGCAGGAGAAGCAAAACGCCGCGATGCGACGTGCCGCCACCGGAAGCATGGCTTGCCGACGCCATCAGGCCGCCTCCCCGATCAGCGTCACATCCTCGGGCGCAACGGAAAGCGTCACCCGCTCACCCTTCGCCGGCAAGGCAGCGGCATGGGTGGGCAGATCGGCCTGAAGGCGATGATCGCCGGCGCGCACGCCAAGCGTCAGCATCTGCCCGCGATAGGTGACGTGCTCGACGATGCCCGAGAAAGCATTGACGCCATCGCCAAGGAGAAAGCGATGCGGGCGAACCAGAAACCGCGCCTTTTGGCCAACCGGGACAGTGCCCGAGAAATGCAGGAAGCCGAGGCCGGGAATCTCGGCGCGGCCCGACGCAACCACGGTGCCCGCAAGGAACGAGCCGGCGCCAATGAAGGAGGCGACAAAATCCGTTTTTGGGCGGTCGAAAATCTCGCGCGGCGTGCCGATCTGCTCCAGCCGCCCTTCAGACATGACGGCGAGCCGATCGGCCATGGACAGGGCCTCGTCCTGATCATGCGTCACGAAAATACTGGTGACGCCGGTGCGGTTCTGGATATCGCGGATTTCATCGCGCATCTCGTCGCGCAGCTTGGCATCGAGATTGGAGAGCGGCTCGTCGAACAGCAGCAGAGCGGGTTCGATGACGAGAGAGCGGGCGATGGCCGCCCGCTGCTGCTGGCCGCCGGAAAGCTGGGAGACGCGCCTTTCGCCGAAACCGGAAAGCTTGACCAGATCGAGCGCCTTCGCCACCCGCTCCTTGCGCTCGGACTTTGCAATGCCGCGCATTTCCAGCCCGAAGGCGATGTTTTCGGCAACATTCATATGCGGAAACAGGGCATAGGCCTGAAAGACCATGCCCATATTGCGCCTGTGCACCGGGGTTGCGGAAATATCGCGACCGTCCAGCCGGATTTCACCCGAGGTTACCGGAATGAGGCCGGCGATCATGCGCAGGATCGTCGTCTTGCCGCAGCCGGAAGGCCCCAGCAGCGCCAGCATTTCCCCGCGCGGCAGGGAAAGGCTGACGTGATCCACGGAGGGCTTGAGGGCGCCCGGATAGGTCTTCACGAGATTGTCGATCTCGACATGATGATCGGCCATGGCGTCCTCTGCTTCCTGTCTCAATTCGCCGCGATGACCTCGCGGTTGATCCGCTGTATCCACGCCGAATATTTGTCCGCCACGAAGTTCCAGTCGAGAGAAGACTGCGCGGCCTGGGCCTCCTTGCTGCCGTAGATGCGGGCGGCAACGGGTTCGCTGAGCGCGACCTTGCTGTTGACCGGACCGTAGAAGCTCTTTTCGGCAAAGGTCGCCTGTGCCTCGGCGCTCAGCGCATAATTGACGAAGAGTTCGGCAGCCTCCTTGTTGGCGGAGCCTTCGACCAGACCGATCGTGTTCGTCTGGCCGATGGAGCCTTCCTTCGGCAGGGCAATGCCGATCTTGCCGCCCTGCGTGTCGTGCAGATATTGCGCGCGGCCGTTCCAGCAGATGGAGAGATCAACTTCGCCGCTCTGCACCACCGCATAACAATCCGGCGCAGGTTCGAAGGTCGAGACGCTCGGCGCAACTTCCTTCAGGAAATCGATGGCCGGATCGACGGAGGTCTTGTAGTCCCCGCCCTTCAGCTTGGTGAGGATCGGCAGCAGGATGACGCCGCGCGTATCGGAAAGCTTGGCGGCGATCTTTCCCTTGTATTTCGGATCGGCGAGATCAGCCCAGCTTGTCGGCGGCTCCTTCACTGCGTCGGTATTGTAGAGGATAGCCAGATTGTCCTGCGAGAAGGCGACGGCGCGGTCACCGTCGATGCGCGCCCATTCCGGCTGTTCGGCAAGGTTCGGCACCCTGGCGGGATCAAGCTTGGTGAACAGCTCTTCCTTGTTCGCCTTGATCGCAACCGAAACGTCGATCAGGGCGACGTCGACCTTCGGCTCGGCGCGCTGAAGGGTGAGAAGCGCCAGCGTTTCGGCCGAATTCTTGC
The DNA here is from genome assembly GCF_047445855.1 of Rhizobium sp. BR 250. Taxonomy (NCBI): domain Bacteria; kingdom Pseudomonadati; phylum Pseudomonadota; class Alphaproteobacteria; order Hyphomicrobiales; family Rhizobiaceae; genus Rhizobium; species Rhizobium sp. BR 250. The sequence continues at coordinate 158,593 of NZ_JARWKW010000013.1, forward strand.
TCTGCTGATAATTCACCTCGATGCCGGGATGTTTGGCCTTGAAGGCGTCGATGATGAATTTCTGATAATTATCCGCAAAGACGCCGGAGAAACCGACGATGTTGACGGTGCCCTTCGTCGCATCCTGTGCGAAGACGGTACCCGAGAGCGATGCGATCCCGGCGGCAACGATGCCGACGACGAGAGCGGCCTTGCGGCGCTGATGAGCATTTTTCATTTCAGTTGCCTCCGTTTGTTTTTGATATTGTCAGTTTGCCGGCCGCCAGGCGGCGTCCAGCACGCGCAGCCAGTTCTGGCCGAGAAGTTTGAGGACGAGTGTTTCGCTCCAGCCGCGGGCCAGCATGCGGGCGGTGATGTTGGGCACCTCGCCGATGCGCTCGATGCCCTTCGGCTTGGAAATCTTGACGGTCGCAAATTCCGTCAGCGTGCGGGCCGTGCCCTTGTCACGGTTGGCCCAGAGCTGCCAGGGGCCGGGGCGCGGCCGCTCCTGCGAGAAATCCGTGCCGATGCCGACGTGATCTTCGCCGACGAGATCGATGACATAGGCCATGGCATCGAGATAATCCTCCACCGTCGCATCGTTTCCGGCGGCAAGGCCCGGCGCAAAAAGGCTGATGCCGATGATGCCGCCCTTCTCCGCGCAGGCCTTGAAGAGTTCATCCGGCTTGTTGCGCTTCACGTCGCGCAGCGCCCGTGGCAGCACATGCGAAATGCAGACCGGCGCTTGCGAGCGGGCGATGACATCCGCCGTGGTTCTGTCGCCGACATGGCTCAAATCGCAGAGAACGCCGACACGGTTCATCTCCGCCAGCACCTCGCGGCCGAAGCCTGTCAGGCCGCTGTCGTTTTCTTCAAGGTAACCGGCACCGGAATAGTTCTGGGTATTGTAGGTCAGCTGCATGATGCCGACGCCGAGATCCTTGAAAATCTCGACATAATCCAGCTTGTCCTCGAGCGGCGAAGTGTTCTGCCAGCCGATGATGATGCCGGTCCTGTTCTCGGCCTTGGCCGCGTAAATATCGGCAACCGTACGCACCGGGCGGATAAGGTCGTCGTTTTCCCGCAGGAAACGCTTCCATTCGCTGACATAACCGATGCCCTCGCGAAAGTTTTCCCAGATCACGCTGGAGACATTGACGGCGGTGAGGCCGCCGGCGCGCATGTCCTCGAATATGGACCTGCTCCACTGGCAGGTCTGCAGACCGTCGATGACGATAGCCTCATTGTGAAGTTTTGCGGCATCGGTCATGCGGATGTCCTCACTGCGGATTGTGAAAGCTGCTGCTTGAGCACCCCAAGGGCGCGGCTGACGAATTCCAGACGGTCCTGCCCCCAGAAGAGTTCGCCATTCACCACATAGGTCGGCGTGCCGAAAATCCCGAGACGTTCGGCTTCGGCGAGATTTCCCTGCCATTCCGCCACGATGTCTTGCCGTTGCGGATCGCGCACGAGGGCCGCACCTTCAGAGCCGAGAACCGCCTGCGCGATGGCGCGGAGCGTCTCGAGATCGGCAATGTCACGCTCTTCGCTCCACAAGGCGCGCTGGATGGCGAAGGACAGGCTGATCGCATCGAGCCCGGCCTTCTGCGCAGCGATGATAAGCTGGGCAGCGCGTTCGATGGTGGCGCAGGGATAAAATTTCGGCGTCAGGTTGAGCGGCATGTCGAGATATCGACGCCACCGGTCCAGCTCCACGGCGTGATAGCTCTGCCGGGCATCCGGGCGGCTGCGCAGCGGAATACCACCATTAGCCTCGATGATGCGGATGGGCCGCAGCACGATTGCGGCGCCATGTGTGCGGGCGACTTCGATGGCTCGTGGTGCGCCGAAATAGGCCCATGGCGAAGAAATCCCGTAAAATATCTCCAGTTTCAGCGCCGCTTCAGCCATTGGCATGCTCCTTGATCCTGTCCTGCGCGTCCGCATCGCGCCATTCCTCGCCGGTGATTTCAGCGGCGTCGTGGTTCATGAAAGTATCGAAATGACGGGCGCGATCTTCGACGAAGAGAGACCGCGCGATGCCCTGCGCCAACCGCTCCGCCCCCGGGCTTATGGCCGGAATGCCGCTGGTGATTTTCCCGTGGGAGGGAACGGCCGGATAGGCGAAACAATGGATGCGGGAAATCGCCTCCGCCTCGGTGGGCGGCAGATCCGGTTTCGGCAGAAACTCGAAGGCCGGCCCGAGATAGGGATAGGACCCCAGCGCGTCATTCTCCTGCCCGGCCGGCGGCTGATAGGCATCGCGCCAGAGCAGGACACGGTCGTTCAGGGCTGAAAATTCCGGCCGCCGGGCGAAATCGACATCGAAGCCGGTGGCGAAAATGATGAGATCAGCGAGATAGCGCCCCTTCGGGGTCTCGATCTCTACCACATCGCCCACTCCCGTCAGGCTGAGAATGGGACTGCCAAGATGGAAGAACGCATTGTCATGGCGCGAGACCCTGAGGACGCTGTGGCGCGGCGGCGGGATCTGCGTCCGCTCCGCCTCAACCATGAAGGCCCAACGGTCGGCATCGGGCAGGCCGATATAACCGTGGGTCATGCCGAGACTGGCGACACCGCCGAATTTTTCGACCCGCGGGATATCGGGCCTGCGAATGAAAAGATCGACACGGGCGGCCCCCGCTTCCAGCGCTGCGGCTGCATTGTCCATGGCCGAAGCCCCGGCACCGGCCACCGCGACGCGCTTGCCGCGCCATGCGCTCACATCGAATACATCGCCGCTATGGCGCACGAAACGGGTGGGAACCGTTTTCGCCACATCCGGCAGGCGCGGCGCACCGAGACCATAGAGCCCCGTCGCCAGGATCACCCGGCGCGCCAGAACCCTGGCAGGACCTTCCGGCCCAACAAAATCAAGAGCGAGCAGGCCATCTTCGCGCAAAACGAGACCGGCAAGTTCGGTATCGTTGCTCACCGGCAGCGCCAGCACAGTGCGATACCAGACCATATAGGCCATCCAGGCTTCACGCGGTATCAGCCCCATCTCCTCATAGGCGCGCGCGCCGAACTGCGCCTCGAACCACGCGCGGAATGTCAGGGAGGGTATACCAAGCGCCGGTCCAGCCAGTTCCTTGCGGGTGCGCAATGTCTCCATGCGCGCACTGGTCACCCACGGGCCTTCCCGCCCGCTGGGCGCCCTGTCGAAAGCCCTGGCATTGTCGATCCCGGCGAATGAAAGAGCGGCAAGCGCGGTCAGCCCGCAGAGCCCGGCACCGATGACGGCGACGTCAAGCACTTCAGAGCCGTTGAGAGAGGTGCGCGGTACCCACGGCTTTGCCGGCCGCTCAAGCAGGGCGAGCTCCTGCGCAAGCCTCGCCTCCAGCGCCGGCAAGCCGCCCGCATTCACAGACACTGCGTCGGTTTTGCGATCTTCCATCATGTTATTTCTGAATTAATGAGCATTAAAAATTCTATTTAAGCATCATAAGAAACACAGAAGCGGAGATCCGGAAAGCAAAATTCTTCTAATCATCTGCGGTTTTCGGCAAATTTTGGCGCGGGCGGCTGGAAGTGACGTCCGACCCTTCGGTTCCCCCGCTCAACAGGGTGGAAACAAAGCCGCGTGGGTGGCGGGATCATCGCCAAATGCGGAATTTCGGCAAAAATCTTTCGGTTCGGAAATCATAATCGGAATAGTCTTTGCCGCGCCGATCCTTCGGCAGGGATATCGTCGCCATCAGCAAAGGCGTGCCTGCGGCTGCGGCCATCGGCAACGAGTCGCGCAAGCCAAAAACATCAACGAAAGTGAAGCCCAATGGCAAATGATCGCAAACTGCATCTCGGCGCCTTCATGCGGCCCGTCAGTCTCCACACGGGTGCATGGCGTTATCCGGGCGCATTCCCGGATGCGAATTTCAATTTCGCCCATCTGGCTCGCTTCGCACAACAGCTCGAGGCCGCGAAGTTCGATGCCTTCTTCATGGCCGATCATCTGGCGGTGCTGAACATGCCCACGGAAGCACTGCGCCGCAGCCACACCGTCACCTCCTTCGAGCCCTTCACCCTGCTTTCGGCGCTCGCCGCCGTCACCTCCCGCATCGGGCTGGTCGCCACCGCCTCCACCACATTCGATGAGCCGTATCATGTGGCCCGGCGTTTCGCCTCGCTCGATCATCTCAGCAACGGCCGCGCCGGCTGGAACATCGTCACCACGTCAAATCCGGACGCCGCCCGAAACTTCGGCCGCGAGGAACAGCCTGACCATGCCGAGCGTTATGGCCGCGCGCGGGAATTTTACGATGTCGTCACCGGTCTCTGGGATTCCTTTTCCGACGACGCCTTTATCCGGGATGTCGATAGCGGGCTGTTCTTCGATCCCGAAAAGATGCATGTGCTGGACCACAAGGGACCGGAATTTTCCGTGCGCGGACCACTCAACATCGCGCGTCCGGTGCAGGGTTGGCCCGTCATCGTGCAGGCGGGAGCTTCCGAGCCTGGACGCCAGCTTGCCGCCGAGACGGCAGAGGTGGTTTTTGCCGCAACACCCACGCTTGCGGCGGGAAAGGCCTTTTATAAGGACGTCAAGGACAGGACTGTCGCCGCTGGCCGTTCGCGCGACGGAATTGTCATCCTGCCGGGCGCTTTCGTTCTCGTCGGCGACAGCGTGGAAGAGGCCAAGGCGAAACGCGCCAGGCTCGACAGCCTTGTCCATTATGACAGCGCAATCGCCTCACTTTCCATTGCGCTCGGCCACGATGTTTCAGGCTTCGATCCCGATGGTCCCCTGCCTGATATTCCCGAGACCAATGCCAGCAAATCCAGCCGTGAAAGGGTGATCGAACTTGCCCGAAACGAAGGCCTGACGGTGCGCCAGCTTGCCCAACGACTGGGCGGTTATGCGGGCCTTGCCTTCGTCGGCACGCCAAAGACCATCGCCGACGAGATGGAGCAATGGCTTCATGAAGAGGGCTCGGATGGTTTCAATGTAACCTTCCCTTTCCTGCCTGCCGGCCTGGACGACTTCACGACGCAGGTGGTGCCGGAACTGCAAAAGCGCGGGCTGTTCCGCAAGGATTATGAGGGGCCGACATTGCGCGACCATCTTGGTCTGCAACGACCGGCCAATCGATTTTTCACCTGAATAAAGCGCCGTCGCGCCGATCGCTCTCCCGGTAGGGAGATTTTCCACGTCGGTCGCAAAGTTTGGCATGAGGTTCCAGAAGGGCGGATTGACCTTAAAAACACTCGCCCATACCCTTTAAATACACAAAATACATAAATTAGGTGAATTAATATGAAGGCTGAACATTCCCGCCGCCAGATCGTCAAATTCGGCATTGCCGGCGCTCTTGCGGCACCGCTTGCCACGGGCAAGGCGCTAGCCCAGAATTCACAGGAGTTTCCTGCCGAGCTGAAGCTGGACTGGGGATTTTACTCCTCCCATACGCTGCTGATAAAGAACAAGGGCTGGCTTGAGGAAGCTTTCAAGGATGTCGGCACCAAGATCACCTGGGTGCAATCCCGCGGCAGCAACAATTCGCTCGAATTCCTGAAGGTCGGCTCGACGGACTTTGCCGGTTCGGCCGCCCTTTCCGCCTTTCTCGCGCGCGCCAACGGCGTGCCGCTGAAGGTGATCTATGTGGCGAGCTGGGGCGGTTCCTCCATCATTCAGGTACGCCCGGACTCACCGGTCAAAACCGTCGCCGATCTCAAGGGCAAGACCATTGCTGTGACCAAGGGCACCGCGCCCTATTTCACCCTCGTCCGCGCGCTTGACCAGAACAAGCTGTCCATCAACGACCTCAAGGTCGTGAACCTGCAGCATCCGGAAGGTTTCAACGCGCTTCAGCAGGGTCAGGTGGATGCCTGGGTCGGCATCGATCCACACACATCCCAGGCCGAGCTTGCCGGCGACCGGGCGATTTTCGATGAGCGCAGCTGGCGCGACGGCAGCGTCTTCAGCGTCTCCGAGGCGTTTCTGGCGAAGTACCCGAAAGCGGTCGACAGACTTCTCGGTGTCTGGGTGCAGACGCAGAAATGGATCCGTGAAAACAAGGGCGAATTCATCGATTTCGTCACGCAGGTCACCGGCAACGATCCCAAGATCACCAAGCTCACGATCGAGAAGCGCGACTGGAAGGATCCCGTTCCCGGCGAAGAATTACTGAACTCGATCCGCATCGTCACGCCGCTTTTGGGCGACGATGTTCTGCGCCCCGGCGTCAATGTCGACAATGTCCTTTCCTCGCTGATCGATCCGGCACCGGCGAAAAAGGCACTTGGCGCATGAATTCCCATCCGCGCGAATTCCAGCGCGTGAAACAGACTGCTGATCAATTCCCTTCCCGATTGCCCTTTTTGCAGAGGGTGGGGAATTTCCTTGGCCGTTTCGACCTGCGCGGCGCAATCGTGCCCGTCGGCTCGCTTTTGCTGCTCGAGCTTTTCGTTCGCCTCGGCTGGGTCAGCCCCTATGTGCTGCCGCCGCCCTCCGAACTTTACGACACCTTCCTGCGGCTTGCGGAAGGTCCCCTGTGGACGAATGTTGCGGCCAGTACTGCGCGCGTCTTCGTCGGCTTCGTCATCGGTTCCCTGCTCGCCATCGTCGTCGGTTCGCTCGTCGGTCTGGTGATTGCCGCCGAACGTTATCTCGAGCCGACGTTTCAGGCGTTGCGTGCGGTCCCGAGCCTCGCATGGGTGCCGCTGCTGATGATCTGGTTCGGCATCGGCGAAACCTCGAAAATCGTGCTGATCGCCAAAAGCGCGTTTTTTCCGGTCTATCTCAACCTTTTTTCCGGCATCAGGAATGTCGACCGCAAGCTGGTGGAGGTGGGCGAGATGTATCGCCAGCCGCTGCCCGTGCTGGTGTGGCGGATTTTCATTCCCGCCTCGCTGCCGCATCTCTTCACGGGCCTGCGTTACGGGTTGTCGCTCGCCTGGCTGAGCGTCGTCGCGGCCGAACTTCTGGCTGCCTCGGAAGGTATCGGCTACATGCTGTCCGACGGGCGGGAGCTTTCCCGGCCCGATCTCGTCATGATCGCCATCATCTGCCTTGCGGTGCTGGGCAAGATTTCCGACAGCCTCTTCAAGATCGTTGAGGACCGCTGCCTGCGCTGGCGCGACACCTATCCGCTTCAGCAGGAAGGACGCCTGCGATGAGTTTGCTCAATGTCGATGTGCGCGAGAAGGCTTTCGGCGACACGGTGGTCCTTCAGGATATCCAACTCACGCTGGGTGATGGCGAAGCGGCGGTCCTTCTTGGCCCCAGCGGCTGCGGCAAGAGCACATTGCTGCGCATCGCCGCCGGCCTCGACCGGCGTTTTTCTGGTGCGGTCAGGGTTCAGGAGGACGAGGCGCAGGCATCGGGCTCACCGCCCATTGCCTTCGTCTTTCAGGAACCCCGCCTGATGCCCTGGCTGACGGTTGCCGAAAACATCGGTTATGCGGCCGGCAGGAAATATGATGTCGGGCGCGTGGAAAAGCTGATCAACGATGTCGGTTTGAGCGGCCATGGCGGAGCACTGCCAAAAGCCCTTTCGGGCGGCATGGCGCAACGTGTGGCGATAGCAAGGGCGCTCTATACCGAGCCGCGCATCCTGCTGCTCGATGAACCCTTCAGTGCGGTCGACGCTTTCACGCGGATGAAGTTGCAGGATCTGGTGCTGAAGCTCGTCGAACAGCGCGGCATTTCCTTCCTGCTCGTCACCCATGACATTGACGAAGCGCTCTACCTCGGCGACAGGATTTACATGATGGGTGCCCATGACGGCCGCATCCAGCAGCATATAGAGGTGGACGTGCGACGTCCGCGCGACCGAAGGTCACCGCAACTCGCCAGCCTCAAGAACGAGGTGCTGACCGCCCTGCACAACGCCCACGTCATCTGACGGCTACGGCTTGATCCGAATAGTCTGCGTGAAGCTGGCCGGTGAACTGGGAAAGCATAAAATGATAGGCCTTGCACGGCCTTCCCACCATGGGCGTTGCAACCCATCCCAATATTACGGAGCTTAACGCGATGACCCTGTCCAGTCCGATCACCAAACTTGAAACTCCACAGCAGCGGGTTGAGGCCCGTTATGGAGCGCAGGCCGACTTTTCTCCGCCCTTCTGGAACGACACCATTGACGCCTTGCTGAACCATCGCACCGCCCGCGCCTATCTGCCAAAAGCTTTGCCGCAGGGCACTCTGGAACTTCTGGTCGCAGCCGCACAATCTGCACCGACATCGTCCAATCTTCAGGCTTGGAGCGTGGTGGCGGTTCAGGACAGGGAGCGCAAGGCGCGACTGGCAGATTTCACGGGTGGTAACGGTCACATAAAGGACGCACCCGTTTTCCTCGTCTGGCTGATCGACCTGAAGCGGTTGCGCACGGTCGCTTCCAACCAAGGCAACAGGGGCGAAGGGCTGGATTATCTGGAGAGCTTCCTGATCGGCGCCATCGATGCGGCGCTGGCCGCGCAGAATGCCGTTGCCGCCATTGATTCACTCGGTCTTGGCTCCTGCTATGTCGGCGGTATCCGCAACAGGCCGGAAGACGTGTCCCGCGAACTGAACCTTCCTCCCGAGACCATCGCCGTCTTTGGCCTCACGGTCGGCTATCCCGACCCGGCGGTGAAAACCGACGTCAAGCCGCGCCTGTCGCAATCATCCATTCTGTTTCATGAAACCTATTCAGAACCGGCAAGCGATGATCTCAGTTCCTATGATGAGGTCTTGAAGGTGTTTCAGGAAAAACAGGGCCTGCCGCAAAACGGCTGGACGTCACCCATTGCCCAGCGCGTGGAAAATGCCGCCGCGCTGAAAGGCCGCGCGGAACTGAGCCAAACATTGCGTCGCCTCGGTTTCGGTATCAAATAAAGATTGTTGCGGCTGCCGGCATCGAATGCAGATGCGTCCCTGTCAGCCAGAATGAAGCGCCGGCCAGGAGCAGCGCGATCTCTCCCGAAATCGCTGATTTCGGGAACTGATTTTCTATAAAATTAGTAGATATAGAATGACCGGTCTTCCTTTACACGGCGGGCAGGCTTTACGATCCGCTCCAGAATAATTCTGAACCGTTTCCACCCCCATCCCCAATTGCCGCCCGCGCAGACCGCCAACCAATGAACAGCCGACGCCCTCCGGAAAATCCGGGGCGTGAAAAAAGACGAGAAACAACAGATGCCACGTTACGTTATCATCGGCGCCGGTGCGGTGGGCGCGAGCCTTGCAGCACAGTTCGCACTTTCCGGCATTGACTATGCACTTTTCGGACGGGGTGCGCAGATCAATCATATCAGGCAACATGGCCTTACATTTCAGCGCCCCGCGGAGACGCGGCAGATCGATCTCAAGGTTTTCGACCTGGCTGATCTTCCGGAATTGACGCTGGATGATATCCTCCTGCTCACGGTGAAAGCTCAGGATGCCGTCAGCGCACTTGCCTTCTGGTCCTGGCAAAGCGTCTCGAACACAACGACGCCGGCAGCGGCAAACCTTCCTGTCGTGACTTTTCAAAACGGACTGGCGACCGAAGCAAATGCGCTGAGAACATTTTCCAGGGTATATGGCGCAAGCATTCTGACACCGGCGCGGTTCACGGAAACCGGCAAGGTAGTGGTCGGTGGCGAGCCGCAGTTGGGCATCGTGACGGTTGGGCGTTTTCCGGGCGGACAGGATGACGTGACCACGCAGGTCACGGCAGACCTGAACAGGGCGGGATATCTGGCCGAGGCGAGCGACGATATCCGCCGGTGGAAATCAGCAAAACTCCTCCACAACGTTCGCAATGCCCTGGAACTTTTCGACGGTCCCCAGGATCTGAACGACAGGATCAGCGCGGCTCTGGTGGATGAAGCCCGCCATGTGCTGGAGGCAGCGGGTTACACCCTTGCCTTGCCCTCCGAGCGAACCCTCGACATCTCCAACTGGCACGTTGCGCCGAACAGCGGCATTCATCCGGGCCAGCAATCAACATGGCAGAGTTTCAAACGCGGAGCCTCGAGCGAAGTGGATTTCCTCAACGGCGAAATCGTTTTGCTCGGTCGGCTTCACAATGTTCCGACGCCCTATAACGAAGCCGTTCAAACGCTTGCCGGGAAACTGGCGCATCAGGGCGGGTTTTCAAAACCGCTGCCGCTCGATGCAATCACCTCTCTCATCGCCGCCCCGGACCGGACAGCGCATCCCAATCCCGCCACCCCTTCATGACCGGCAGCGCGTAGCAGTGCCATTTATCAAACGACAATGTGAAACGATAAAATGAGAGAAGCCATATCAGACCATATCCTCGCCGCCGCCGGTACGCTCTTCTATCGTGAAGGTATCCGGGCTGTCGGCATAGATCGGATCATCGAAGAAGCGAATGTTGCGAAAGCCACGCTCTACCGGCATTTCCCGTCCAAGGATCACCTCGTTGCGGCCTATCTGGAGGCACGGCACGAGCGGGTAATCTATTCGTTTCAGAAAGTGCTGGATGCGGACATGGCTCCGAAGGAGCAGATCCGGCTGATCTTCGATCAACTCCACGAAAAAGCCGACAGCCCGGATTTTCGCGGCTGCGCTTTCGCTCTTGCGGTTGCGGAACATGGCGAGTCCGAGCGTGTCGTATCCGTTGCACGTACCCATAAGGCGAAGGTCAGGGACGTATTTGCCGCTGTCCTCGCAAGAGCCGGCAGCACTGCGCAGATTGCCGCCGCCCATCTTTCGCTTCTTTACGAAGGGGCATTGGCAACCGTCGCCGTCGGGCGGAATCCTGAAGCTGTCCTGGTTGCGCGTGACTGTGCTCTCTCCGTCTTCGACATGGCCGCCTCCACCAATCAATCCAACTGAAAGCAGCAGACAATGACAAAGACGATCGATTATTTTTTCAGCATCGGCTCTCCCTGGGCCTTCATCGGTCTCGAACCCTTTGCTGCCCTGGCGAAAGAACAGGGCGCCACGATCCACCCACATGTCATTCCGCTGATCGAGGAAAATGGCGCCATTTATTCGCGAAACCGGCCTGAGGCCAGACGTGCCTACTGGATCAGGGATCTGAAGCGCTGGGCGGAATTGCGCGGAAAAGTGCTCAATTTCGACAATCGCGCAGCTCTCTCCGATCCCTCACCGGCAGGCCTGATGGTTGCGGCAGCGATCGAGGCGGGTCAGGACTGGCTTAAGCTTGCACTTTCGCTTCAGGAGGCTTTCTGGGTTCGCGGTGAAGACATCGGCAATGCGGATGTCCGGCGGGCGATTGCGACAGCCGCGGGCTTTGATGCGGCGGCGCTCGATGAACGTGGCCAAAGCGATGCGGTTGCGGCCCGGCAAAAGGCCAGTTTCGAAGCCGCCAGGACAGCCGGTGTGTTCGGCGTGCCGACCTACCGATATCAGAATGAACTCTATTGGGGGCAGGATAGTCTTCCGTTCCTCGAGCGTCATCTCAGCGGTGAGAAGCTCGCCGCCTGATATCGCCGCCGGACGGCGGGAGACGGTTTCGCGGTCCTGCCAAGGCGTTTCGTCCTATGTTCATAAAGCCTCTCGCGGCTTTCTCCCGCAAGGCTCCCATGGAATCTCCTTATGCCCGATCTGCCCGCTCCTCTCATCCTATCCCTGCAAGACCTGCTCGGTGAGCGTCTATCGACGTCACTTGCCCTGCGCGAGCAGCATGGGCGTGGCGAAGCGCATCATGCAGCCGCGTTTCCCGACGCGGTCGCTTTCGCTGAAACCACGGCAGAAGTATCCGAAATCGTGCGGTTATGCGCGGCGGAGCGTGTGCCCGTCATCGCTTTCGGCGCCGGCACTTCGCTCGAGGGGCATTTGACGGCCGTTAATGGCGGGGTCTCGGTCGACCTTTCACGCATGTCGAAGATCGCCCGTATCAGCGGTGAAGATCTGGATTGCACGGTTGAGGCCGGCGTAACGCGGGAGCAGCTAAACACTTACCTGCGAGACATGGGATTGTTCTTTCCCATCGATCCCGGCGCAAACGCCTCCATTGGCGGCATGGCCGCAACCCGCGCTTCCGGCACCAATGCCGTCCGCTATGGAACGATGCGGGAAAACGTGCTCGGGCTGACCGTGGTGCTGCCGACCGGCCAGATCATCAGGACCGGCGGTCGCGCCAGAAAATCTTCCGCCGGCTATGACCTGACGCGGTTATTTGTGGGCTCGGAAGGCACTCTCGGGATCATCACCGAAATAACGCTCCGCCTCTACGGAATACCGGAGACCATCTCGGCAGCACTCTGCTCTTTCGAGAGCGTCGAACAGGCGGTGGCAGCAGCCATTCAGGTCGTGCAGCTGGGCATCCCGGTCGCCCGCATGGAGCTTATGGACCGTGGCCTGATCAGGGCCGTTAACGCCTATTCCGGGCAGGACCTGAAGATCGAGGATACGTTGGCTTTCGAGTTTCACGGCTCGCCCGCCGGCGTTCAGGAGCAGGTCGATATGGTATCCACTATCGTGGAGGACCATGGCGGCAAGGATTTCGAGTGGGCCAATGCACCCGAAGACCGTAATCGCCTCTGGAAAGCGAGGCATAATGCGTTCTATGCCGTCGTATCCCAGAGGCCAAATGCCAAAGGCTGGTCATCGGATGTCTGTGTTCCGGTCTCGCAGCTCAGCAACTGCATATTGAACACCCGCGAACTTCTTAAGGATTGCAGCGTTCCGGCAGCTATCCTCGGCCACGTCGGCGACGGCAATTATCACGTCGTCTTCGCGGTCGACCCCGGCAATGCGGAAGAGCTCGGCGAAGTGGCGACCATCAACAAGAAGATGGTGCAATATGCCCTCTCTGTCGGTGGCACTTCGACTGGCGAACATGGCGTGGGCATCGGCAAGATCGCTTATCTGCGTGAAGAACATGGCGACGCGGTTGATCTGATGGCGCTCATCAAACATGCGGTCGATCCCGCCGGTATCATGAACCCGGGAAAAATCCTGCCGAAATAGAATTGCCGTTTAGCAATCCTGATCGTGAGGTCACGCGATGAATTCCTTCAAAACTCACAGTTCCCATTGGGGCGCGTTCTCCGGTCGGTTTGCAAATGGGCGACTGGAGATAGAGCCGCACCCCGGCGACCCGCACCCGTCACCGCTTCTGGGCAATCTTCCCGCAGTTGCCCATAGCCCGGCTCGCGTCCGGCGGCCTGCGATCCGGCGTGGCTGGCTTGAGCGCGAAACGGGCCATACACAGCGACGCGGCGCTGACGATTACGTCGAGGTCAGTTGGGCCGAAGCAACGAAACTGGTCGCGGACGAGCTTGGACGGGTCTATGACGATCATGGCCCGGGCGCGGTGTTCGGCGGCTCCTATGGTTGGTCGAGTGCCGGCCGGTTTCATCACGCACAAAGCCAAATACACCGTTTTCTGAATGTCCTTGGCGGATATGTCCGGTCCGTCAACACTTACAGTTCCGGCGCGGCCATGGTGATAATCCCCCATGTGCTTGGACCGTATGACAGCTTCGACCGCAAGAGCGTGACCTGGGATGCGATCGAACGCAGCAGCGAGCTGGTGCTTGCCTTCGGTGGCATGGCGATCAAGAACGCCGATGTCCATGGTGGAGGGATCAGCACGCACACGGTCCGGCAGAAACTGGCCGGCGCGAGCGCTCGCGGCGCGCATTTCACATTTATCAGCCCGCTGGCAGACGATTTTCCCAGTGATGTGAATGCCGAGTGGCTTTCCATAACTCCCGGCACGGACGTGGCGATGATGCTCGGGCTTGCGCACGTCCTCGTCACGGAAGGGCTGCACGACCGGACGTTTCTGGAGCGTTATACGGTTGGATATGAGCGGTTCGAGACCTATCTTCTCGGCAGGGAGGACGGCCAGCACAAGAGCCCGGAATGGGCGGCCGCTATCTGCAACATCGCCTCGGAGACGATCCGCGAGCTGGCGCGGAAGATGTCCAGTTCGAGGACCCTGATCACGGTCAGCCATTCGCTGCAGCGGGCTGATTATGGCGAACAGCCGGTGTGGATGGGCATTGTCCTTGCCGCCATGCTCGGCCAGATCGGATTGGATGGCGGCGGATTCTCCTATTCCCTCGGCGCACTGGGCAATATCGGCAAGAACCTGCTCGCCGTTCCCTTGCCAACATTGCAACAGTTCAAAAACCCCGTGCCGGACTATATCCCCTGCGCACGCATCGCCGACATGCTGCTCAATCCCGGCGCGGAGTTTCATTATAACGGCCACTCACTTCGCTACCCCGATATCCGGCTCGTCTATTGGGCAGGCGGCAATCCATTCCATCATCATCAGGATATCAACCGGTTACGGGCCGCTTTCCGGCGTCCCGAAACGATCATCGTCCACGAATCGGCCTGGACCTCCACCGCGCGACATGCCGATATCGTGCTGCCCGCCACCACCACGCTTGAGCGTGACGACATCGGCGCCGCAGATCGCGATCCCCTGATGATCGCCATGAAGCGCCTGATCGACCCCGTTGGTGAAGCACGCGATGATTACGAGATATTCGCCGGCATTGCGCGTGAACTTGGCAGGTTCGAGGCCTTTACCGAAAACCGTAGCAGCAGGGAATGGCTCACCTTCCTGTACGAGACCACCCGTAACGCGCTCGCGGCAGGCGGACATGATGCGCCTGATTTTGAAACCTTCTGGGAGCGTGGGGAGCTGCTTCTTCCGGTTAAACCTGACGAAGGTGGCCCGGCGCGCAGCTTCCTGCTGGACCCCGAGACTAAACCGCTGCCAACGCCTTCAGGAAAGATCGAGATTTTTTCCGAAACTGTCGAGGGCTTCGGTTATGACGACTGCAAAGGTCATCCGCGCTGGTATCCGCCACGAGCGGAGATATCGGATGACGCGCCCCTCCACCCCCTTCATCTCGTCTGCAACCAGCCGTATCAGCGTCTGCACAGCCAGCTGGACTATGGCGATTTCAGCCGTTCGACCAAGATCAAAGATAGAGAACCTGTCCGCATCCATCCCGCCGATGCGTCTGCCCGGGGAATATCTCACGGCGACGTCGTCAGGCTTTTTAATGCACGCGGACGCTGCCTCGCCGGCGCTATCCTGAGCGATGACGTCATGCCGGGCGTGATGCAGCTTGCCACCGGCGCATGGTTCGAGCCGCTGGATCCCATTGCGGACAATGCCATCTGCATCCATGGCAACCCCAACATCCTCACCCGCGACATCGGCACTTCGAAACTGGCGCAAGGTTCGACCGGCCAGATCGCCAAGGTGGAGGTTGAGCTTTTCACCGGCGACCTGCCGCCGGTCAGGGTTTTCGAAGCCATGACCTTTGTGCCGCGTGACACAGTATCTCCGGCACCGCGACATCATCTATCGCCGGTGCGAGACGGCAATTTACATGCGTCTGAAACACCAATCCAAACTGCCGGCAAAATGGCGATAAAATAATTCACTAAATCGATAGAAAAAGAATAACCAGTCTTTCTCCCTCACGCCCGGCTGCTAGTTTATGGGCAAGATAAACACCGCAACGAAGGGGCCGCGACATGACTGAAATATGTAGAAGCGGGCGCGCTCCTCATCCAGGCAAGCTGCCAGGAGCCGCTCGCTAACCCTCGCGGTCAACCCGCCCACCCAATGAACTCAAGCATTCCCCCGCTCGGCTGAAAGGCCGGTGCGGCAACGGTTTAACATGCGTTGTTCCAATGACGGCAGCAGCATGTACGACCGCAGGAGATGCCGAAATTACAACGAAAAAACTTTGAATTTTTCAGGATCATACCATGACACAACGTTCTTTCTCATTCTCCCTCTCGCGTCGCCGGTTGCTTTTCACAGCCTCCCTTGCAGTCTCGGCCTCGCTGTTTTTATCGACAGCAGCACCTCTGACGGCAATCGCCGCGGATACGCCGCGCGATGGCGGTGACATCACATTTCTGATCGATTCACTGGGCGATACATGGATCCCCAACAACAGCGCCATTTCGAGCTTCCAGGGCCATATATGGGGTCATGTGACGGATAAGCTGCTTTACGTCGATGCCGAAGGCAAGGTTAGCCCATGGATTGCCGAACGTTGGGAGCAGAACGACACCGCAACGGAATTCACGCTTCACCTCAAAAGCGGCGTGACTTTCTCCGATGGCGAACCGCTTGATGCCAAGGCCGTCGTTGCCAATCTCGACATCTGGTATGCCGGCCGCAAGAGCGAGGGGATCAACCCGATCGGCCTCTTCCCCAAGACCTACGATCACGCTGAAGCGGTCGATGCCACGACGGTCAAAGTATTCTTCAAGAAACCCACGCTCGGTTTCATTCCAACCCTTGGTTATCACGGTTCCATCCTGATCTCTCCCAAGAGCATTGCCCAGCCGGCCGGCCAGCAGGCTGACCTCAGCAAGACCGCCGGCAGCGGGCCTTATGTGGTGGAGTCCTGGAAAGAGGGCGACCATGTCACGCTGGTCAAGCGCAAGGATTATAATTGGGGACCTGCCGCAGTCGGCCACACCGGCCCCGCCTATCTCGATACCATCACCTACAAGCTGGTGTCGGAGCCATCCCTCCGCGTCGCTTCCGTTCAGTCCGGTCAGGCGGACGTCGCTTACAATGCCTCGCCCCAGGAGCTGAAATCGCTCAAGGAGGAAGGCTTCACCGTCGCGACCCCGCGTTATCTCGGCTTCGTCAATGGCTGGGCGGTCAACACCAAGCTTCAACCCTATGATGACGTGAAGGTGCGTCAGGCACTCCAGGCAGGCATCAATCGCCAGGAGATCATCGACACCGTCTATACGCAGGACTGGAAGCTTGCGACATCGTTCATTCAAAGCAATGTCCCGGGTGCCACGGATCACAGCGATCTCCTCGCCTATAACCCGGACAAGTCGGAAAAACTTCTGGACGAAGCCGGATGGGTCAAGGGCGCGAACGGCGTTCGGGTGAAAGACGGCAAGCCGCTGGAACTGACGATCCATTCCAATCCTTACCTGGCAACCTCGAAATCCGTCGATGAGTTGATTGCCCAGCAGCTTGGCAAGCTCGGGTGGAAGGTCAACATCAGGGCTTATGATGTCGTGACCTATGGCGAGAAGGTCAAATTCGGTGGCGCCGCCGTTCCCACATATGAAGTCACGCGCAGCTTCATCGACGCCGGCACGGTCGCCAGCATCCTGACCAACGCCAACAATGGCGAGAACTGGTTTGCGCTGGATGATCGTGACGCCAAGCTGAACGATCTGCGCGACAAAATCGCCGGTGCGGGTTCCGTCGAAGAACGAAAGCCTCTTTTGGACGGCCTGCAAAAATACCTGCTGGAACAGGGCTACTTCATACCACGCACGCAAATCGTTCAGCGCATTTACGTGCAGTCGCCGAAGCTGAAGGGCGAAGTCTATAACGGCGTCGCTTACGCCAGCTATTACACAGCGTTCATTGCCGAATGAGGCCAGCACCCACCGAGTAACGTCAAGGAGGTGACGGCATGAGCAATGCCTACCTAACCTACGCCGCAAAGCGGCTCGGCCAGGCGATCGTCGTCATCCTTCTGGCCTATGTCTTCACCTTCGTGGTCGTCAGCGTTTTGCCTGGCGACCCGATCACCAGCGTTCTGCGCAACCCTCAGAACGGTTTTTCGGAACAGGAGATCGCTGAAATTATTGCTGCACAGGGGCTGGACAGGCCGATCATCGTGCAGCTCTGGCACTCCCTGTCGGCATTCCTGACGGGCGATCTCGGTGTTTCGATGCGATCCAATCGACCCGTGGCGACCCTGATTGCCGAAGTGCTGCCATCGACGCTGGTTTTGGCCTCCGCCGGGCTCACGGTGGCGTTGATCCTCGCCTTCGCCGTTGCCTATGGCACGCAGGTCGCGCCGAAACGATATGGGCAGGGATTGCTGCGGGCCTTCCCCTCGCTATTCCTGTCGACACCCAATTTCGTCATCGGCCTGTTTCTGATCCATCTCTTCGGTTTTCAGCTCAGGCTGTTCCGGGTCATCGAGCCTGACAGCTTCTGGGCGACGCTGTTTGCGGCAATCACCATCGGCATACCGTTTTCCGCACAGATCGCGGAAGTCCTGATCGCCAATCTCGACCATGAAGCGGAGCAGGATTACGCAGCGGTTGCCCGCAGCCGCGGCATCGGGCCGAAACGGCTTTTCGCGACACATCTGCTCAAGCCCGCATCGCTGCCGGTCGTAACCGTCATCGCCCTGACCGTGGGTGAACTTCTGGGCAATTCGCTGATCACGGAAACCGTGTTCGGCCGCACCGGTATCGGCAGTCTCGTACAGCGCTCCGTCAGCACGCAGGACCTGCCCGTCCTGCAGGCCATCGTCTCGCTGGGAGCCGTGGTGTTCGTTGTCGTCAACCTCATCGCCGATCTTCTCTATCCGCTGCTCGATCCGCGGGTGAAAATTATCGCCGGCCGAAAACGTCGTCTGGCAGCCATCGATGACACGCCGCTTGGCCTTGAAACGGGGGCCAAACCATGAGCCTTATCTCCAGCCCGGTCTCCGGCAGCAATCCCTTCGAGAAGCTGAAAGCTCTCAACATCACCGCAACGGTTGCGCTTTCCCTCCTCGTCATCGCGATTGTCGTCGCCTGGTCGATTGCGCCGCAACTGTTCACCAGCCAGAGCCCGATCAACGGCGTTCCGGCGGACAAGCTTCTTGCGCCAAGCTTTGCGCACTGGTTCGGCACGGATCATCTGGGGCGCGATCTCTATACACGGGTCGTTTATGGCACAGCCTCATCCGTATCGAGCGCTTTGGTCGCCGTCGTCATCGGCGTCTTCATCGGTGGCGTGATCGGTTTGCTCGCCGGGTTTTTCGGCGGCTGGGTGGATATCGTCTTTGCGCGTTTTGTCGACGTACTGCTGTCCATCCCGAAGTTCCTGCTCGCGGTCATCATCGTCACGGCCATCGGCTTCGAAACGATCAATGCGGCGATCGCGACGGGCATATCGGCCATTGCGTTTTTCGCCCGCGTGGCGCGCTCCGAGGTCATCAAGACCCGTCAGGCGACCTTCGTGGAGGCCTCGTTTCTGCTGGGCGGTTCACGCCGCTACATCGTTCTCAGACACGTCCTTCCAAATGCATCCCGCTCGATGCTGCCGCTCGCCGTGCTGCAATTCGGCGAGTCCATCCTGGTCATCGCCAGCCTCGCCTTCCTCGGCTACGGCGACCCTCCGCCTTCTTCCGACTGGGGCCTGCTGATTTCAATCGGCAAGGACTACCTCAAATGGCCCTGGCTCGTTTATGCGCCCGCGTTCGTTACGATCGTGACCGTCCTCTCTGTCAACAGGATCAGCCGATGGCTTCGCAAATCGCACTGAAAACAGCGCCAGTCCTACCCGAGATCGTGGCAGCGTCTCCACTACACGCAACGCCCCTCCTCAAGGTCGAAAACCTTGCCGTTGCCTACGGGAGGCAGGAGGTCGTCCATAATGTCGGTTTCGAAATCGGGCGCGGCGAAAGCCTCGCCCTTATCGGAGAATCCGGTTCTGGAAAATCGACAATCGCGAAAGCCGTGCTGAGGCTTCTTCCCAACGGTGCGAACGCCACGGGCCAGGTCGTCTTCGACAGGCAGAACATTCTTGCATTACCGGAGCGCCGCTTCAGGCCGTTTCGTGGCCGTGAAATCGGCTTCGTGCCGCAGGATCCGGGCAACGCTCTCAATCCTGTGAGAACAATCGGCTCCCAGGCACTGGAGGCCGCAGCGCTGACGGAAGAGGCCAATCCTGCGATCCGCAAGACACTTATCCTCGACACATTCGCCAAGGTGGGTCTCGACAATCCGCAACGGGTCTACGATTCCTATCCACACCAGCTCTCCGGAGGGATGCTGCAGCGCGTGCTGATCGCTCTGGCAATATTGCCGCGCCCTGCGCTGCTGGTGGCGGACGAACCGACCTCGGCACTCGACGTCACGATCCAGAAGCGAATCCTCGATCTCCTCTCCCGCATTCGCGACGAGCTGAACATTAGCCTGCTTCTCATTACCCATGATCTCGCAATAGCGGCAGAAAGGGCAGACAATCTCGTCGTGCTGAAGAACGGTGTCGTACAGGAAGCGGGCAGGACATCGGCCGTTTTTTCCTCCCCCTCCTCACCCTATGCGAAAAAGCTTCATGGCGACGTGCCCGCGCTCAACCCGGAGCGTTATGCCAAGCTCCGCGATCCGGGCTTCAGCCTTCTCGAGAGCGACAAATCGCCAAAGATCGCCGTCAGCGGCGTCACCAAGCGCTTCACCGTCGATGGCAAAACCCTGACGGCGGTGGACGATATTTCGTTTACGGTTCCGGCCGGCACGACCCATGCCCTCGTCGGCGAATCCGGCTCCGGCAAGACGACGACGATCCGCCTGCTGCTGGGGCTCGAAGAGCCGGAAAGCGGTACGATCACGGTTGCCGACGAGACCGTCACGAGCAAAAGCCGCGCTTCGCTGCGGTCCGTCTGGCGGCATCTTCAACTGGTTTACCAGAACCCGTTTACATCACTCGACCCGACATGGAAGGTGGGACAGCTTGTTCGTGAACCACTCGACCGGTTCGAAATCGGGACGCCGAAAGAGCGCTCCGAGCGGGTACGGGAAGCGCTCGCGAATGTCGGCTTGAGCGAGCACCTGCTGGAGCGCAAACCGTCGGCCCTGTCCGGCGGGCAACGTCAGCGTGTGGCAATCGCCCGTTCGCTGGTCCTCAAACCGGATGTGATCGTACTGGACGAGCCCACCTCCGCTCTCGATGTCAGCGTTCAGGCAGATATCGTCGAGGTTTTGTTGTCGCTGCAGGCGAAGCTCGGCCTGACCTATGTTTTCGTTTCGCACGACCTCGCTCTGGTCCGGCAACTTGCGCATAGCGTTTCGGTGATGCAGCGGGGACGCATTGTCGAACATGGCACCGTCACCGAGATTTTCGGCAATCCGAAACATGAATATACCGCGTCGCTGCTGAACTCCATCCCGTCGGGCATTGCCGGGACGGTTCGCATTCCCGCGGCCCGGCACGCTCTGCGGAAGGAGCAACTCGCATGAATATTGCTGCACCTTCCGGCGGCCTTCCCGTGGTTTTTCGACCGAAGCAGCGGCTTGGTTTCAATACGCGGGTGTCGTTCAACGACGATGACGGTCCGGCAAAGGGGCTGCGACAGGGGATAGAACTGTTCAGACAGGCGGAAAGGCTGGGGTATCAGTCAGGCTGGGCCTATCAGCGTCACTTCGATCACTACCTTTCTTCGCCATTACCCTTCTTTGCGGCAGTCGGCCAGCATACGCGGCACATCACGCTCGGCTCCGCCGTCATCCCGATGCGTTATCAGGACCCTATCCTCCTGGCTGAGGCGGCGGGAACAACCGATCTTTTGATCGACGGCCGGCTTGAACTTGCCATTTCGACCGGGGCCAACGGTGCGTTCGACGCCGTTTTTGGAACCGTCGATACCGATGCCCGGACAGAGGCAAAGCGGCGCCAGTCGCGTTTCCTCGCCGCCATTGCCGGCGATGTTCTGCACACGGTTACGGAGCGGGACACAGGCGCGCCTGCGGGAGCCGAGTTACGCGTGACCCCACATAGCCCCAGTTTGCGCGGCCGTATCCGGCAAGGCTCTGCCAGCCTCGATTCAGCGATACAGGCTGCCGAACTCGGGATCGGCCTGATTTCAGGAACCGTGCTTCACGATCAGGCCGAGGGCGAGACTTTCGGTCAATATCAGGCGCGCATCATCGAAGCCTATCGCACCCACTGGCAGCGCATCTGGAAAACGACGCCGCCGCCGGTCGCCGTTGCCGCTTCCATTCTGGTCGGCACCACCCCGGAGCTGCGGGAGAAATACGCAGCCTACGATCTTGAACGCCGCACGGCGGGAATTGCCGCCTCGCGCCCGAAGGGGGCGCTGGCTCCCGCCGGCCAGCCGGTTGGCGCGATGATTTCTCCGGTCTTTCAAGGAACACCGGATGCCGTCATAGAGGCGGTGTTGAGCGACCCGGGGCTGGCAGCAGCAGACGAACTCGTCCTGTTTCTGCCTCCCGCTTTCGGACTGTCCGAAAACATAAGATTGCTTACCGATCTTGCAACGGCGGTTGCTCCGTCTCTGGGGTGGAGACCTACTCCGCATCACGACGAACCGGAACAGACGGCAATCGAGGCTTCTAGACCATCAGCATAGTCGGGCAATATTTTCTACATATTCAATAGAAATAGAAAGACCTGTCTTCCTCATATGCCGTGCCGGCTTTAGCTTTTACCCGACACACAGAAACACCAAGGAGCTCCCATGGCTGCGGAATTCATCAGCGTCAGCTTTCCCAACGCGTCCAATGATCTGAACCCCATCCCGGATGCTCCGGTCGATCCGCTTTTCCTCGAACGTTATGCGCGTGCGCTGGACGACTACGGGTTCAACTACACGCTCATTCCCTATTCCTCTTCTTCGTTCGACCCCTTCACTTTGGGCGCAACGGTGCTTGCGCATACCAAGCACATCAAGATCATCGTCGCCCTCCGGCCCAACACCGTTTATCCGACGGTTGCGGCCAAATCGCTCGCCACGCTCGACCAATTGAGCGGCGGGCGCGTCGTCGTCCACTTCATCGCGGGCGGCAGCGACGAGGAACAGGCGCGCGAGGGAGATTTCCTCAACAAGGAAGAGCGTTACGAACGTCAGGAAGAATATATCCGCATTCTCCGCCTTGCCTGGACTTCAACCGAACCCTTCGATTTCGACGGCAAATATTACCAGTTCAAGCAATTCCGCAGCGCCGTGCGCCCCATCAACGGTGTGATCCCGATTTCGCTCGGCGGTTCGTCAGACGCCGCCTATCGTATCGGCGGCTCACTGTGCGATATTTTCGGCCTCTGGGGCGAACCTCTGGCTGAAACCAAGCAGCAGATCGACCGTATCTATGCCGAAGCCGCAAAAGCAGGCCGAACCGATCGACCGCGCATCTGGGTTACCTTCCGGCCAATCGTGGCTGAAACGGACGAACTGGCCTGGGAAAAGGCACACAGGGTTCTCGACCGCCTGAATGAGAACCGTCAGAAGGGTCTTTCCCGCGCACCCGTCAACGCAACAGCCCCCGCCAATATCGGCTCCCAGCGCCTGCTCGATATCGCCAAACGCGGCGATGTTCACGACCGGGCGCTGTGGTATCCGACGGTCACCGCGACCAATGCAAGCGGCGCAACAACCGCTTTGGTCGGATCACCACGAACGATCGCCGACTCCATTCTCGACTATATCGATCTCGGCGCCGATCTGATTTCGATCCGTGGATACGACAATTATAATGATGCCGTCGACTATGGACGATACATCCTGCCCCTCGTCCGCGAAGGCATTCGCGAACGCGAAGAGGCAAAAAAGAAGGCCGCCGCCTGATCGCGGCAGTCCGGCCACGCCGTCGGACCTATGCACTTTCCTTCTAGGACGGGATCATCCATGCCCGTAACGGATGATCCCGCCTCTCGACCTCCAGAAAGCCGTTATCCGCATGTCGTATGATCCCACCGCACTTGACGCAGCCGTGCGCGTCCTTTCCGAAGCCGCACCGGATGCCGATCAGACCGGCCAGTTTCCCTGGACCGGCATTCGCGCCGTTCATCAGGCGGGGCTTCTCGAGAGCACCGTGGCCACGCGTTACGGCGGCCCGGCAGGGACCCTGAGCACCGCAGCCCATATTCTGGCAGCGCTTGGGCGCGGTGATCCCTCTGTGGCCCTCATCAGCGCGATGACGATCTTCACCCATCTGGGGCAGGCAACGAAGGACCACTGGCCTGACGGCCTTTACAGGGATCTTCTTTCCAGGGCCAAACATCAGCCGCTGCTGCTGAATGCCGCCCGTGTGGAACCCGAGCTGGGCTCTCCGGCACGCGGCGGATTGCCCGCCACGCGCGCGCACCGGACGGCAAATGGCTGGTCGATCACGGGCCGCAAGCGCTTCGTGACGGGTGCGCATGGCCTCACACACTTCCTCGTCTGGGCGCACACCGATGAGGTTCAGGCGCGGGTCGGTACCTTCGTGGTCCCCAACGGCCTGCCCGGCATCAAGATCATAGAGAACTGGAAGAGCCTCGGAATGCGGGCGACCGGTTCGCACGACGTCGAATATACCGAGGTTGAAATCCCGGCAGAAAATGTGCTGGAGCTCGTTGACCCCTCGGTTGCCCAGCAGGATAATCGCAGCCACGCGGCAATGACGCTCGCGCTCACGGCAATCTATCTGGGCGCGGCCGAAGCAGCTCAGGAAGCATTCATTCGTTTCGCCCACGAACGCGTGCCCGCCAATCTCGGCCATCCCATTGCGCGGACAGAACGTTTTGTCACGCTTTCGGGTGAGATCGACCTTTTGGTCTCCGGTGCCCGGCAGATCATCTTCGACACACTCGCAAGCCATATCGGCGACGCCGAACACCTGATAAGGGCCCGGCTTCTCGCCGGCAGGCAAATCCGGGAAGCCGTGCAACTGGCTGTCCGTGGCATCGGCAATCCCGGCCTCAACGCCGATCTCGGCCTCGAGCGGCATTTCCGGGATATCCAGTCCGTTCTCGTCCATGCTCCCCAGGAGGATACGTCCGTCGCCATTCTCGGCCGAGCCGCCTTCGAGCGCTGGAAAACGGGCGAGAATGAGCGGTCGACACATCCGGCCGGCCTGTCAATCCTGAAGACGGCCTGAGGCGCGGTGGCAGCGCCAGAGTCAAGAGCCGGGCAACTCCCGTTAACTGGCGCAAATTCGTCGGTGGGCGATCAGGCCGCCTTCCGCTCCGCCATCCAGTGACGATACCGACGCGTGCTGCGCTTTGCGCATATCTGGGAGGTGAGCAGCGCCCAGACCGGCGACACATTCGGAGCCGTGCGCCGGCGACGGCTGAGGCGGACCAACTGGTAGCGGACAGCGGCCATGTGCGCCGAAGATGCAACTGGCTTGTTCTTCCAGGTGATCGGCTTCAGCGCCGGAGCGTCGTTTTTCCCGAGGCTCCAGTTACGCGGCAGGTTCGGCTCGATAGCGAGCGCCGTCGCGATCCCCGCCATGGCCACACCACTTTCGATCACCGTCTCCGCCACCTCGCGACGCCTGATGCCGCCTGTGACCATTAGCGGCATCGTCGCGGCTTCTGCGATCTTGCGCGCAAATTCGAGGAAGTAGGCTTCGCGTGCCAAGGTGCGGTCATCGCGCGCCGCACCCATCATCGCTGGCGCTTCATAGCTGCCGCCGGACAACTCAACGAGGTCTACACCGAGGTTGCCGAGCATGGCGACCACGGCTTGCGCATCGTCAGGCGAGAAACCGCCACGCTGGAAATCGGCCGAGTTGAGTTTGACCGCCACGGCAAAGCCCGGCGAGACGGCCGCGCGCACGCTGCGAACGATATCCAGCAAAAGACGCGCACGGTTTTCGAGGTTTCCGCCCCAGCGATCCTTCCGGTGGTTGGCGAGTGGGGAAAGGAACTGGCTCAGCAGATAGCCATGGGCCGCGTGGATCTCGACGCCGGTGAAACCAGCGCGTTCCGCCAGAACCGCAGTGTTGACAAAGCGGCGCTCGATCTCGGCGATGTCGTCGGACGTCATCTCGCGCGGCACGGGGAAAACTTTGGACTGCGCGCCAAGATCGAGCGCGATCGCGGATGGAGCCAGTGTCGGCTGGCCAAGCCCAGCCGGCATCTGGCGGCCGGGATGATTGATCTGCATCCAGACCTCGCCACCGCCCGCTCGCGCGGCGTCCGCCCATGTCTTGAAGCGGTCGAGATAACGGTCGTCTTCCAGGACAATACCGGCCGGGCCGGTCATGGCGTGGGCATCGATCATCACATTGCCAGTGATGATGAGCCCGGATCCACCCGCGGCCCACGCACGATAGAGGCTGATGAGCTCGGCGGACGGCGCGTGGTCACCGTCCGCCATATTCTCTTCCATCGCGGCCTTGGCGATGCGGTTTGGGATAATAGCGCCATTGGGCAGCGTCAGCGGGGAAAACAGGGACATGACAAGGTCTCCAAACTAGATTTAGACAGACCCTAACGTTTAAGCTAAGTTGAAGGTCAAGCGACTTCCCAAAGGAATTTTACAGATGAATATCGGTGAACTGGCGAAGCGTACGGGGCTGACGAACTCGCGCATCCGCTTCTATGAAAGCGCCGGCCTGCTCAAGATGGTCGACCGCCGTCCGAACGGCTACCGCCGCTATCCGTCGGAAGCGGTGACGGTGCTGGAACTGATCACCACCGCGCAGGCCGCCGGCTTCAGCCTTGATGAAATCCGCACGCTTCTGCCGTCCGACCTGGACCGATGGGACCATGACAGCCTGATTGAGGCGCTCCGCCGCAAGGTGGCGGATATCGAGGCACTGGAAACGCGGCTGGCCCAAAACAAGACGCAGCTCATCGCACTCCTTGAGGATATCGAGGCCAAGCCTGGCGACATGGATTGTGCAGCCAATGCGCGGCGTGTTCTGTCCCGTATACTCGGCAAGACGTGAGACGCCGCCACCCGCAGGGCCGGGCGGCTCGACACACGGCCTATATGGACATCGAGTGGGAAAGACGGCCCGCAGCGTACCTCAACTTGTCGCGCCGACCGCAGGAATTCCGACTTGCGGTCAAAACCAATGTTGCGATCCCTACCTACGCCGCACCGGCCCCGCGGTATCGCGGCTGATGAAGCGAGCGCCCAGAACGACCTTCATGTCCTGAAGGCTTTTGCCATGCTGGATAGCGTCTTGCAAAAGCTTCAACGCATGTCGCCCTGCCTCCTGCGACAGGCCGCTCAGGGTCGAAAGGGCGGGGTAGGTCATGGCGGGTAGCGCATCGTCGCAACCGATTAGACTCATGTCCCGCGGCACCACAATTCCCAGGGCGGAAAGTCGGGCGTGTGCACCTTGCGCGGTCAGGTCATCAAACGCCAGAATGGCTGTCACGCCTACGGTCACAGCCTCTTCCGCCGCCTTCTCGCCGCCTTCGAAGGTGGGTTCGGATAATTGTATTACCTCAAACCGCACGCCTGCCTTCCGGCACGCTTCGGCCGCGGCCTCCAGTCGCTGCTGGTTCGACCAGGATTCTTTTGGACCGGAGAGATAGGCAATATCACGATGGCCGTTCTCGAGCAGGAAGCCGATGGCATCCCTCACCGCCGCCTGCGTGTCTATCAGCACACGCGGCAATCCCGCGATGTCGCGATTGATCAGCGTTACAGGGTGTCTTTCGGCGTGGGCCCGCACCTGCGCCTCGCTGAGCCGGGTCGAGGCCAGAATGATACCGTCCGTCTGGCTCGCCAGACGCTGGAAGAGCGTGTTTTCCCGCGTCGCGCTTTCGCCGGAAGACCCCAGGAACAGGCAGAGGTCATAGGCGTCGGCATTCTGCTGAATGGCCTTGATGAGCGGCGGAAAGAACGGATTGGCTATATCCGGCACGAGCAGCCCGATATTGCCCGTTCGGCCCGTGGAAAGCGCACGGGCCATGTTGTTCGGCCGATAGCCAAGTTCCTCCGCGATCGACAATATCTGCTCGACCGTCTTCGGATTGAGCAGGTCCGGCCGGCTGAAGGCGCGTGAAACCGTCGAGCGGGAGGTATTCGCCCGATACGCTATTTCCTCCAGCGTCGGCTTCGCACGCTCCTTCGACTTCTGTTCCTTCTTACCAGTGATAGTCCTGTCCCCCGTCTTCCGCGCTGAGAGCGGCCAATGCCGCGATACGACTTGCCAGAAGCGCTTCCCCTGTCGATACCTGCAAAGGCGCTACCCCTGTCAATGCATCAAGAGCATCCTGCGCCGGCCCGATGGGCGATGGCAGTTCCGGCTCCCAGAGGCGGCGCTTATCGGTTTCCACCAGCAGGCGTCCTTCTCCAAACAGAATATCCATGCGTCCGCGGGTTCCGACAAGACGCATTGCGTAATCCCCATGCCGGATCGCGACCTCGGGTTGACGCCAGTCCATGTCGATCGCCGCCTGCACGCCGGAATCGAGGGTCAAAAGCGCACGCCCCGCCAGCGAAAATGCCGGGTGCCCCTCAGGATGGCCCGGGCTTTTCCAACCGCTGATGCGGCCTGACGATGCCGCCGTCAGCCACAGGACGAGATCGATGTCGTGGACAGCAAGATCGTTGACGATTGTGCCATAGAGCGCTGGATCGAAAAACCACGCCGGACGCGCCGATGGCAGGAGCTTGTGGGGACCTGTCGCGGTAACGGCGACGAGGTCGCCGATCTCACCGTTCAGAAAGAGTTCTCGCGCCTTTCGCGTTACCGGATAAAAACGCTTTTCCAGCATGAGCGCCACGCGGTTGCGGCCACCATCTGCCTTGCCGATCCGGTCGACCTCTTCCATGGTCAAAGCGAGGGGTTTGTCGGCGATAACGAAAATATTCCTTTCAAGGCATGCCTCGATGAGCCCTGCACGCAGGCCGGGCTCGGCAATCACGGCGGCACCATCGATTTCGTGCGCAGCAAGAAGCGCATCGAGATCCGCATAGGCAGGGACGCCGAATTTTTCGCTGAAGGTGCGGCGGCGTTCCCCATCATGATCGGCCAGCGCCACAAGCTCGACGTCTTTGCGTCCGGCAAGGCCATCTGTGACATAGCTGACATGGCCATGCGCCGCGCCCAGTATGGCAAGTTTCTTCACGGACATCATGCGTCTCCCACGTCGCTCATGACAATTCTGCGCCCGGATTCAGCAGATCGATAGATCGCAGTGATGACACGCACCGCTTCGAGACCATCCCGAAAGGTAATATCCGCCGGACGTCCGTCGCGGATCGCATCGCGAATATCGAGCCACTGGTCGACATGACCGCGAATGCCAATGCTGACCTGACTGCCCGCGCCACTTTTGATCGAGGCATCGGCAGCGACCGGCAGCGGCTGATCCGGGAATGTCCACTCAACGACATCCGTATGATTGATCGCCACGTGACCGCGATCCGTGAACAGCATCAACGAGGCGGGGCGTCCCGGCGGCGTGGCCGTGCTGGTGACGATGATGCCCCGAGCACCGTTTCCGAAGGTCAGAAGGG
Source organism: Rhizobium sp. BR 250 (assembly GCF_047445855.1). Taxonomy (NCBI): domain Bacteria; kingdom Pseudomonadati; phylum Pseudomonadota; class Alphaproteobacteria; order Hyphomicrobiales; family Rhizobiaceae; genus Rhizobium; species Rhizobium sp. BR 250. The sequence goes on from NZ_JARWKW010000013.1 coordinate 187,438, forward strand.
CCTGGCAGAGATCCTCGCTGCCGCCTTCGCGCCCCGCAACATTGGTCGTTTCCGCCATCACGCTTACGACCGGACCGAAAAGCCAGAGCATGAGATCGAGCGTATGGATGCCCTGATTGAACAACGATCCACCGCCCTGTCGATCGAGCTTTCGCCACGGCTTTTCATCGTAATAGGCATCCGAGCGGTGCCAGTAGACCTGACCTTCGATAGCAACGGGCCGCCCCAGTTCGCCTGAGCGCAGACGGCGATGGATATCCTGGTGCTGAGCCTCCAGACGCCGCTGCGACATGGTGGAGCAGACAAGACCAGCCGCTTGCGAACGCCGATAAAGATCGGCCGCCTCATCGAGGTCGACAGCCAGCGGCTTTTCGACGACGACATGCAGGCCCCGGTCCAGCGCCGCCCGCGCCGGCGCATAGTGGGTGCCGCTCGGGGTGGCGATCACGACCACATCCAGGTCGGCCTGCTCCAGCATCGATGCGGCGTCGGTGAAGAGGCGCGCGCCCTGCGGTACGGCGAAGAGTTCCAGCTCCTCTGCGGTGCCGCCTGCGACGGCGGTCAGTTCGATACCTTCAACAGCACCGATCGCATCGCGATGAACCCTGCCAATTGTTCCGGGCCCAACCAGCCCGACCTTGATGACCGACACGTCTATCTCCTTCCTGAGCGAGTGTAGTGCACATAACATCTATGCAACCGATTTCATAAAATTTTGCAATAGGCGCCGAGCAAAAATTATGAATTCCTTGGAAATTACGGCAATCGAGACAGGTTTTCGCAAAAAATTGCACAAAAACACTATTGACTTATGCAATCGGTTGCATTTTGCTCGAAGCAACAAATGGGGAGTTTACATATGTCGCCGTCATGGCAGGTTGATCGTCTCATCGTCCGAAGCGGAGCGTCGCGCAGCGATATGGCCAAAATGGCCAGCCTTGATCTTGCCGCCACGCTACGCCAGCTTCTCGCCACGAAGGATCGCGCTTCGGTCATGTTCGCCGCCGCCCCCAGCCAGCAGGATACGCTTGCCCTTCTCTGCCAGGAAAAGGATATTGACTGGTCGCGGATCACGGCCTTCCACATGGACGAATATATCGGGCTTGAGACCGGCCATATGGCGCGTTTCGCCAACTGGCTCGACCGGCATCTGTTCTCACGCCTGCCCTTCGGAACCGTACATCACATCGAACCGCATAGGTTCGCGTCGCCCGAAGCCTGTGCTGCCGATTATGCCCGCCGCCTCGCCGATGAACCGCTCGACCTCATATGCCTCGGTGTCGGCATCAACGGCCATCTTGCCTTCAACGATCCGCCGGAAGCGCGGTTCGACGAAAAAGAGGCGGTTAAGGTCGTGACGCTCGCGCAGGATTGCCGTGTGCAGCAGGTGGAGGACGAATGTTTCGCCGAACTGGCCGACGTGCCGCAACAGGCGATCACCGTTACCATTCCCGCACTTCTCGCCGCGACCAGCATGGTATGTGTCGTACCCGGTGCGCTCAAGAAAGAAGCGGTGACCCGCATGCTGACCGGGCCGGTTGAGGAAGACTGCCCCGCGAGTATTCTGCGCACCCATAATCAGGCACGGCTCTATATCGATGCTGATTCCATGCCCGACATCGACAGGAGCGCCGCATGATTGTCGGACGCGACGCCATAAGCGGAAAGGTCATCGGTATTGCCGTCGAAAACGGCTGGATCGCCGCTCTGCGCCCCATCGAGGAAGACCTCGGTGAGGATCTTCCCTGGCTGGCGCCCGGTCTCATAGACCTGCAGGTAAATGGATGGGGCGGCCATGATTTCAATCGTCACGATATGAACGAGGAGACGGTACTCGCCGTTGCGGCGGGGATGCGCAGCCAAGGCATCAAGGCGTTCCTGCCGACGCTGATCACCGCATCGAGCGATGCGATCTGCAATGCGCTCTCCGCCATCGCGACCGCCCGTACAAACCATCAATGGCTCGCCGAGATGATCCCCGGCGTTCACGTCGAAGGCCCTTTCATCTCGCCGGAAGACGGGGCACGGGGCGCGCATCCACGGGAGCACGTTCGTTCTTCACGCTGCGAGGAGTTCGACCAGTGGCAAGAGGCCTCGGGCGGAATTGTGCGATTGGTGACGCTCTGCCCGAAGCAGGCCGATGCGCGCGCCTTCATTCATCATGTGCGCAACGCGGGTTGCCTTGTTTCCATTGGGCATTCCTCGGCCGAAGCCGCTGATATCGCCGAGGCATCGCAGGCGGGAGCCGGCTTCAGCACCCATCTCGGCAACGGCGTCTCTCAGACATTGCCGCGTCATCCGAACCTGATATGGGCGCAGCTCGCCAATGACGGGTTGCAGGCAATGTTCATCGCCGATGGCCACCACCTGGACCGGGTAACCCTCACTGCAATGTTGAGAGCGAAGGGTGTGCAGAGATCGATCCTTGTCAGCGATATGGTCGCGCTTGCGGGCATGCCGCCGGGCCGCTACCGGCAGCCGGTCGGCGGCGACGTGGAGCTTTCGGCCGAAGGCCGCCTCTCCATGGCAGGCACGCGGCTGCTTGCCGGTGCGGCAAAACCGCTTTCGGATGGCGTCGCATTGGTCGCAGGCCTGGAAGGGTTCAACATTAGGGATGCGCTCACCATGGCCGCAGTCAATCCAGCAAAAGCACTCGGTCTCGAAACCGGTCTGCGCGAGGGCGCCCGGGCGGATTTCATTGCCTTCCGCTGGGTGCCGGGAGAAACGAGCCTGCGTCTTTGCGAGCCAGAATCGGGGGCGGAACCGTCCGCCTCTCAATAAGCATAGTGGGGAAGTAAGATGGCACGGGTGGAAATCCGCAAACTGCATAAACATTACGGCGACTTTCACGCCCTGCGCGATCTTAACGTTGCGATGGAAGATGGCGAATTCGTCGTACTCGTCGGCCCGTCCGGTTGCGGCAAGTCCACCCTCCTCAGAATGATTGCGGGACTTGAGGACGTTTCGGATGGCGAAATCCACATCAATGGCCGGGTGATCAACGACATCGAGTCGAAAGACCGCGATATCGCGATGGTGTTCCAGAACTACGCGCTTTATCCGCACATGACGGTTTACGACAACATGGCCTTCTCGATGAAGCTGCGCCGTGCTCCGGCCGACCGCATCCGCAAGGAGGTGGAGGCCGCGGCCGCGATCCTCGGCCTCAGCGACTACCTGAAGCGCTACCCACGCCAGCTCTCGGGTGGCCAACGCCAGCGCGTCGCCATGGGACGCGCGATCGTGCGCAAGCCAAAGGTCTTCCTGTTTGACGAACCCCTGTCCAATCTGGACGCCAAGCTGCGCGTGAAGATGCGCACGGAAATCAAGTCGCTGCATCGCCGGCTTGGCAACACGATGATCTACGTCACCCATGACCAGGTCGAAGCCATGACGATGGCGGACAGGATCGTGGTCATGCAGGGCGGTATCATCGAGCAGGTCGGCTCCCCGCTGGAACTGTACGACCGGCCCGCCAATCTCTTCGTTGCGGGCTTCATCGGTTCACCGGCGATGAATTTTCTCGAGGGACTTTCGATGGAAACGGATTTCGTGATGCGTGACGGCACAAAAATACCGCTTCCGACGCGATTGGGCCGCCCCTCCGGCGAGATACTGCTCGGCATCCGGCCCGAAAGCCTGCTCCTCTGCGCACCCGACGATCCGGCACGTATCGAGGCCTCCATTGTCTCCGTCGAGCCGACAGGCGCGGAAAGCCATGCCACGTTGAAGCTCGGGGGAGAGGAAGTGACCGCCGTTTTCCGGGAAAGATTGCCGGACAATCCGGGTGCCACCCTGTCGCTGAAACTATCCCCTGCCGGAACGCACCTGTTCGACAAGGCAACCGGCGCAAGGATCGAAGGCGATCAGCGTTAACCGATAAATATAACGACAAAAAACAGTCGATTACCTAAGAGGAGAACAGAAATGGCATTGCATCCCTTCAAGACACTACCGATTGCCGCACTTCTGGCTGGCCTTTCCTGGACAGCGCAGGCGGAAACCCTGACGCTTTGGGGCGGATCGCCCGAGCTCGACCCCTTCTACAAATACGTAGCCGGACAAATGAAAGCCAAGCATCCGGATTTCGAGTTGAAAGTCGAAACCATTAGCCTGCGCGAACATGAAAAGCGTCTGGCCTTTGCCCTGCCCGCTGGTTCCGCCGCCGATATTGTCGAAATGCAGTCCGAGGCGCCTCGTTACGTGCAGTCGGGCTTGCTGGCGCTCGCGCCGGATAAAGTGGCCGCCTTCGTGAAGGACCCGAAGAACTTCAACGCCGTCTATTCCGCCGCCGTCTCGGATGGCGAGCATGTCTACGGCGTGCCGCTTTATCACGGACAGGCGGCGCTCTATTACAATACCGAGAAATTCGCCAGGGCCGACCTTTCCGGCCCGCCGAAGACGATGGAGGAGTATTCCGAATATGCCGCCAAGCTGACCGAGCGGGATGCTTCTGGAAATCCCGCCGCCAGCGGCTGGTCCATGCGACTTTCCGGTGGCGGCCAGGGCATCAGCGAAAAGTTCTGGATCAATCTTCACCAGTTCGGCGGCACATTGATCGAGAAGAGAGGCGAAGGCTGGAAAGCGGCGATTGCCAGTGAGGCCGGGCGCAAGACGCTGAAGCAATATCTCGAGCAGCTTTTTGTAACGAAGACCGTCAGCCCGCAGATGAAGGCGGATGCGGAAGCATTCGAGCTTGGGCAGACCGCGATGTTTATCCGTGAATCCTGGGTCATCGGCGACATCGTCAAGAAGGCGTCTAGCCTGAAATACGCAACCGCGCCGCTGCCCAAGGGCTCTCTGGTGGTGCCGGCATCGCTGTTCGTGCCGGCCGAAAACGACCGCAGCGCGCTTGCCTGGGAGTTCGTCGAGATGACAAATGCTCCTGAGAATCTGCAATGGCTGCTGCAGAATGTCGGCTGGCTGCCATCACAGGACAACATCGACTACGCGGCCATCATCGCCAAAAACCCGGCGCTGGAAGCATTTGCTGCCCCACCGAAGGATTACACCTATTTCAGCTTGCCACCGATCGCACCCTCAAGCGAAATCTTGACCCGTTTCGCCGCACGTCTGGAAGCTGCATTCGCCAATCCGGCGCTCGCAACGGACGATGCGGGTATCGATCGTGTGCTTGCCGACGCCGCCAGGGAAATCGACTCCATCCTCGAACGGGAAGGCCTGCTGGTGAAATAATCGCCAGGGCCTGAAGTAACGTGCCGGGGACAGCCTTGCTGTCCCCGCGGCAAAAGGACTGTCAGATGAAACGCCGCAAACAATTGAGCTTCGTGATAAGCGCGCTGGCCGTGCCGCTGACGCTGTTCGTGCTCGTCCGTGTCGTACCGATCTTCGAGACGTTACGGCTCAGCCTGTTCAAATGGGATATCATCTCCCGTAACAAACCTTTTATCGGCCTTGCCAATTTTCAGGAGCTTGCGGGCGATCCGCTGTTTCTCGAAGCCCTGCGCAACACCACGATCATCGCCTTCGGTGTGCTGGCGTTGACGATCCCCCTTGCGCTCGGTCTTGCCGCACTCATCCAATATCGCTTCGGCAGCGCATTGGCGGGGTTTTACGAAACCAGCCTCTTCATTCCCCATATCGTGTCGCTCGTGCCGGCGGCCATGGCCTGGAAATGGGTTTTCGATGCACAACTCGGACCGTTGAATGCTTTCCTCGGCCTCTTCGGCATGCCTGCGCAGGCCTGGCTTTTTGATCCTGTCTGGTCGATCGTCTGCATCATCGTCCTGTGTTCCTGGCAGGCGCTCGGTTACGCGGTCCTGATCTTCCTAATCGGCCTGCGCAATATCCCGGTGTCGCTCTATGAAGCCGCCCGGCTGGACGGTGCGACGGCATGGGAATGTTTCCGGCATATTTCTGTGCCGCAGCTGCGGCCCGTGACGCTCTATGTATCGGTCGTCACCATGATCGCCGCCTTCAATATTTACGGACAGGCTTTCGTGCTCGCCTCGGACTCCCAGGGCGCGCCCGGCAAGCTCGTCAGGGTGCTCGTGCTCGACATGCTGGAAAACAGCTTCCGCAACTACCGCGTCGGATACGCCGCAGCGGAAGCCGTGGTGCTTCTCGCCATCGTGCTTCTCCTGACGGCCGGTCAATTCGTTTTCTTCCGTGACAAGGCGGCGCGCCGATGAACCACACGTTACAGAACCGGAAATCCGGGGGCTTTTCCTTCCAGAAACTCACCGTAGACGTCATTCTGACGGTCTTCGGCGTGCTGATGATCCTGCCGCTCATCATGCTCACCGCCAACGCCTTCAAGACACCGGCGGAACTCCTGGCGTGGCCGCCGCGGCTCATTCCGCAATCGCCGACGCTGGATAATTTCTCCTCCATCATTACCGAAACGCCGCTATTGATCTGGATGGGCAACAGTCTCGCCTTCGCGGCCATTTCGACGGTCGCCATCGTTCTTACGTCGTCCGTCACCGGTTATGTCCTGGCGAAATTCCGCTTTCCCGGCGTGAACCTGATATTCTTCGGTGTACTCGCTACCGCTATAGTGCCATTCGAAGTATACATGATCCCGCTTTATCTCGGCGTACGGCAACTGGGGTTGCTGAACTCCCTCGGCGGGCTTCTGGCCGGCTATCTGGTGATGAGCTTCGGCATCTTCCTCATCCGGCAATATGCGATCTCCTCCATCCCCGACGAGTTGATGGAAGCCGCGCGCATGGATGGTGCCGGGGAATGGTGGATTTTCTTCCGCATCGTTCTACCGCTCATGCGTGGCCCGATCGGCACGCTGACCGTTCTCGCCTTCTTTCAGGCATGGACGACCTTCGCATGGCCGATGGTCGTCAATACCGCCCGCGACAAATACGTTCTCGAGGTCGGGCTTGCCCTTTTCCAGACAGGCTTCACCGTCGATCTCGGTCGCCTCAGCGCTGCTGCTGCCCTGTCGCTGATCCCGAGCGTCATCTTCTTCGGCGCGATGCGGCGGAACTTCGTCAAGGGTGTCGCCGCCAGCGGCATGAAGGAATAGCGGGGAGGCCCGACCTCCCCTTTTCCTTCGTTCGCCAAGCTTCATTCACATAATCAGAAAAGGACTAGAGATGCGGCAAACTTGGCGTTGGTTCGGCCCTTCCGATCCCGTATCGATCGATGACATGCTGCAGGCGGGGGTCGAAGGTGTCGTAACGGCGCTGCACCATATCCCGCCCGGCGAAATATGGTCACCGAAGGAAATCGCCCGGCACCAGCGGGATCTTTCCGTCATGCGCGACGGTCAGCCATCCGGCCTGACCTGGGAGGTGGTGGAAAGCCTGCCCGTTTCAGAGGATATCAAGCGCCAGAGCGGCGCCTGGCGCACGCATATCGAAAACTGGAAGACCAGCCTCTCCCATCTGGCCGGCGCCGGCATTCGCACGATCTGCTATAATTTCATGCCGGTTCTCGATTGGACGCGCACCGATCTCGCCTACCGCCTGGGCAACGGCGCAACCTGCATGCGCTTCGATGCCGTGGATTTCACCGCCTTCGATCTTTTCCTGCTCGAACGCCCCGGCGCCAACGGGGATTTCGATGCAGAGCTGATCGAAGAAGCGCGGCAGCGTTTCTCGGAGATGGACGATCGCCGCAGACAGCAGCTTGTCGCAAACGTCGTGTCTGGCCTACCCGGGGCAGCGACCCATATGACCATCGATGAGGTAAAGGCGCATCTTGATCTCTATAGCGGCATATCCGCCGACCGGTTGCGCCAGAACCTGCTGGATTTTCTGGACGAGGTCGCGCCTTTCGCCGAAAATCTCGGCCTGAGACTATGCTGCCACCCCGACGATCCGCCATTCCCGCTGCTCGGCCTGCCGCGCATCATGTCGACCGAAAAAGACTATCGCTATCTGATCGACGCCATCGACATTCCAGCAAACGGTATCACGCTCTGCACTGGCTCGCTAGGTGCCCGCAGGGACAACGATCTGCCTGGCATGATGGCGAGGCTCGGAAGCCGGGTGCATTTCCTGCATCTGCGGAACGTGACGCTGGAAGACAGACGCGCCGGCGGTTCGTTTCATGAGGCCGCCCACCTGGAAGGCAATACCGATATGGTTGCCGTCATCGCCGCGATACTTGCCGAAGAAGCCCGACGCAAACGGCAAGGCCGGGAGGACTGGCAGATACCCTTCCGCCCGGACCATGGCCAGAACATTCTCGACGATCATGTGCGCCAGACCCGCCCCGGTTATCCGGCCATCGGCCGCCTCAAGGGACTGGCGGAATTACGCGGCATCATGACCGCGATATCGCATCCGATGTTTTCCGGGGAACGCACCTGATGATGCTCGGCGCCGCCAGCAAGCCAATTGTCGGCGGGGCCGCCTGAACCTCTTCCTGCCGGCGGCCGTAGTGGCCTATTTCATACCGCCGCGTAGAAATCTGGATCGAATACCCGTCGGATCGACAGAGGGCCATGCAAAGTTTTGGTTGACCTCTTTGACAGCGAGGTCACAATTGAAAGCCAAGACGGAGGAAAAATAATGGATCAACCACGCCGATGGCGTCATATGGCAAGCGCGCCGAAAAATGGCGATCGCATTCTCGTCACGATCCGCTCATCCGAACAAGGTCCGTCCCAGGTGGACCTTGCGTACTGGTCGAAGGGTGACCAGCACGGTTCAGAAGGCTGGCGTGCTTCTGACTCGTCTCCAGGGCGGATCATCGAGTATGCGGAGCCGGAATTGAAGTGTTGGATGCCCATGCCCTCAGCAGATGTCGACGGCCTCTCGATGCCCACTCCCTGGGAAGGCGAAGACGCCCGCGAGCTTGACGGGTCGGGTATCTGAGCTTTCCTGCCGCGCCATATTCAGATGGGTGAGCTTGTTTTTCTGAAGTTTTCAGAGTGCTTCCGCAAACGCCCCCAATCTGGCCTCGAAGGGCGCGGACTGGACGATTGCCGAGTTGGTGGACCCGTAAGGAACTATTCGGTCAATGACAGCTTCCATCTGCTGCACGTCCCGGACATGCGCGATAGCAACAAAACAGTCGTCCCCCGACACGCGGTCACACCTTACGATTTCTGGCGTGTTGCGGATCGCCTCAATCATGTTCTTCATTTCGCCTGGCAGGGGACGCGCCCGGATCATGATGGTAAGCGCAAGCCCCAGCTTGCTATGATCCACACGGGCACCATAGCCGGTGATCACGCCCCGATCTTCCAACCGCCTAACCCGCTCTGAAACGCTGGGCGCCGAAAGTCCGACCTGGCGTGCCAGTTCCGCATTCGACAGGCGCGCATTTTTATACAGAGCGGTCAGCAGGCGCGCGTCGATCTCATCAAACCCGGCCCCCAACGCTTCCTTTCTATTTTGAAAGTGCATTGTCTTTTTCACCTTTGATCATGAGGCATTATCATTAATTTCTGAGTTCAATCGTTATTCCGAAGGCTGAATTGCCTTGGTATCATGCTGGCATGAACAATCAAGTCTCACCCGCCGCTCCTTTACAACGGTCAACCCACATTGCCGAACGGGTTCCGCCGCACGCGTGGTTCGGCGTTTCGGCCGTCTTTCACTATCTTGGCCCATCATTTGCCGTGTTGCTGTTTCCTGCTGTCGGCGTCCTCGGTGTTGCCTGGTTCCGGATTGCCTCGGCCGCACTGATTTTTGCGCCGTTTACCAAGCCTTGGCGGACCTTCGCGCTTGCCTCATCAAGGGAGCGGCTGCTCCTTCTCTCATTGGGTGCGTGTCTCGCGGTCATGAACTCCGCATTTTATCTGGCACTTGACCGCCTGCCGATTGCGCTCGTTGCGGCAATAGAGTTCGTCGGGACGATTGGAATAGCGCTTTGGGGCCTGCGAACCGGCAGAAACTGGCTCGCCTTCGCCCTGACAGTCTTCGGCGTCGCCCTGCTGATTGACGTGCCGTGGCTCATTGGCATGGGTGGGGGCAGAGAATGGTCTGCCGATCCGCTTGGCCTCGTCTGGGCATTTGTGAACGGTGGTCTTTTCGTTCTCTATATCGTGCTTGGACACAGGATTTCACAAAGCGGCGCATCGAAGGGGGTGGAGCGTCTGGGCGCGGCGATGGCGGCGGCCTTCATCTTCGTGATCCCGATCGGATTTCTCGATGCGCTCAATGCCTTCGGTGCGCCGCTTTTGGTTCTTGCGGGGATCGGGGTCGGGATCTGCTCCTCGGTGATCCCTTATGTCTGTGATCAATTTGCAATGTCGCGCCTGCCGCGCTCCAGCTTTGCGTTGCTCCTGGCGCTCCTGCCGGCAACGGCGACAATCATCGGCGTGGTCGTCTTGCGTCAGATACCCGAATTTATCGATCTCGCAGGCGTCGCCCTCGTCATGCTCGGTGTCGCGATACACAAGCCGAATTAGCCGGAAATCTAAAGAAAGGAGATCGCTGGACCATGCCCGATACTGCCACAGTCGATACTGTCCTCGCCCATGTCGATGCCGGACTTGACCAAAGCGTGGAGCGTTTGCAGGAACTGCTGCGGATTAAATCAATCTCGACGGATCCCGCTTTTGCTGAGGACTGCAAGGCGGCCGCACAATGGCTTGTTGACGATCTCACCGCATGCGGCTTCGAAGTCGCGACGCACCTGACGCCGGGCCATCCGATCGTCGTCGCCCATGATCGTGATGGGACCGATCCACATGTGTTGTTTTACGGCCATTACGACGTCCAACCCGTCGACCCCCTCGATCTCTGGAGCACCGACCCGTTCCTGCCGCAAGTCAAGACCATTGCCGACGGCACCAGGGTCATCACCGGCCGCGGTGCTTCCGATGATAAAGGGCAGCTCATGACTTTCATCGAAGCATGCCGTGCCTGGCGTCATGTCGTCGGCAAGCTGCCAGTCAGGGTCTCCATCCTTCTCGAAGGCGAGGAAGAGAGCGGTGGCAAAAATTTGCCCGCTTTCATCGAAGCGAATATGCAAGAGCTTAAGGCAGACATCGCACTCGTTTGTGATACCGACATGTGGGACCGCCAGACACCTTGCGTCACCACCATGTTGCGCGGGTTCGTGGGCGAAGAGATAACCATCTTCTGCGCCAACAGGGATTTGCATTCGGGCACGTATGGCGGTGCTGCGCGCAATCCAAACCAAATCCTGGCGGAGATCATTGCATCGCTGCATGATGCGGATGGGCGCGTTGCGCTCGAAGGCTTCTACGAAGACGTCGCTGAACTGCCGACCAACGTCAAAGAGCAGTGGCGCGGCCTCGGCTTCGATGAAAATGCGTTTCTTGCGGGTGCCGGCCTCTCCCTGCCAGCCGGCGAACGAGACCGCTCGGTGCTCGAGCTGCTCTGGAGCCGCCCCACCTGCGAGATCAACGGCATTTTTGGCGGATACACCGGCGAAGGGTTCAAAACAGTGATACCCGCCAGGGCCAGCGCAAAGATTTCTTTCCGCCTTGTCTCCAATATGGACCCACGAAAGATCCGGGACACCTTCAGAGCTTATGCGCGCGCCCGCATCCCTGCCGATTGTTCGGTGACCTTCACTGATCATGGTGGTAGCCCGGCACTGACCGTTCCCTCCGAAGGCGCGCTACTCAACAAGGCCCTTGCCGCACTCACGCGCGAGTGGGGCAAGCCCGCCGTCATCATCGGAGATGGTGGCTCAATTCCCGTTGGCGGTGAATTCAAGCGCATTCTGGGCATGGACACCCTCTTCATCGGTTTCGCCCAAAATGATGACCGAATTCACTCGCCCAACGAGAAGTACGACCTGACGAGCTTCCACAAAGGCATTCGCAGCTGGGTTCGCCTGCTTGACGCTTTCGCCCAATAGACCATCATGGTGATGGGTTCGTTTAAATTCACTAGAGTGGTCGACCTTAACGTTCACCATCGTCAAATCGATGGGTCCACCATTGCGTATACTCCATCTCATCGACACCGTAAGGCGCTCGCAGATAGGGATAATCCCAGGCCTCGTAACGCAGGGGCTTGAGAAAATCGTTGACCGCGCGGTACGCCGAGGGCGCCTGCCCCTTGTTCAAGTCGCCGAGCACAGGCCGTTCGCCCGCCTGGAAAACGACACCCCCCTCGTAAGGATGGAGGACAATCTCGTCTGCGAGCACTTCTCTCGCCTTCTCAAGACCACCGACCCGCGCCAGCAGTTCATCGTTGACGGCTGTAAGCCAATTCACATCACGGATCACATCGGTGCGCTGCGAAATGATTAACCCAAAACGGATGCCGTCCTCATAGAGAAGGCCGGGAAATCTGCGGAACAAGGGATATGCCTTTTCAGTTGCACCTGCCGCATAGGAATAGAAGAAAAGCGACATCCCCGAAACGGCATAAAAAACCCGGAGATCACGGCAGGCGTCAACAAAGAGGCGAACCACGCCAGTTGGATTGCGTGATAATTCCGATAGCCGCGTCTGATACATCACGCGCCCGTTGCCGCCGCGGTAACCGATGCCTGGAAGAAGGGCCGTAAGGTAGTCGCGAACCGGATTCGCCGAACGCAGCGCCTGTTTTGGCATGTGCCTGATATAGAAGCTCGCCGTCTCGGCCTCGTCGAAATATTCATCTTGTGACAGATATTGCGCGACGTCTTCCCGTGACGAGATGCGACGCACACGCTCGTTAAAGGACAACAGATTTGTGTTGCCTTCCGCAAGGTCGTAGTAACGTAACGCCAGATCGAGCATGGCTTGGCGCGTACGCCGTGTTTCACCATCCGCAAAATAGAACCCGGATGTCAGCCCGAACAGCCATTGGATGACATTGCCGGGCGGCAGGCCGATTTCATCCAGTTTTTCGAGTTCACCGCGCTCCTCGAGGATCGCCATCGTGGTGATGAGTTCGTCTATATCCAAGAAACCGCCCTAACGCTCGCCACCATCAAACCGGCGTGTCCACCATTCGGTGTACTCCATCTTATCGACATCATGTGGCGCTCTAAGATAGGCGCGCTCCCAGTTCTCATAACGCAGGGGCTTGAGAAAATCGTTGACCGCGCGATATGCCGCGGGCACCCGCCCCTTGTTCAAGTCACCGAGCACAGGCTGGTCTCCAGCCTGGAAAACGACGCCGCCCTCGTAAGGGTGAAGGATGACTTCCTCGCCGAGTACCGTTCGTGCCTTTTCAAGGCCGCCAACCCGCGCGAGCAGTTCATCGTTGACGGCTGTCAGCCAGTTCACGTCGCGGATAGTGTCCGTCCTGTCTCGTATCGCCAATCCAAAACGCGCGCCATCCTCGTAAAGCAGCCCGGGAAACCTGCGAAAAAGAGGGTAGGCTTTTGCCGTTGCGCCCGAGGCGTAGGAATAGAAAAAAAGCGATAAACCCGATACGGCGTAGAAAACCCGCAGATCGCGGCAGGCGTCAACGAAAAAACGGACCACGCCATCCCGATCGCGCGACAACGCCGATAGTCTCGTCTGGCACATGAGGTGTCCATTGCCGCCGCGATAACCGGCGCCGGGAAGAAGGGCAGTGAAGTAGTCGTGGACCGGATCCGTCGAACGCAAAGCCTGTTTTGGCATATGCCTTATATAGAAACTCGCCGTCTCCTTCTCGTCGTAATAGTCGCCCTGCGACAGATATTCCTCGATCTGTTTTCCCGCTGAGATACGGCGTGTCCGCTCATTAAACGACAATAAATTGGTGTTGCCCTCTGCGAGATCGTAATAACGCACTGCCAAACCGAGCATGGATTGGCGTATCTGACGCGTTTCTCCATTGGCAAAATAGAACCCGGATGTCAGCCCGAACAGCCACTGGATGGCATTGCCGGGCGGCAATCCGATTTCATCCAGTTTTTCGAGTTCACCCCGCTCCTCGAGGATGGCCATCGTGGTGATGAGTTCGTTTAAATTCATGATATTATCCTACTTGATCGGTATCGGGCGGCCGGGGAACCGACGACCGGGCAAGGGCAACCAGATCGGATTCTCCAGACCTTTCTGGAGTTCGCGCCACCGTCTCTCAGCTTCCCACTGCCGCTCCTGTTCGCGCTGCCTTACCGCTTCCTCACAGTTGTCACACTCATCCAGCACCACGAACTCACTATATTCAGCACCGTGCCGGTCAGCGATATCTTCATATGCCCTGGCCTTCGCCGCATCATTCGGAAACTTGTCTCCCGGAAATTTCATGTCGTACATATGGGTCATCTGGCCGTTCTCGACTTTCACCACGTCGAGCCAGCGGGAGCCACGCACGTTGAACCATCGCGTACCGCCCCAGGGCGCCCGGCGGGGAACCTTGGGAATGTCGTGTTCCTCTCCCTGCAGGATGACATTGCCGGGCGGTTTGTCCGGGAATGTGTTGTTCGGATTGTTCGGGTCCCAGAAGCCAAGCTCGGAAATATAGCCGTAATTAGTGCGCGGATCGCCGACCGGCATGCTGCTGCCAAGGACCGTGTTCGGATATTGCGCCTGGATCGTCGCATCGACACAGCGCTGGTAGCGGCCCGGGCTCGCCTCGTCGTCGCGCGGCAAAACCTGATCCATCCATTCAAGCCCCTCGGTAACGCTGTTTCTCGGACGATGCAGCGCATAACAGCGGCAGCCCACCTCGCAGAGATAACGTTCGGGATCGCCTTCGGGCAGATCGGTCTTGTAGCCGCCGACCGATACGGTGTTGCCCTTGTTAAGCAGCATCTTGTCGGTAAGGCGCGTCACCGCGCGGCCTTGCATGAATACGTCGGGAGACCAGGACAGGAAAGTGGCCTCATGCAGATGCGTGCCGGATTTGACCCCTCCGGACGAACCGGGCTCGTCACCGATCGATTTGGCGAACCGGGAGCCGCGCACGCCATTCATCGCCCCGCCATGCGAAAACACCGTGGTGGTGCCATCGGCGAGGTCGTGGGCGAATGCGGTATTCGTATACGGCACGGGCACAGGCTTGGGCGGGGTCAGGCATACATCCGGCAGCGTCGAGCGGACATAGCCATTCGAGTTTTTATGGCAGAGTGTAATCCCGTTGATGCGGATTGTTTCCTTCATGCGTCTATCCTGCCGGTTTCCATGTCGCGCTGGACGCTTTCCACAATTGTCGCCGCTCTCAACCCGTCGCGGGAACTGGCGGACAGAAGGCTGTAGAGAAATTCCTCGCCCCCCGGCTCCGCCTTTTCTACGCGCGATCCGGGCGCCGGCCCAAGCGCAAGCGCCGCCATCACAAGCCCGCTCGCGGCCCCAAGGTCACCCAGCTGAAGCGCCGGGATTTCCGCCCTGTCGGAGAGGTCAGCCATTTGCGCGGCGTTGGTTGTGATCGCATATCCAAATTCCTCGGCGCGGACGCGATCACCATTGAGATCGACAATGAAGCGATCCGGGGAAAAGCCGCCTTCGAGGAGGGCCCCATAACAGCTCGCAAGGGCGCGGCCCATCAATCCGCGCTCGGGATCAACGGGGCTTTCAGGCTCTTCCATGATAGAAAGGCGCGCAATCCGGCCGAGCCGCGTATTGTCTTCCGGCCCAAGCGCCAGCACAGCCGCAGCTTCACCGGGAACCATGCCGTAGGGGTTGTCCCGTGTCAGCAGTTCACCGTGATAGGCCAGACTGTCGAGCATGTCCGAGTGAATATAACTGTCGACAACCGCAACAAGGACAACTCTATCCGTTCTCCTCACGATTTCCGGACCATCCCGGCCAACAAGCTGCAGGCTTTCCGCCTGTCCGCCAAAGGAAACGGAGAGGCTCTTCACCTGCGTCAGAGGGGTTTGCTTAAGCCTGGCATCAAAGGCCTCGGCGACAACCCCGCCCTCCATCCAATAGGGCAGCAGCAGAAGCATCGCATAATCCGCGCTTTCCTGCCCCCGCTGCGCCAATTGCGCAAGGCAATCGGCAAGCGCGCAGGACAGTAATTTTCGCAGCCGCTCGACATAGTCCCGCTCTTCCGTCAACGGATAGACCGGCGCAAGGGTCGGTGGTCGCCCGTCCGCCATCACCAGGTTGCGGTCCTTCTCGGTAAACCGTTCGCCACGCGAATAGGCGGCAATTGCCGTTTCAAAATTTTTGCCCGCCGGACATGTCAGACCGGCCGCCAGAATTGAAACCGCTGCCCTCATGAAACGACCCCGGCCATTTGCCTCAATCGAAGGAAAGAGACTTCAACGTCCTGATCGCGCCCGCCACAGGGCACATGGGCGTTCCATACCAGATCCACGAGACGCTCATCGCCCGTGATTTCCACCTGAACGAGCCTGAACCTGTGCGTCAGCGTCTTGCCGGCGATCCGAGTGTCCGCTTCGAGGATACATTGTGGCAGGCGAAATGCGTAACCGCCTTCCGGATGAAGCCCTTCCAGTCGTACCGGTTCGCCACCACGCAACTCGCCGGGATAGATTTGATCGACCGGCGCGGTCTGGTGGAAATTTTCCGAGAAATCGGAAGGCAAAAGCGGCGACCTGTGTTTCATCCACGCTTCATCATAGGTGCCGGCGTGGATACGCCGCGTTGCCCAGGCCGGCTGAATCGCGCCGAACCCGACCGGCTGCGAAAGCGGACGGCCGGGATGGAAGACATCGGCGGGAGCCGCGATCTGCGGCATGGCCAGTTCCGCACCCTCCGGCGCGCGCTCGAAATGACGGGACCAGCCCCGGCCAATTGGATTGGCTTCGCACTCGGCGCCATCGTCATCCGCAAAGAGATCGCTTCCGCCGAGCGAACGCGTCCATGACAGTTCGACGCGTGAAACCCGCTCTCTTTCGGCAGCCTCCCAGCCGCGCCTTTTTTTGATCATGCGCGCTTCGCCCGTGACGGCGGCCTGCTTGGTCATTGTACCGACAGCAACGGTGACATCGATGCTATCCAAAGGCTTTTCGTCCAGTGCCACAGCCGAGCCATGGAGAAGAATATCTGCGGCGGGCCTGAAAGGTGCGAAATCAGCATCCGCGAGGAGCTCATTTGCCTCGGCGTCACGATAGGCCGGCGAGAGCCGGACAGGCTGCGGCTCGAGAAGATCAGTCATGCCGTCGGGACGCGCACGAAACCGCCCGCGCACGGCGACACACCAATATTCCTTTCCATCACGATCCCGAATGAAATAACCGTCCGCGGAGAAAGGCGTGTTGTTGCTGACTGCCCACATGCCGGTCAGTTCAGGTCGATATAGGCGGCGTCCAGTGCGATATTCTGGCGAGCCGTCTGGATGATTTTCTTGCCTTCCACTCTGACGACTCCATCAGCACCCAGCACGATGCGGGCTTCGCCATTACGGATTGCCAACGCACCGGAACCGTCAAACTCGATCATCGCCGCAAGCTTCAGTAGCTTGCCCCAGACGTCCTCCGATAACGGAAGAGCTTGTGCCAACAGCGCTTTACGATCAGGGATTTGATTCATGCCTGCGAACTCCCTCTAAATTCACCCAGATGGAAGGCCGATCCCAAAATGAGCGGCACTTCCAGCGACCACAGATCTCTATTTCAGTTGTTTCACCAAACCTTCTTCGATGGTACGCGTAACGAAATCGGTATGGATCATTGTTGCAACGTCCTTCGGCGCAGCAGGAAACGCAGTAAGCGAAGCCACTGCGGTGACAACGCCTTTCCCGACACTCAATACGGTCCTGGCACGTATCTTCTGTTCGCTGCCCTGGAGAGTAACGATGTCGATGAAACCTTTGTCCACGTCACCGACTTTTTCGCCGGGAACGAAACTGACGTCCTCGTCCAACTTGAAGCCCACGTCCGGCATGAGATTCTGCAGCTCTATTTCCACCACTTTGGCAGCGAGTTGACGCAACTGGTCGTCAGTTGGCGACACGTCCGACTTGGGCGTTGGAAAGGCGAACAGGGATACGGCCGCGTTTCCGTCCGGATCATTGGAATTTGTGAATATCGCTCCCGTATAGGACGGATTGGGATCGCTGTTCTGTGTCAGTTTTTTCCATCCATCCGGCAGGCGCGCGGAGTAGACCGTGCCGCCACTCGACGGCAATTTTTCCCAATGCATCGAGCCTTCAATGCTGTCAGCCGTTTCGTTGTCGAGCTTCAAAGCTCCGAAAAATTGCCCGATCTGGGGTTCGACGCGGGCGGCCTCCTCTTCTGCATAGCCGGCACGCACAATGAGCAGAGACTTGTCCTCGCGCCAAACCGCAACCCTCTCACGGCGGTTGAATCCATTATCCGGCCCGAGGGCAAACACATCGCCAGCATCGCGACCATGTTCCTTCATCGCGGCGACCGAAGGTGCCCATTCTTTCGCGAAGAGCCGGGCGTAATCGACCCCACGGGCAACCTTTTCCGGTTTGATCTCGGCGGTGATGATCTGGATTTCGAAATGATCGCGATTGGCGGGATCATAGCCGATCGTCTGCAGGGTAACATTGTCAAAGGTTTCGTACTTGTCCCATTCGGACAGTGCCCGCTGTTCCTTGAACCACATGAACTTGTCGATCTTGACCGAGTGAAAGTTAAGATCCTTGGCGTCTTGAAATGTATATGGCTCGGACGCCTTCGCTGTGGTGTCGAGGGTCAAACGGCTCGTATAATCTTCAGCCATAACATCCAATCCAATTGCGGTCGTCATTAAAACCATCGCCGAAAAAGACAGTCGGCGCAGCACCAAAAATAGAGGCTTCAACGTTCGGTTCTCCGTATCATTTTCCCCACCATCCCTTGACGAGGTCTGCCGCCTTATCAAGACCCGTCAGGCCGCCAGACACTTTCGCGCCGCCACCCACGCCCAAGCCAAGTTTTGCGCCGACTTCGGCGCGCGCCTTGCCCTTTTTCACGCCAGCTTCAGCAGATGCCTCAGCCTGAGCGCCAACAGCTCCCTGCAACTCACCGCCAACACAAACACCTATATCCCATTTGTCCTCGATGAGCTGGTTGTGCTCTTCGAACAACCAGTTCCACGCTTTGATGACAGGGTTGCCGACACGGCTTGGCGTCAGGCAGAGTTCTCCGTTGACCGATCCCTCGATGACATTGGCCTTGGCGGCAAGTTTCAGTGTTCCCGTTACCTCTTCAGGGTTACCGACAAAGGCAACCTCGCCCTCAAGCTCTCCTTTCAGCACCGCACCTTTCGCGGCGCCGGAGATGACCTGGTCCTTGAGAACTTCGACCTTGCCCTGGGCGGCGGCGGCACTGGCTTTTGCGCTTAGTTTGGCATCAATTCCGCCTTTGGTGACAGAAAAACCGGCCTTTCCATCACCTTCCAGTGCTCCGAGTTTGTATTCTCCTGAAGCCCAATCCTTTGCCGGGTCGCCAAAGCTGTCTCCGGCCAATTTTTTATCGGCTTTCCACCAGGTAAATTCGGCAACCTGGAAATTGCGTTCCTTCCATTTGCCGCGCCAGTCAGTGTCGTGGGCGGTCTTTCCGTCCGGATTGCGGCGTGTGTAACCCGAAGCAAGATACTCTCTCACGCCCCGTTGATATTTCTTGCCGACGCCCGCGTCCTTGTAGTCCTTGCTCAGCTCACCAAATTTCCAGGCGTTTTCCTTGGTCTCGTTTTCACGTTCTTTCTGGGGAAGGAGCTTGTTTGCGCTGGACGATCGTCCGAAAAGCACGGTCTCGTCCACAGCCGGTATATATTCGCACATTCCGCCGTTGGAATTGAACGACTGCTGGGGCGCATCTGCGCGATATGGCGGCGTGATCCGCGGAGATACCGGAAAAAACGGATGACGCTTGAATGTCGACAGGTCGGTTTTCAACATATCCAGAACATTGTCGTCGTCATATGCGGAAAACGGCACACCCAGCATGCGAGACGGCGGCAATCCTGATGGTTTCTCAGCCATGGCCTACACTCAGTTCTGTGTAATCTGGTCGGCTTGGAAATGAATATGCTTCCCTTGAATCACGATATGCCCCTCGCGCGACATCGTCAGCATCGAGTTCTCTCCCACCTTGATCGTCAATTGTTCGCCTACCCGAATGTTCATGATGCGCCCGATATCCGTATCGGAGCGCCCCCGGACGATGACACTGTGAGACTTACCCACCGTCGTTTGATAAGTGTGTCCAACGACCGTCGATTTCGCCCCGCCGACAACTTCCGAGGACCCGATACCAACGACCTGCGAGTGATTTTTCTCCACGAAAAGCTGGAAATTCCCTTTCGCGAAATTGAATGGGTCCGGGATCTTCATTTTGCCCAACGCAGCGCCAACCTTGTCGAAGACGAGCTTCGTCTTGTCCCTCAGAAGGTTTGACAAGGCATTTTCACCTACCGCAATCGACATGTTGCCGGCGATCACCTCATCATGGTCGCCGCCAACTTCCGTCGATTTGTCGTTGGCCACGAGTTCCGATTTATCGTGTCCCACGCGTTTGGAATAATCGTTCAGAATTTCAAAATTCGTGTCCTTCTGAGCGTGGAGAAATACCTCCTCCTGCTCCGCTTCGTCCTCAAACCGCAATTCGTTGAATCCGGACCCTTTGTGCGTATTGGTGCGGAACGTGCTGCGCGTCTTGTTCGCCGGCAGATCATAAGGAACGGTCTGCCGCGCATTCGGCACCACGCCGGTCACCAGCGGCCGGTCCGGGTCGCCATCGACAAAGGCAACCATGACCTCCATGCCGATACGCGGAATGATCTGGCCGCCCCAGGTGGAGCCCGCCCAGTTCTGCGCCACCCGCACCCAGCACGTATCCGTGCCGTCCTTCTTCGCCTTGCGGTCCCAGGGGAACCACAGCTTGATGCGGCCATATTGATCCGGATGGATTTCCTCGCCTTCGGGCCCGGCGACGATCGCCACCTGCGTGCCTTCGATGCGCGGACGCTTCGTCGTCCGGTGCGGCGTCAGCGGCACGCGGGCCGGGATCGCCTCGAAGTGGTTGCGATACTCCGGCTCGTTGCTGTTTGTTTCATAGGACAGGTCGACGATGCTGTGGCTTGCCCTGATGATCACATGCTCCTCATAGGCATGTTCGGGATGGGCGACCTCGTAAGGCG
>NZ_JARWKW010000014.1:0-146560 GCF_047445855.1 Rhizobium sp. BR 250
TCTCAAGACGCGGGAGAGTAGGTCGCTGCCAGGTCTGCAAAACGCAACTTCAAATCTTCTCATTCACAAAAACGGGCTCAACCCCAATCAAAAGGCCGCTACTGCGGCCTTTATGCTATAATAAAACTATCAACGCGGGGTGGAGCAGCCCGGTAGCTCGTCAGGCTCATAACCTGAAGGCCGCAGGTTCAAATCCTGCCCCCGCAACCAAATTTATCTAGAGATTATCAAAGGGCTCCGGGGAAACTCGGAGCCCTTTTTGCGTTGCTGCTCCAGCTCAAACTCGCCGCTACGAAGCTTATCCACGTAGTCGTCGCGCTTCAGCACCTCGAACTACTTATCCATGATCGTCGGTGATACCTTTTCTGGGTTATCTTCTTACGATGATCCGGTCGCTTGCGAATGATACGGGTAGTCCAATTGGAATGGTATGCGACTGTTTTAAAGGTCGTCGGGCTTGGGAGCGTGACCATCGGAATAGATTGTCGAGAATGGCGCCCAGCCGGCGGCTGCCGGCCATCACCGCGATCTGCCTGTGAAAACGGGCGTCTGGCTCAAGATGGGCTCGGGCATTGCTGCGCTCGAGCCGATAGGCGTCGGTCAATTCGTTGCGGTGGCCTTGCAGCTTCTTGATGGTAGCGGCTTCCGGGCGGCGCGATAGGCGGCCGGAATTTCCAGAAGGAAGCGAAGCGAGAACAGCAGCGTATCCTTTGCCAAAATCAGAGCAGCGGTGGTTTCTCGCCAGCGGCTCGATATGCAGAAATCGCAGTATTTGCCATCAGCATGGCGATCGTCATCGGCCCGACGCCACCCGGAACCGGCGTTATGGCGGCTGCGAGGTTCCTGGCTTCATCAAAGGCAACGTCGCCAACAAGGCGTGTCTTGCCTTCTCCCTTTTCGGGTGCTGGAATCCGGTTGATACCGACATCGATGACCGTTGCGCCAGGCTTCACCCAATCACCCTTGACCATCTCAGGGCGGCCGACGGCTGCGACGAGAATATCGGCGTTGCGGCAGATGGCCGGCAGATTCTTGGTACGCGAGTGAGCGATGGTAACTGTGGCGTTGGCGTTTAGCAGTAGCTGCGCCATCGGCTTGCCGAACAGGTTCGAGCGGCCAATGACGACGGCGTTGAGGCCTGAAAGATCCTCCCCGTGCGTGCGACGAACGAAGACCATGGCGCCGGCCGGCGTGCAGGACACCAGGCCGGTTTCAAGATCGCCGGTGGCGAGTTTGCCGGCATTGACGACATGCAGGCCATCGACATCCTTCTCCGGCAGGATTGACTGAATGATCGGCTCGCTGTTCAACGGCTTCGGCAGCGGTAGTTGCACGAGGATGCCGTGGATCGACGGATCGGCATTCAACGAGGCGACAAGCGAGCCTAGTTCCTTCTGGCTGGTTTCCGCAGTCAATGTGTGCTGCACGGATTTGAAGCCGCATTCCCTGGCAATTCGGCTTTTGGAGTTAACATAAGCATGGCTCGCCGGATCGTCACCGACTATGATGACGGCCAGTCCTGGCCTGACGCCGCTGCGTTCTTCGAGCGTAGCGCTTGCCTGCCTGACGGTATCGATCACCGAACTGGCGGTTGCTTTTCCATCAATGATTATTGTCACGTCCGTATCTCTAATTGCGCGTCTCAATTGAACTCGAGGCTCATCCGGGCAAGATCGTCCCACAGGCTTTCGGCAAAACCGCGTAGCACGATGACTTCGAAGACCTGTCCGTCAACGCGGGTGAGGTGGGCGGCGATGTGGCCGATCAGCGTCGTGGTGGCGCGTCCCACCGGGAAGGCTGCGAGAGACAGGTCGACCGCCGTGCCTTTGGCCAGTACCCGGTCGCTCAGCCTGCCTTCGATGCGGATGCGCACGCGCCCCTGGCTCTGGTCGACACCCGTTGCCTGAGGTTCGAGCGCTGTAAGAAGCGCTTTCATATCAGCGTGAGGCAGAGGCTGTTCACCGACGATGAACCATTGGCCCGGTGAGACCGCGCGTACATCGCCTATGGTGAGGCCGCGAAGGCGGGCTTCCAGATCCGCTGCGCCGGGTGCGGCCAGAACGTGGATGATCGCGCCTTCCGGCAAAGGGAAGAGTTTGATGGCGGTGGAGGCAATCGCTCCCTTTGCGCCCAGCACCGGGCGGAGCGCCGGCCGGAAGTCAGACTTGAAATCAGACATGGAGTTTCTCGTTTTGAGGATCGACAAAAACCGGGTTGCAAAGGCGGGCTTGGGTAAATTCGTTGCGCAGGCCGTTCCAGACCATGACCTCCTCACCATGTCTTTCCGGACCGTTCTTGACGAGGGCGAGACCGATGGTTGAGCCTAGATGGGGTGAGAATGCGCTGGAGGTGACATAACCCTGATCGTTCTCCAGCGTTGCCGCGGCATCTCTGGCGAGAATATGCGAACCGGTGCGGAAGGACTGTTTTGGATCAAGCGGCAGGACACCGACGAGGCTCGGACGGTCGGTGGCGGAAAGCCCCTCGCGCTCCAGCATCCGCCGGCCAATGAAATCGGCCTTGGTGGTGGAGACCATCTTGCCGAAGCCGAGGTCGGCGGGCACCACCGTGCCGTTGATCTCGTTGTGGGTGACATGGCCTTTTTCGATGCGCAGCACGCCAAGCGCCTCGACACCATAGGGCATGATGTTCTCCGGCTTTCCTGCTTCCATCAGTGCATCGGCAACGCTTTCACCGTAACCGGCCGGGACGGCAAGCTCGTAGGCCAGTTCGCCGGAGAAGGAAATCCGGAACAGGCGTCCGTGCAATTGCCCGCCAAATAGTGAGACTTCTTTGGCCGCAAGAAAGGGGAAAGCCTCGTCGGAAATATCCTCATCGACGATTCTTTGCAGAATGGCGCGTGCCTTCGGCCCGGCAATCGCCATTTGCGCCCATTGATCGGTGACGGAGGCAAGCCGAACGTCGAGACCCGGCCAGAGCGCCTGGGCGCAGAATTCCAGATGGTTCATGACACCTGCCGCATAGGCCGTGGTGGTCGTCATGAAGAAGCGGTTTTCCTCCAGCCGGCTGGTGGTGCCGTCATCATAGATCATGCCGTCTTCACGCAGCATCAGGCCATATCGTGCCTTGCCGATGGGCAGCTTTAGGAAAGCGTTGCAATAAACCCGGTTAAGGAATTCGGCGGCGTCGCTGCCGCAAATCTCGATCTTGCCGAGCATTGAGACATCGCAGAGGCCGGCATTTTTGCGCACATTCAGAACTTCGCGGTCAACGCTTTCCCGCCAGCTGCTTTCACCTTTGCGGGGAAACCAGGAGGAGCGATACCAGAGACCGGTTTCAACGAAGATGGCTCCATTTTTTTCGGCCCAGCCGTGCAGTGGCGATTTGCGTACCGGCTGGAAATGATGGCCGTGATAAGCGCCGGTGAGCGCACCAAAGGAGACGGGTGTGTAGAACGGCCGGAACGTGGTGGTGCCGACATCCGCCGGGGAAACGCCGCGCGCTTCGGCCAGCAGCCCGATGGCGTTGACGTTGGAAAGCTTGCCCTGATCAGTCGCCATGCCGTTCGTGGTGTAACGTTTGGCCAATTCGACATGGCCGTAACCTTCGCTGACGGCGAGACCGAGATCTTTGCGATGAACATCATTCTGGTAATCGACAAAGGCTTTGGCCTTGATGCCGGGGATGGACCAGAGTGCCTTCGTGGGCGGGGCAACGACATCATTTTCCACGCCGCCGAATGTCGGTGTTGTTGCCGTAAAACCGAGATCCTGCGCAAGCGCCGCACCCTTTCGCGCGCCATCCTCAAGGCAGGCGGCGATGCCATTTATCGCGGATACTGCGCCGGCGAGTTCGAGCCCCTTGAGATTGGCGGGTGCGAGGAAGGCAACATTGTCTTCCGACCAGACCGGTTTTCCGCCGCGATGGCAGGCAAGATGGATAACGGGGCTGAAACCGCCCGACATGGCGAGCGCATCGATATTCATGCTTTCCGTGCGGCCATTTGCATATATCTCAATGGCGGAAAGCGCCTTGCCACCCTGCGCATTCGAGACGACGCCACCTTTGATGACACGCGCCTTGCCTTCGTAGCGCGGATTACCCTGCTCACGGCTGTCGATGATGGCGGCAAGAGCGATGCCCTGCGCCTCCAGATCGCGGGCAAGCGCATATCCGCTGTCGTTGGTGGTGAAAATTGCCGTCGTCGTACCGGGGCTTACGGCATAACGGTTGAGATAGCTGCGCATGGCGCCCGCCATCATCACACCGGGAACATCGTTACCGCCGAACACCAGCGGCCGTTCTTCCGCACCGGTTGCAAGCAGCGCTCGTTTGGCGATGATGCGCCACAGGCGCTCCACGGGCACATGTGCTTTCGGATCGGGCAGGTGCTTTTGCACCCGTTCCACCGCGCCGAAGACGTTGCCGTCATACCAGCCGAAGGCCGTGGTTCGCGTCAGCACCGTTACATTCGACAAAGCGTCGAGTTCGGCGACGCATTGCGCCGCGAAATCCGGAGCGCTCTTGCCGCCGATGGCCGCTGTCTCGGAAAGAAGCCCGCCGCCGGCGAGGGAATGTTCATCCACAATGATGACGCGCGCGCCGGCGCGTCCTGCGGCAAGGGCTGCGGCGAGCCCGGCCGCGCCGGAACCGATCACCAGCAGGTCGCAATGCGCCCAGCATTTGTCATAGGTATCCGGATCGGCTTCGTAGCTTGCTTTGCCAAGACCGGCGGCTTTGCGGATGAAGGGCTCGTAGACCTTTTCCCAGAAGGCGGCAGGCCACATGAAGGTCTTGTAATAGAACCCCGCGCCGAGGAAGGGCGACAGAAGGCCGGTCAGCGCGCCGATATCGAAATCGAGAGAGGGCCAGCGGTTCTGGCTTCTGGCTTCCAGCCCGGCATAAAGTTCCTGCATGGTGGCGCGGGTGTTCGGCTCTGTACGGCCGTCGCGGCCGATGGTCATCAGCGCGTTCGGCTCGGCTGCACCCGCCGTCAATATACCGCGTGGGCGGTGGTATTTGAAACTGCGGCCTACGAGTTGCTGGCCATTGGCGAGCAGGGCGGAGGCAAGGCTGTCGTCCGCAAAGCCTGACATCGGCTTGCCGTCGAAGGTGAAGGAAAGTGGTTTGGAGCGGTCGATCAGACCGCCGGTCTTCAGGCGGTTGGAACTCATGCGCTTGTCACTTTCGTCTTGTCGGCCGCGTCGCGGCAGGCGGATATCTCATGGGTGACGGTATCGCGGGCGACGACCAGCCAGCGGCGGCAGCCGGAGGTGTGATGCCAATATTCCTCGTAGGTTCCGCGCGGATTGTCGCGCAGATAGACGTAGTCGAACCATTCCTCAGTGCCGGCATCTGCCGCAGGCCTTTGAAGGGCAGCACCCTTGATGGTGAATTCTTCCTTGGGTCTTGGCCCGCAATGCGGGCAGGGCACGAGACTTGCCATTTCGAATGTCCTTGATCCGCGAGATAGCGGGATGGCGAAAAGTGTGAGCGGTTTTCGCCTGAAATCCCGCTTTGGATTTAGTGGAGGTTGGGCTGGGCGCCCTGGCCCTTTTCATCGATGAGATTACCGCGCCGGAAGCGGTCCAGCCGGAAAGCAGTCGCCGTTTCCTGGGGTGCGCCGCGCGCCAGAAGATGGGCGAAGCAGAAACCGGAGGCGGGCGTTGCCTTGAAGCCGCCGTAACACCAGCCGGCGTTGAGATAGAGATTGTCGATCGGGGTCTGGTCGATGATCGGCGAACCATCCATCGACATATCCATGATGCCACCCCAGGAGCGCAGCACCCGGACGCGGGAGAGTGCGGGTATCATCGCCTTGCCGGCTTCCGCCACATGCTCGACCGTCGCCAGATTGCCGCGCTGGGCGTAGGAATTATAGCCGTCTATATCGCCGCCGAAGACGAGGCCGCCCTTGTCCGATTGCGAGACGTAAAAATGGCCGGCACCGAAGGTGACGACGCCGTCGATGAAGGGCTTCAGCCCTTCCGACACGAAAGCCTGAAGGACATGGCTTTCGATTGGCAACTTCAGCCCGGCCATGGCGGCGACCTGAGAGGAATTGCCCGCCGCCGCCAGCGCCAGCTTGCCGCAACCGATGAAGCCGCGGCTCGTCTCGACGCCCACGACCGCGCCGTTTTCCCGGCGAATGCCCGTCACCTCGCAGCCCTGGATGATATCGACGCCGCGGCTGTCTGCGCCGCGCGCATAACCCCAGGCCACGGCATCGTGACGGACGGTGCCGCCGCGCCTTTGCAGCAATCCACCCTGAACGGGAAAGCGTGCATTATCGAAATCGAGAAACGGCAGCATAGTCTTTACCGAGGCGCGGTCCAGCAACTCGGCGTCGACACCGTGCAGCCGCATGGCATTGCCGCGCCTCGTATAGGCATCACGCTGCGCATCCGAGTGAAAGAGGTTCAACACACCGCGCTGGGAAACCATGGCGTTGAAGTTGAAATCCTGCTCCAGCCCTTCCCACAGCTTCATCGAAAGCTCGTAGAACGGATTATTGCCCGGCAGCAGGTAATTGGAGCGGATGATCGTGGTATTGCGGCCGACATTGCCGGAGCCGATATAGTTTTTCTCCAGCACCGCGACATTGGTGATGCCGAATTCCTTGGCGAGATAATAGGCCGTCGCCAGCCCATGCCCGCCGCCGCCTACGATGATGACGTCATAATGCGGTTTCGGTGACACATCCCGCCATGCGGGTTTCCAGGATTTGTTGCCAAAAAGGCCGTTCTTGAAAATGGAAAAGGCGGAATAGCGCATCTGCGTACCTCGAACGATATCGCACAAGCTTACTGAGGCCATTCGAAAGACGATTGCAGATAAGGGACATTATGATCTAGAAAAGAGACATGACGGTTATCGAGCAAAAAAACACGCAGCGTATCGGTTTTATCCTTGTCCCGAATTTTGCGCTGATGTCCTACGCCTCGGCGGCGGAGCCGCTTCGGGCCGCCAATCTCATCGCCGGGACTGATCTTTATGAGGCCGTGCCTTTGTCCTTCGGTGGTGAAGCCATCAGAAGTTCGTCGGGAATCCTCGTTGACTGCCAGTCACTCCCCGTGGTGGGCGAGCGATGCCATACGATCTTCGTTTGCGCCGGCGGTGGACCGCAGGACTGGGTGGTGGCGGAAGGTTCGTTCGGCATGTTGCGGCGACTGGCGCGCCAGGGCGTCAGGATTGGCGGTATTTCCAGCGGCGCTTACCTGCTGGCGGCGGCAGGCCTGCTGGATAATCGCGATTTCACGATCCACTGGGAACACGCGCCGGTGCTCCGGGAAGCGTTCGCCCATCTCACGCCCAGACAAGCCCGCTTCGTCATTGATGGAGACCGCATCACCTGCGCCGGCGGCGTCGCGCCCCTCGACATGATGCATGCGATGATTTCGCAGAGAATGGGCGCCCATTTTGCAAGGCGTGTCAGCGACTGGTATCTGCATACGGCCGTGGCCGAACCCGGTGCACCACAACGCGGCTCTTCGGCGGAGCGTTATGGTACCAACCATCCGGCCTTGCTGACCGTGCTGGAAAAAATGGAAACGACCATTGAAAGCCCGCTCGACCGGCAGACCATGGCAAAGCTGGCGGGCACAAGCGCGCGCCACCTCGACCGGCTTTTCGCGACGCATATGAAGTCGACATTTCTGGAGACATACCGCGCAATCCGCCTCGACCATGCTCGGCGATTGCTGGAGCAAAGCCCGCTCTCCATCGCGGAAGTGGCCTTCGCCACCGGCTTTTCCAGCGCCGGACATTTTTCGGGAAGTTTTAAGGCCCGGTTCGGTCAAACGCCGAATGCCATGCGGCAAAGATTTCCTCGGGATTAAAATAGTTTTCCTGTAAGGAAGGGAAAACACGATACTGCCGGAGGACACCATGGCCAAGGATGCCACCAAGACCGAAGCTGCGTTCCCGTCGCAGGACCCGCATGCCGTTCGCGAGCCAAGGGTCAACAATCTGGAAATGGCGATCGGCCACGAGGTGCGCGCCTACCGCAAGAAGCTCGGCATCACTGTCACCGATCTTGCTTCGGCCACCGGCGTTTCCGTCGGCATGCTTTCCAAAATCGAGAACGGCAATATCTCCCCGTCGCTCACCACGCTGCAGACGCTTTCAAAAGCGCTCGGCGTGCCGATCACGGCCTTCTTCCGCGGTTTCGAGGAGCCGCGCAGCGCCACCTTCGTCAAGGCGGGGCAGGGCGTGAATATCGAGCGCAGGGGCACCCGCGCCGGCCATCAATACAGCCTGCTTGGCCATATCGACAACAATACCAGCGGCGTCACAGTCGAGCCTTATCTCATCACGCTGACCACGGATTCGGATGTGTTCCCGACCTTCCAGCATGAAGGCATGGAGTTTCTCTACATGCTGGAAGGCGAGGTGGTTTACCGCCACGGTGAGCAGCTTTTCACCATGCAGGCCGGCGACAGCCTGTTTTTCGACGCTGATGCGCCGCACGGGCCGGAAGAGCTGGTGAAACTTCCTGCCCGTTATCTGTCGATCATTTCCTATCCGCAAAGGCGGATGACCAACGATTGAGAATTTGCCTTAGAAGAAAAAAATATTCCTGATAGTTGACGGAACGGAATTCCATATGTTAGCCCTTCATTCAGAAACGAATGGAGGTGCCTGTCGATGTGCGGCATTGTTGGACTATTCCTGAAAGACAAAAGCCTTGAACCGCAGCTGGGTCAGCTGCTCTCGGACATGCTGGTCACCATGACCGATCGCGGGCCGGATTCGGCCGGGATCGCGATCTATGGAAGTGCGGCCGATGGCCGTGCGAAAGTGACGATCCAGTCTGCCGATCCCGCCGCTGATTTTTCCGGTCTCGCCGAGGCGCTGAAGGAAAACGGCGTTGACGCCTCGGTCACGGTGAAAAGCACCCATGCGGTTCTGGATATTCCGTCCGAAAAGCTGGATGGTATCCGTGCGGTTCTTGCCGCTATCCGCCCGAATGTGCGGGTGATGGGCTCCGGTGATAGCGTAGAAATCTACAAGGAAACCGGCCTGCCGAAGGATGTGGTCACCCGCTTTGACGTGCGCTCCATGGCTGGCACCCATGGCATCGGCCACACCCGCATGGCAACGGAATCGGCAGTGACGACGCTTGGTGCGCATCCCTTCTCCACCGGCGCCGACCAGTGCCTGGTGCATAACGGTTCGCTTTCCAACCACAATAATCTGCGCCGCGAACTGGTGCGCGAAGGCATGACGTTCGAGACCCAGAACGACTCGGAAGTCGCCGCCGCCTATCTCACGGCGGAGATGGCCAAGGGGAAGGATCTGGGCGAGGCGCTCACGGGCGCGCTCGATGATCTCGACGGTTTCTTCACCTTCGTTGTCGGCACCAAATCCGGTTTCGGCGTGGTGCGGGATCCCATCGCCTGCAAGCCTGCGGTGATGGCCGAGACCGACCAATATGTCGCTTTCGGTTCGGAATACCGCGCGCTCGTCAACCTGCCCGGCATTGAAAACGCCCGCGTGTGGGAGCCGGAACCGGCGACCGTCTATTTCTGGGACCATGAAAAGGCCGCCTGAGACCCGTCATCGGCGCCTGTTTTGAAAGTCATAATCCATGCCAGTTTTTGATCTCTCCCACACGCCTTTGCGTGAATTGAATAGCGCACTTCACGGCCTTTCCTCCGGTGTCAACGATACCGAATTCGAAGTCGTCAATCCGCGCGGCCACCATGCCGTCGCTGTCGGCATCGACAGCCCCGTCACCGTCGATGTGCACGGTTCGGTCGGTTATTATTGCGCCGGCATGAATGATGGCGGTACCGTCACCGTTCACGGCTCGGCCGGGCCGGGTGTCGCTGAAAACATGATGTCCGGTACCGTCGTCATCGAGGGTGATGCTTCGCAATATGCCGGTGCCACCGGGCGCGGCGGGCTTCTGGTCATCAAGGGCAATGCCGCTTCCCGCTGCGGCATTTCCATGAAGGGCATCGATATCGTCGTGAAAGGCAATATCGGCCACATGTCCGCCTTCATGGGCCAGTCCGGTCACCTCGTCGTCTGCGGCGATGCGGGCGATGCGCTGGGTGACAGCCTTTATGAGGCAAAGCTTTTCGTGCGCGGCTCGGTGAAGAGCCTGGGTGCCGATTGCATCGAAAAGGAAATGCGGCCCGAACATCTCGAAAAGCTTGCAGAACTCCTCGAAAAGGCCGGCGTCACGGATGTCAGCCCTGGTGAGTTCAAGCGCTATGGCTCGGCCCGCACGCTCTACAATTTCAACATCGACAACGCCGACGCGTATTGAGGCGAGGGATATTCCGATGAGCTATCACAACCCCTTCACCCCGCCGCGCAAATCCGCAACCTTTGACGATCATACGCTGGCGGAAATCCGCCGCGCGGCGGCGACCGGCATTTATGACATTCGCGGCGCCGGCACGAAGCGCAAGGTTCCGCATTTCGACGACCTGCTGTTTCTCGGTGCTTCCATCTCGCGTTATCCGCTCGAAGGTTACCGCGAGAAATGCGATACGACCGTCACGCTCGGCACACGTTTCGCCAAAAAGCCGATCACGCTGAAAACGCCGATCACCATTGCCGGCATGAGCTTCGGCGCCTTGTCAGGCAATGCTAAGGAAGCGCTCGGCCGCGGCGCGACCATCGCCGGCACGTCTACGACGACAGGCGATGGCGGCATGACGGATGAGGAGCGTGGCCACAGCCAGACGCTGGTCTATCAATATCTGCCCTCGCGTTACGGCATGAACCCGAAAGACCTGCGCCGTGCGGACGCCATCGAGGTCGTGGTCGGCCAGGGCGCGAAGCCGGGCGGCGGCGGCATGTTGCTTGGCCAGAAGATTTCTGATCGTGTCGCCAATATGCGCAACCTGCCGAAGGGCATCGACCAGCGCTCCGCCTGCCGTCATCCCGATTGGACTGGCCCGGACGATCTGGAAATCAAGATTCTCGAACTGCGCGAAATTACCGACTGGGAAAAGCCGATCTATATTAAGGTCGGCGGCGCGCGGCCCTATTACGACACGGCGCTGGCGGTAAAGGCCGGTGCCGATGTGGTGGTGCTGGATGGCATGCAGGGCGGCACGGCGGCCACGCAGGATGTCTTCATCGAAAATGTCGGCATGCCAACGCTGGCCTGCATTCGGCCAGCTGTTCAGGCGCTGCAGGACCTCGGCATGCACCGCAAGGTGCAGCTCATCGTCTCCGGCGGCATCCGTTCGGGTGCCGATGTTGCCAAGGCACTCGCACTCGGCGCCGATGCTGTCGCCATCGGTACTGCGGCGCTGGTTGCACTGGGCGACAATGATCCGCATTGGGAAGAGGAATATCAGAAACTCGGCACAACGGCCGGCGCTTATGATGACTGGCACGAGGGCAAAGACCCCGCCGGCATCACCACGCAGGATCCGGAGCTTGCCGCCCGCCTCGACCCCGTCGCGGCCGGTCGCCGCCTTGCCAATTATCTGAAGGTCATGACGCTTGAAGCGCAGACCATCGCGCGCGCCTGCGGCAAGAACCATCTCCACAATCTGGAGCCGGAAGATCTGGTGGCGCTGACCATGGAGGCGGCTGCCATGGCGCAGGTTCCGCTGGCGGGAACGAACTGGTTCCCGGGGAAAGGCAGCTTTTAAGCCATAAAGAACGGACGGGCGCATTTGGGAGGATGTGCCCGTCTTTTTTCAATGAAGTGTCTGATACCAAAAAAAGGGGAATGACGTGACACTGGACCTCTCCAAATTTGCTGCCGAAAAGGGCATCAAATATTTCATGATCAGCTATACCGATCTCTTCGGCGGCCAGCGCGCCAAGCTGGTGCCGGCGGAAGCGATCGCCGATATGCAAAGGGGCGGCGCGGGTTTTGCAGGTTTCGCCACATGGTTCGATCTGACGCCTGCCCATCCTGATCTTTTCGCCGTGCCCGATGCCTCTTCGGTCATCCAGCTTCCCTGGAAAAAGGATGTCGCCTGGGTCGCTGCCGATTGTGTCATGGAAGACCAGCCGGTGGAGCAGGCGCCGCGTGTGGTTCTTAAGAAGCTCATTGCGGAAGCGGCGGGCGAGGGGCTGCGGGTCAAGACAGGTGTCGAGCCGGAATTTTTCCTGATTTCGCCTGACGGTGCGAAAATCTCCGACGAATACGACACGGCGGAAAAACCCTGCTACGATCAGCAGGCCGTCATGCGCCGTTACGATGTGATCGCCGAGATTTGCGATTACATGCTGGAGCTTGGCTGGAAGCCCTATCAGAACGACCATGAGGACGCGAATGGCCAGTTCGAGATGAACTGGGAATATGACGACGCGCTGCAGACCGCCGACAAACATTCCTTCTTCAAGTTCATGGTCAAGTCCGTTGCCGAAAAGCACGGACTGCGCGCCACCTTCATGCCCAAACCGTTCAAGGGGCTGACCGGCAACGGCTGCCACGCCCATATCTCGGTCTGGGACCTCGACGGCAAGGTCAATGCCTTCGCCGACAAGGCAATGCCGTTCGGACTGTCGGCCAAGGGCAAGACCTTTCTTGGCGGCATCATGAAACACGCATCCGCTCTTGCGGCCGTCACCAATCCGACAGTCAATTCCTACAAGCGCATCAACGCGCCGCGCACCATTTCCGGCGCGACCTGGGCGCCGAATACGGTGACCTGGACCGGCAATAACCGCACCCATATGGTGCGCGTGCCGGGGCCGGGGCGTTTCGAACTGCGCCTCCCGGATGGTGCGGTGAACCCCTATCTGCTGCAGGCCATCATCATCGCCGCCGGCCTCTCCGGCGTTCGCTCCAAGGCCGATCCCGGACGGCACTACGATATCGACATGTATCGTGAAGGCCATACCGTCACGGATGCACCGAAGCTGCCGCTCAATCTTCTCGATGCGCTGCGCGAATATGAGAAGGATGCGGAGTTGCAGCAGGCGCTCGGCATGGAGTTCTCGAAGGCCTATCTGAAGCTCAAGCAGGGTGAGTGGAACAGCTATTGCGCGCAGTTCACCGCCTGGGAGCATCAAACCACGCTCGACGTCTGAGCCCGGTTTTCCCCGCCGCCCTTGCGGCTTTTCCCGCGCGTGTCAAACCGCGCGGGTTTTTCCCATATCGATGACAGAGAGATCGCCAGATGACGAACTTCGTCCTGACCGTAACATGCAAATCCACCCGTGGCATCGTTGCCGCCCTTTCAGGCCTGCTGGCGGAGAAAGGCTGCAACATCGTCGACAGTTCGCAGTTCGATGATCTCGGCACCGGTCGCTTCTTCATGCGCGTGGGTTTCATCTCCGAGGAAGGTGCGACGCGGGATGAGCTGATGGCGGGGCTGGCACCAATTTCGAAGACATTCGGCATGGAGGTGGCGCTGCACGACCAGTCCGAGCGGATGAAGGTTCTGCTGATGGTCTCGCGTTTCGGTCATTGCCTTAATGACCTGTTGTATCGCTGGCGTATCGGAGCGTTGCCGATCGATATTGTCGGCGTCGTCTCCAACCATTTCGATTACCAGAAGGTGGTCGTCAATCACGACATCCCCTTTCACCACATTCCGGTGACGAAGGAGAACAAACCGCAGGCCGAAGCCCGGATCATGGAGATTGCTGAAAGCACCGGCACGGAACTCGTCGTGCTGGCGCGCTACATGCAGGTGCTTTCCGACAGGATGTGCGAGGCCATGTCGGGCAAGATCATCAATATCCATCATTCCTTCCTGCCGTCCTTCAAGGGCGCAAACCCTTACAAGCAGGCCTATCAGCGCGGCGTGAAGCTGATCGGTGCGACTGCCCATTATGTGACGGCCGATCTGGATGAAGGACCGATCATCGAGCAGGATATCGTGCGCATCACCCATGCCCAGTCGGCCGAGGATTATGTCTCGCTCGGCCGTGACGTGGAGGCGCAGGTGCTGGCGCGCGCCATCCACGCCCATATTCATCGGCGTGTATTTTTGAACGGCAGCCGAACGGTGGTGTTTCCGCCCAGTCCCGGCTCCTATGCATCGGAAAGGATGGGATGAGGTATTCCGGGCTGGTCAGGCTGCCCGCCGTGCGTCCGCTGTTGCCATAAAGGTGATGCGCGGCTAAATAAGTTGGTACGCCATAATATCAAGAGCCAGAACCTGCTTCGGCGTGCGGCGAGCGCAGGCGGGATGTGCCAAACGAGGTGATACCATGACCGGTGCTTTGCAGGGAACTGCCATTCGTGTTGAGCGTCCGACAAAGACGCTGAGGGAACTCGCGCTCGACAAGGTGCGGGACGCGATCGTGAATGGTTATTTCCGCCCCGGCGACCGTCTCGTGGAGCGTGATCTCTGCGCCCAGCTCGGTGTTTCCCGCACCATCGTGCGCGAAGTTCTGCGGCATCTGGAATCCGAAGGGCTGGTGGCGAACCTGCCGAACAAAGGCCCGATGGTTGCGCTGCTCGATCTCGACGAGGCCAAGCAGATCTACGAAATCCGTGGTGCGCTGGAGGGAATGGCGGCGCGTCTTTGCGCCGAACGCCGGGACCCGGCCATTGTCGAGGCACTGGAGGTTTCACTCAAGCACATCCGCGAAAGTTATGTCGCGAAGGATATGCCGGGCGTGCTGGCGCATACCTCGTCCTTTTACCAGACATTGTTTAGCAAGATCGACCGGCACGTCGCCTGGGGCGTCGTCAATCTGCTGACGGTGCGGATCAATCATCTGCGCTCCATGACCATCAAGACGAAAAGCCGTGATACCGAAGGTCCGGCCCAGATGGAAAAGATCGTCGAGGCCATCCGGAAGGGTGACGGGGACGCCGCTTATAAAGCCGCGCTTGATCACGTGACCAGCGCCTGTGCCATTGCCGAAGCCGTTCTGACGGCGCAAAAAACCGCCGACTGACGGATTTTTCGGCTGAGATCTACCCATCCTTGTGGCTTCCCGCCGGGAGCCGCACGGATGTGGTTTTTCTTATTTTATTGTTGTTTTACAATAATTTAGAAAATCAATTTTCCGCTTCTTGACAGGCTAAACCATTTGATGTGATGGTATGCCATAATCAATAATATAAAGAGCGGAGCTTAATATGAACTGGAATCCGATTTCCCGGAAATGCATAGTCGTGCGCGCCAAAACCCTGTTGGCCGGTGCCGCACTCACTCTTTTTGCCGGTGCCGCCGTGGCACAGGACTGCACGCCGAAAATATCCGACGACCACCTCATCAAGCCCGGTCACCTCGTCATGGCCACCAGCCCGACCCTGCCACCGATGGCCTATGCCGATCAGCAGGGTGTGTTGAAGGGGCTTCGTATTGAACTCGGCTATGAGATAGCCAAGCGGCTTTGCCTGAAACCTGAATATATCAGCACTGAATATGCCACCATGGTGCCGGGTTTGCAGGGCGGGCGCTGGGACATGATCAACGCCGGCCTGTTCGTCACGGCGGAGCGGCGCAAGATCCTGTTCATGATCCCCTATGAAAACCTTGCCATCAGCATTTCCACGGCCGTCGGCGCGTCCGATCCCATCACCAAGGTTGATGATCTCGCGGGCAAGGCCGTCAGCACCGATATTGGCGGTTATGCCGAGCGCAAGATCAAGGAACTGAACGAGGACTTCAAGAAGCGCGGTCTCGCGCCGATGACGATCAATCTGTTCGATAACTACGCGACGGTTTATCAGGCGCTGCGCGCCGGTCAGGTGCAGGCGGCGGTCTCTATCGATCCTGTCGCCAAGCAATATCAGGATCGCGGTGAATTCACCCACGCGCTATCAGGCATGTATCCGACCCCCGGTTCGCTTTCCTTCGGCAGCAAGGACGTGGCCGATGCCGTCTCCGCTGCGCTGAAGGAGATGAGGGCAGACGGTTCGCTCGAAAAGCTGATGGGCGGTTACGGCGTCAGCATGGCGCCGGGCGACCTCGCCGTTCTCGGCCCGGAAGGCTGAATTCCATCCATCTGAACTGTCATCGCGGCGGAAAAACTTTCGCCGCGACCGTTCCCGCATGAATTGGAGAAAGACGTGAAG
This sequence comes from Rhizobium sp. BR 250, assembly GCF_047445855.1. Classification (NCBI taxonomy): domain Bacteria; kingdom Pseudomonadati; phylum Pseudomonadota; class Alphaproteobacteria; order Hyphomicrobiales; family Rhizobiaceae; genus Rhizobium; species Rhizobium sp. BR 250. The sequence goes on from NZ_JARWKW010000014.1 coordinate 15,926, forward strand.
GGTTGGAACTGGGAAGGTTTCTTCGAATATCTGACGAATTATTATCTGTTCGAGGGCGCGCTGGTGACGCTCGGCCTCACGGTCTTCGCCATGACGGCGGGTCTTGCGCTGGGTTTCGTCATTGCTGTCATGCGCATGTCGAAATACCGGTTCCTGTCCGGGCCGGCCTATTTCTACACCTGGATTTTTCGCGGCACGCCGCTTCTGGTGCAGCTCATCATTATCTATACCGGCCTGCCGCAGATCGGCATCAAGCTCACCGTCCTGCAATCCACCCTGATCGGCCTGTCGCTCTGTGAGGCGGCCTATCTCTCGGAAATCGTCCGGGCGGGTATCGCAGCCGTTCCGAAAGGCCAGATCAATGCCGCCCGCGCCATCGGCATGACCGAGGCGCAGGTGATGCGGTACATCGTTGCCCCGCAGGCCTTCCGCATCATCATTCCGCCGCTCGGCAATTCCGTCAACGGCGTGCTGAAGACGACGTCGATCGCCTCGATCATCTCCATGGAAGAGCTTCTGCGCCGCACGCAGGTGCTCATTCAGGAAAAGTTCCTTGTTCTGGAGCTCTTCATGGTCGCGGCCCTTTATTACCTTGCCATGACGACCGCCTGGGAACTGATCCAGCGCCGGATCGAAAAGCGGTTCGGCAAGGCCTATGGCCCCATGTCGACTGACGTACATTAAGGAGCGGTCCGATGTCGCAAGCAACCAGCATGATCGAACTGCAATCCGTCAATAAATGGTACGGGCCAAGCTTTCAGGTTCTGACCAATTGCAGCCTGAATGTCGCCAAGGGTGAAGTCGTCGTCATCTGCGGCCCATCCGGCTCCGGCAAATCGACCCTGATAAAATGCGTCAACGCGCTGGAGACGATCGGCAACGGCGTCATCATGGTCAACGGGGTGGAGGTGACCAACCCGAAGACCGACATGCCGAAACTGCGCTCCAAGGTGGGCATGGTGTTCCAGCATTTCGAACTTTTCCCACATATGACGATCCTCGAAAATCTCTGCATCGGGCAGGAGAAGGTTCTGGGCCGCTCACCCGCTGAAGCGCTGGCCAAGGCCAATGCGCTGCTTGAGAGGGTGGGGCTGACGGCGCATGCAAAAAAATATCCCGGCCAATTGTCGGGCGGGCAGCAGCAGCGTGTTGCCATTGCCCGCGCGCTGGCGATGGACCCGGTCGCCATGCTGTTCGATGAGCCTACATCGGCGCTCGATCCGGAGATGATCAACGAGGTCCTCGACGTCATGGTCTCGCTCGCCCAGGAGGGCATGACGATGATGGTGGTGACGCATGAGATGGGATTTGCCCGCAAGGTGGCGGACCGCATCGTCTTCATGGACGGCGGCGAGATCGTCGAGATCGGGGAGGGCGACAGCTTCTTCACCGATCCGAAAACCGATCGCGCGCGCTCCTTCCTGTCGAAAATCCTGGCCCACTAGGTCCATGCATGCCGGAGCAGGTGTCTAAACCCGCTTCGGCCATTCCGAACAACACAGTCCGATAGTGGCGGAGAACCGCAATGATAAACCGTGTCCTGATGCCCCGCGAAATGCTCATCGGCGGCGGCAGCCGTTTTCGATTGCCGGCCGTGGTAAAATCGCTTGGCGTCCATCGGCCGCTGCTGGTCTGCGATCCTGTGATGCAGAAGCTTGGCCACGCCGAGGCGCTTTTGCAGGCGCTTGCCGGGGAGGGCATCGAGGCTTCGGTCTTCTCCGACGTTGTCGAAGACCCGACGGATATATCCATCGTCGCTCTGGTGAAACGTATTTCCGATGGCGGCCATGACAGTCTTGTCGCACTCGGCGGCGGCAGCGCCATGGATACGGCCAAGGCGGGCGCCATCGTTGCAACGAGCGGGGAGGATCTGCGATCCCTGAAAGTGCCGCGGATCGTGGATTTCGCCGTCATGCCGGTGATTGCCATTCCCACGACGGCCGGAACCGGCTCGGAAGTCACGCGCGCCGCCGTCGTGACGGATACGGTCGCGAGTGAAAAAATGCTGATCCTCGGCACTGCCGCTTTGCCGGTCGCGGCCATCATCGACTATGAGCTGACGCTGACATGTCCTTACCGTGTCACGGTCGATACCGGCATCGATGCGCTGACCCATGCACTGGAGGCGCTGGTCAACCGCAACGGCAATGCCCATTCCGAGGCGCTGGCGCTTTCCGCGCTGAAGCTGATCGGCGCCAATCTTGAAAGAGTGGCGAACAACCCGGATGACAGGGATGCGCGTGAAGCGATGATGCTGGGCGCAACCCACGCCGGGCTTGCCGTCTCCAATACGTCCACGGCACTGATCCATGGCCTCAGCCGGCCGGTCGGCGCCTTTTTCCATGTGCCGCATGGCATGTCGAATGCGATGGTGCTGCCGCTGGTCACGCGGTTTTCGCTGAACTCCGCTCTTCCACACTATGCGGCGGCCGCACGGGCGCTTGGCTGTGCCACCGCGGCCGATAGCGACCAGATCGCCGGCGCGAAGCTGGTTGAGGCTTTCATCGGACTGAACAGGCGGCTGAAGGTGCCGACCCCGCAGGAATTCGGCATCGACAGGAGCCGTTATGTCGATCTTGTGCCGGAAATGGTGCGCCAGGGCCTCGCTTCCGGCACACCGGCAAATAACCCCCGAGTGCCCACAGTTGCGGAAATGACGCGTCTGTACGAGCTCGCCTATGACGGAAGCATCGCGGAATTTTAGTCCATAAATCGCTGTTAAAATTGATGATTTTCGACTTTCTGACGAAAAATCATGCGGCACTTGACAGTCATATATTATGGCATACCATAAGACATCATATTTACGGAGAGAACGCCCATGTCCATCCAGATCCGCAAGACCCTGCTGCAGGTCGAAACGACGTTGATTGAGGGAGGCAAGGCCGCCGCAACGCCTCTGAAACTGTTCAGCGCCATCGCGGTGGTGAAAAATCCCTGGGCGGGAAAAGGCTTCGTGGAAAATCTGAAGCCGGAAATTCATGCGGGTGCGCCGGTGCTCGGTGAGTTGCTGACGAAGATGATCCTCGATGCGGTCGGTTCCGGCGAAGCTGTTGAGGCTTATGGCAAGGCAGCGGTCGTCGGGTTGGATGGCGAAATCGAACATGCTTCCGCGCTCATTCACACGCTGCGCTTCGGCAATCACTATCGCCAGGCAGTGGGAGCCAAGTCCTATCTCGCCTTTTGCAACACCCGCGGTCCGGGCAATGCGCCGATCATGATCCCGCTGATGGACAAGAACGACGAAGGTCGCCGTTCGCATTATCTGACGATCCAGACCGCCATTCCCGATGCACCGGCTGCGGACGAGATCGTCGTTGCGCTTGGTGCTTCGGTTGGCGGCAGGCCCCATCACCGCATTGGCGACCGCTACCAGGATCTGCAGGATCTCGGTCAGGACGTCGCCAATCCGGCCGGCGTCTGAGGGCGCAGCCAATGCAAGATGCCGCCGCTACCTCACGGGTCAATGTTGCAAAGGCAGGTGCTGCCGCGCTCCCTCGCAGGACGACAGAGGGTGGGGCGGCCTATTTTGAAGCCGGTGCCGGCGAGGACCTGATCCTCATCCACGGCGTCGGCATGCGGCTCGAAGCCTGGGAGCCGCAGATCGATGTCCTTTCCCGGACCCACCGCGTCATCGCGGTCGACATGCCGGGTCATGGCGGCAGCGAACGGTTACCTGCGGGCAGCACGCTTACGGATTTTGTCGGCTGGTTCGGCCGTTTTCTGGACGATATGCGGATCACCCGCGCCAATGTCGCCGGGCATTCCATGGGGGCGCTGATTTCCGGCGGCGCCGCTGCGAGCTTCGGTGATCGTGTCGCGCGCGTCGGTTACCTGAACGGTGTCTATCGCCGTGATCCTGCCGCGAAGGCGGCGGTGCTCGCGCGGGCTGCGGCCATCCGCACCGAGGGCGTGGACAAGGAAGGCCCGCTGCTGCGCTGGTTCGGTGATGACGCCAAGAGCCAGCATGCGCGGGAACTGACACGCGGCTGGCTGGAAATGGTCGACCCGGAAGGTTACGCGGTTGCCTATACGGCCTTTGCGGGTGGAGATGAGACCTATGCGGATCGCTGGCCGTCCGTCACCTGCCCGGCGCTGTTCCTGACCGGTTCCGACGATCCGAATTCGACGCCGCTGATGGCCGAGCAGATGGCGGCGATCACTCCGCGTGGTTACGCTCGCATCGTCGAAGCGCATCGGCATATGGTCAATCTGACCGCACCTGAAACTGTCAATGCATTGATGGCCGAATGGCTGGCTATTGAGGAGGAGCCGCAATGACTGTTGCAACGCTTGACCCGCGCACCTTGCGCGACGCCTTCGGCGCTTTCGTGACGGGAGTAACGATCGTGACCACGCGGGATGATGCGGGAAAGCCCGTGGGCTTCACCGCAAATTCCTTCACTTCCGTTTCGCTCGACCCACCGCTGCTATTGATCTGCCTCGCACGTACCTCGCGCAATTTTGCGACAATGACCGGCGCGAAAAACTTCGCCGTCAACGTTTTGTCGGAAAGCCAGAAGGACCTGTCCAATACCTTTGCGCGCCCGGTGGAGGATCGTTTCGCCGCCGCCGAATGGTCGGATGCGCCGCAGGGTTCACCCGTGTTCGCCGATGTCGCGGCGTGGTTCGAATGCACCATGCAGGAGGTTATCGAGGCGGGTGATCATGTCATCCTGCTCGGCCGCATCGGTGCTTTCGACAATAGCGGCCTGAATGGTCTCGGTTATGCGCGTGGCGGTTATTTCACGCCGATGCTGGCCGCCAAGGCGGTGTCGGCGGCGGCTGAGGGCGAAATTGTCGTCGGCGCGGTGCTGGAGCGGCGTGGCGAGATTTACCTTGTCGGCGAGGATGTGCTGTCGCTTCCCGGCTGTGTTGTGGCGGGTGGCGATCCGGTCGCTGCGCTGACGTCGCGGCTTGAGGAACTTACCGGACTGTCAGTCCGTACTGGCTTTCTTTATTCGGTCTATGAAAACAAGACGGATGGCCGCCAGCATATCGTCTACCACGCACTTGCCGAGGGCGATGATGCCCCGCGTCAGGGCCGCTTCCTGTCGCCCGGCGCGCTCGGCTCCGCAAAATTCGATTCCGGCGCAACGGCGGATATCGTCAGTCGTTTCGCGCTGGAAAGTTCCATCGGCAATTTCGGTGTCTATGTCGGCGACGAGACCGCCGGCAAGGTCCATCCCATTTCCATGAAGGGGGCAAACCCATGAAATTTTCGCTCTTCGTTCATATGGAGCGGCTGGACGCCTCGCAGGATCACAAGACCCTCTATGAGGAGTTCGTTACCCTTTGCGAAATCGCCGATCGCGGCGGCATGCATGCCATCTGGACCGGCGAACATCACGGCATGGATTTCACCATTGCCCCGAACCCCTTCGTGACGATTGCCGATCTGGCTCGTCGCACGAAGACGGCGCGTCTCGGCACCGGCACTGTCATCGCGCCCTTCTGGCATCCGATCAAGCTTGCCGGCGAAGCGGCGATGACCGACCTCATCTGCGATGGTCGTCTCGATATCGGCATTGCCCGCGGCGCCTATTCCTTCGAATATGAGCGGCTGCTTCCCGGCCTCGATGCCTGGGGCGCCGGCCAGCGCATGCGTGAACTGATCCCCGCCGTCAAAGGCGTGTGGGCGGGCGACTATGCCCATGATGGCGAGTTCTTCAAATTCCCGGCCACGACTTCCGCTCCCAAGCCGCTGCAGCAGCCGTTTCCGCCGATCTGGGTGGCGGCGCGCGATCCGAATTCTCACGAATTTGCCGTTGCCAATGATTGCAATGTGCAGGTGACGCCGCTGTGGCAGGGTGATGACGAGGTGGAGACCCTGATGGGCCGCTTCAACGATGCCTGCGCCAAGAACCCGGAAAAGCAGCGGCCGAAAATCATGCTGCTGCGCCATACCTATGTCGGTTCCGACGAGGCCGATATCGCGCAGGCCGCCCATGAGATGAGCGTCTATTACAATTACTTCTTCGCCTGGTTCAAAAACGAGAAGCCGGTTCATCAGGGGCTCATCGAGCGTATTTCACCGGAGGATATTGCCGGAAATGCCATGCTCTCCGGCGACGTCATGCGCAAGAACAATGTCGTCGGCGATGCCGATGAGGTCATTGCCCGGCTCAAGGCGTACGAGGCCATGGGTTATGACGAATATTCCTTCTGGATCGATACGGGCATGAGTTTCGAGCGGAAGAAGGCGTCGCTGGAACGTTTCCTGTCCGATGTCATGCCGGCTTTTGCGGAGTAAGATGATGCGCCGTTTTCAGTGCTATATCGATGGACGTTTCGAGGATGGCGAGGCGAGTTTTTCGAGCCTCGATCCCGCAACCGGCCAGCCCTGGGCTGAGATGCCGGAAAGCCGCGAGATGGATATCGGCCGCGCCGTCGAGGCTGCGCATCGGGCGCTTTACGAGGATGCGGCCTGGTCGAAACTGACGGCGACGCAGCGCGGCAAGCTGCTTTACCGGCTGGCCGATCTGGTTGCGGAAAATGCGAAGACGCTCGCTGAACTTGAAACCCGCGATACCGGCAAGATCATCCGCGAAACCTCGGCGCAGATTGCCTATGTCGCTGATTATTATCGTTATTATGCGGGTCTGGCCGACAAGATCGAGGGCGCCTACCTGCCGATCGACAAGCCGGATATGGATGTCTGGCTGCGACGCGAGCCGGTTGGTGTGGTGGCGGCGATCGTGCCGTGGAACAGCCAGCTGTTTCTCGCCGCCGTGAAGATCGGTCCAGCACTGGCCGCAGGCTGCACCATTGTCGTCAAGGCTTCGGAAGACGGGCCGGCACCGCTTCTGGAATTTGCCCGGCTGGTGCATGAGGCTGGTTTTCCTGCTGGTGTCGTCAACGTTGTTACCGGTTTCGGTGCCTCGTGCGGCAATGCGCTTACCACCCATCCGAAGGTGGCCCATATCGCGTTTACCGGCGGTCCGGAAACGGCGCGTCACATCGTTCGCAACTCGGCGGAAAACCTTGCCTCCATATCGCTGGAACTGGGCGGTAAATCGCCGATCCTCGTTTTTGCCGATGCCGATCTCGAAAGTGCCGCCAACGCCCAGGTGGCAGGCATCTTCGCGGCGACCGGCCAGAGTTGCGTTGCCGGTTCGCGGCTGATCATCGAAAAAAGCGTCAAGGACCGTTTCCTCCAGATTCTGGCAGCAAAGGCTGAGGCGATCCGCATCGGTTCGCCGCTGGATATGGCGACGGAAGTGGGGCCGCTTGCAACGGAGCGTCAGAGGAAGCACATCGTTTCGCTGGTTTCCGCTTCGGTAGATGCCGGCGCCAAGGTGGTGACAGGCGGCGCACCCGTTGACGGTGATGGTTATTTCTACCGTCCGACCATTCTCGATTGCGACGGCATCCGATCCCCCTCGATGGAGAAGGAGTTTTTCGGCCCTGTTCTTTCGGTCGTTTCCTTCGAAACCGAAGCGGAAGCCATCGCGCTGGCCAATGACACGGTCTACGGCCTCGCCTCCGGCGTCTTCACGCAGAACCTGACACGGGCTCACCGGCTGATGAAGGCGATCCGCGCCGGTATCGTCTGGGTGAATACCTATCGCGCGGTTTCGCCGATTGCGCCCTTTGGCGGCTTCGGCCTTTCAGGAGATGGCCGTGAGGGTGGGCTTGCGGCAGCGCTCGATTATACGCGCACCAAGACGATCTGGCTCAGAACCTCCGACGATCCGATCCCCGATCCTTTCGTGATGCGGTGAGCCGATGTTTTACGAGATCCGCACCTATCGGCTGAAGAACGGCACCATCCCGGCCTATCTCAAGGTCGTGGAAGAGGAGGGTATCGAAATCCAGAAGAGCCATCTTGGCGAACTGGTGGGTTACTTCTTTTCCGAGATCGGTCCGATCAACGAGATCGTCCATATCTGGGCCTTTTCCAGCCTTGACGATCGCGAGGAACGGCGCGCCCGGCTGATGGCCGATCCACGCTGGTTATCCTTCCTGCCGAAAATCCGCGATCTCATCGAGGTCGCGGAAAACAAGATCATGAAGCCGGCACGGTTTTCACCGTTGAAGTGAAAGGCGCCGGCCAAGACGTGCATGCCAACAACAAACTCTAAATGGAGTAAGGGAACATGAGATCGAAACTGGTATTGTCGACATGCGCAGCACTTTTCGCCCTCGCGGCATCCGCTGAGGCGAGTGACCTGGTTTTTTCCAGCTGGGGAGGAACCACGCAGGACGCCCAGAAGGCGGCCTGGGCTGAGAAATTCATGGTCGAAACCGGCATCAACGTGCTGCAGGACGGCCCGACCGATTATGGCAAGCTGAAAGCCATGGTCGAGGCAAACGGCGTGACATGGGATGTGGTCGATGTCGAAGGCGACTATGCTGCGCAGGCCGGTCCCAAAGGCCTCCTGGAAAAGCTCGATTTCAGCGTCATCGATAAAACGAAGCTCGACCCCCGCTTCGTGACGGATTATTCCGTCGGCAGCTTCTATTATTCCTTCGTCATCGGCTGCAATGTCGATTCAGTCGCTGCCTGCCCCAAAAGCTGGGCCGATCTTTTCGATACGGCTAAATTTCCGGGCAAGCGCACCTTCTACAAGTGGTCAGCGCCGGGTGTGATCGAAGCAGCACTTCTGGCCGACGGCGTTACGGCCGACAAGCTTTATCCGCTTGATCTGGACCGCGCTTTCAAGAAACTCGACACGATCAAATCCGATATCATCTGGTGGTCCGGTGGCGCGCAGTCGCAACAGTTGATTGCGTCGGCGGAAGCACCCTTCGGCAGCGTCTGGAATGGCCGTATGACCGCTCTCGAGCAGAGCGGCGTCAAGGTGGAGACATCCTGGGCGCAGAATATCACCGCGGCGGATTCGCTTGTCGTCCCGAAGGGAACGAAGAACAAGGATGTGGCGATGAAGTTCATCGCCCTGGCGACTTCCGCGCAGGCGCAGGCGGATATGGCGACGGCGACGGGTTATGCCCCGGTTAATATCGAATCCGCCAAGCTGATGGATCCAAAAATCGCCAAGTCCCTGCCGGACCAGCAGACGGCAAGCCAGGTCAATGCCGATATGAACTACTGGGCGCAGCATCGCGATGAAATCGGCGAGCGCTGGTACGCCTGGCAGGCGAAATAAGATAACGGCGCGGGCTGCCACCGGCGCCCGCGCAATTTTCCACGTCCGGGAGGTTTGGACATGGTCTCGCTTACCGATGAAACAGTCAGGACAAGGCCGAAGGCGTGGACGCCCTTCCGGGCCGGCAATTTTGCCGCCACCCTGCCGGCGCTTGGTTTGCTCATCCTGTTTTTTGTCGTTCCTGTCCTCATCCTGCTGTCGCGCAGCGTGACCGAACCCGTCTTCGGCCTTGGCAACTATGCCGAACTTCTGGGCAGTTCCACCTATCTGAAGATTTTCTTCAATACTTTCGCGGTGTCGGCGCTGGTGACGATCGTGTCGCTGGCAATCGGTTTTCCGGTCGCCTGGGCGCTCGCCATCATGCCTTCGCGGCTTGCCTCCATCGTTTTTGCCATCCTGCTTCTGTCTATGTGGACCAATCTTCTGGCACGCACCTATGCCTGGATGGTGCTGTTGCAGCGCACGGGCGTCGTCAACAAGACGCTGATGGGGCTGGGCATCATCGACAAGCCGCTGGCGCTGGTCAACAATCTCACCGGCGTGACGATCGGCATGACCTATATCATGCTGCCGTTCATCATCATTCCGCTCTATGGCGTCATTCGCAAGATCGATCCGGCCATTCTGCAGGCGGCGTCTCTGTGCGGAGCCACCCGCTGGCAGGCACTGACGCGTGTTCTCATTCCTCTTGCTGCACCCGGCATGATGGCCGGCGCGCTGATGGTCTTCGTCATGTCGCTCGGTTATTTCGTCACCCCGGCGCTGCTCGGCGGTACGGCCAACATGATGCTGGCCGAACTCATCGCCCAATTCGTGCAGTCACTGGTCAACTGGGGCATGGGCGGGGCAGCCGCCTTCGTCCTGCTGGTGGTCACTCTCGCTCTTTATGCGGTGCAGCTGAAATTCTTCGGCGCGGCCGGGGCAGGGGGGCGCTGAGATGCTTTTGAATTATAACAGCCTCGGCCTCTGGAAATGGCTGCTTCTCCTCATCACCGTGCTGACCTCGGCATTTCTGATCCTCCCGATCGTTTTCATCGCCGCTTTGTCCTTCGGCTCGTCACAATGGCTGATCTTTCCGCCGCCCGGCTGGACGCTGAAATGGTATGCGGATTTCTTCGCTGACCCCAGATGGCTGGAGGCCGCCTGGACGAGCCTGCGCATCGCGCTGATGGTCACGGTACTCTCCGTGCTGATCGGTCTCGTGGCGTCGTTCGGGCTGGTGCGTGGCCGGTTCATCGGGCGCGGCACGCTGCGCGCGCTGTTCATGACGCCGATGATCCTGCCCGTCGTGGTTCTTGCGGTGGCGCTTTACGCCTTTTTCCTGAAACTCGGCCTTGCGGGTACCACCACCGGTTTCGTCATCGCCCATCTCGTCGTTGCGCTGCCTTTCTCCATTCTGGCGCTGACCGGCGCGCTTGAGGGTTTCGACAAGTCGATTGAGGATGCGGCGGTGCTGTGTGGCGCCAGCCCGTTGCAGGCGAAAATCCGCATCACACTTCCCGCCATCAGCCACGGGCTGTTTTCGGCGGCGATCTTTTCCTTCCTCACCTCCTGGGATGAGGTGGTGCTGGCGATCTTCATGGCAAGCCCGACATTGCAGACGCTGCCGGTGAAAATCTGGGCGACCCTGCGTCAGGATCTGACGCCCGTCATCGCCGCAGCCTCCACGCTTCTCATCGCGGTGACCATCATTCTCATGCTGCTTGTCGCGGCTGTGCGAAAAGGACTGAAAACATGACCAAACCGCTCCTGCAAATTCGCGGAATCCGCAAGCAATACGGACCGGTCGTCGCCGTTCAGGATGTCAATCTCGACGTGCAGCCGGGCGAGTTCATGACATTTCTCGGCCCTTCCGGTTCGGGCAAGAGCACCACGCTATACATCCTTGCCGGTTTCGAGCAGCCGACCGCAGGTGACATCCTGCTGAACGGCGCGAGCCTGCTTTCGACGCCGTCGCACAAGCGCAATATTGGCATGGTCTTCCAGCGGTATACCCTGTTTCCGCATCTGTCGGTCGGTGAGAACATCGCCTTCCCGCTGAAGGTTCGCCGCAGGAGCAAGGCGGAAATCGACACCAAGGTGAAAGAGATGCTGCGGCTCGTTCGCCTCGAAGGTTTCGAGGACAGGAAGCCTGCGCAGATGTCGGGTGGCCAGCAGCAGCGCGTGGCGCTGGCGCGGGCACTTGCTTATGACCCGCCGGTGCTTTTGATGGATGAGCCGCTATCGGCGCTCGACAAGAAGCTGCGCGAGGAAATCCAGTTCGAAATCCGTCGCATTCACCAGCAGACGGAGGTGACGATCCTTTATGTCACCCACGATCAGGAAGAGGCGCTTCGCCTTTCCGACCGGATCGCGGTGTTTTCAAAGGGGGTGATCGACCAGATCGGCACGGGCCCTGAGCTTTATGCTCATCCGACCACCCGTTTCGTAGCCGAATTCATCGGTGACAGCGATTTCATCGCCTGCGACCTGCTTGCAGCATCCGGCGGCAAGGCGACGGTTTCAGTGGGTCGGGATATCGTCTTTGATCATATTCCGATGCATGGCGAGGCTGCGCCGGGCAAGAAAGCGGCGCTGATGCTGCGTCCGGAACGCCTGCAGCTCAGCCGCAACCGGCCGGCTTCTTCCGCCGGTTTTCAGGCCACCGTCAGCGACATCACCTTCCTTGGTAACAACGTCCATGTGGTTGCCCATACCGGTTCGGGCGAACCGCTTGCCGTGCGACTGCCCTTCGGCCACGAAGCGATTTCCGGTCTCAACCGAGGCGATCTCGTGCACTTGGCGTTCGACCCGGCGTCAGCCCAGGTTTTCTGTTGAGGGATCGGCTCCATGCACCTGAATGACCCCACACTCCTAGGTGAAAAAGTGCCCGTGGCCGGACGCTGGATCGGCTGCGATGGCCGCGAAACGGTGATGATCCGCAATCCCGCGACGGGGGAGATCGTCGGGCAGGTTCCCGAACTCGGCGCAACGGAAACGCAGGAGGCAATCGCTGCCGCCGTGATTGCCCAGAAGGCATGGGCGCGCCGCACAGCCGGCGAGCGTGCGACGATCCTGAAGGCGTGGCACCGGCTCGTCATGGAAAACCGGGATGATCTCGGCATGATCCTGACGCTGGAACAGGGCAAGCCCCTGGCGGAAGCCAAAGGCGAAATCGCTTATGGTGCAAGCTTCATCGAATGGTTCGCCGAAGAGGCACGTCGCATCAATGGTGAGACGGTGCCCGGCCATCAGCCGGACAAGCGCATTCTGGTTCTCCGCCAGCCGGTCGGCGTCATCGCGGCCATCACGCCGTGGAATTTCCCCAATGCCATGATTACCCGCAAAGTCGGCCCGGCGCTMGCCGCCGGCTGCGCGGTGGTGCTGAAACCGGCGCCGCAGACGCCGTTTTCGGCCATAGCCCTCGCCATCCTCGCCGAGCGCGCGGGCCTGCCGCTCGAACTTTTCAGCATCGTGATGGGACCCGCCGCGGAAATCGGCGGCGTGCTGACCGCAAGCCCGGATATCCGTCTCCTGACCTTCACCGGCTCGACGCGCACGGGAGAACATCTTTATCGGCAATGCGCGCCGACGATCAAGAAACTCGGGCTGGAGCTCGGTGGCAATGCGCCCTTCATCGTGTTTGATGACGCTGATCTCGATGCCGCGGTGGAAGGGGCGCTGATTGCCAAGTTTCGCAACAATGGCCAGACCTGCGTCTGCGCCAACCGGCTTTATGTGCAGAGCGGTGTTTATGATGCCTTCGCTGAAAAATTCGCACGGGCGGTATCCGCGCTGAAGGTTGGCAACGGATTGGAAGAGGGAAGCATCCTGGGGCCGCTCATCGATGGCAACGCTGTTGCCAAGGTGGAAGCCCATATCGCCGATGCGCTTTCAAAAGGCGCTCAAATTGCCTCGGGCGGCAGCAGGCATGCACTCGGCGGCAATTTCTTCGAGCCGACGATCCTGCGCAACGTGACTGCCGGCATGCAGGTCGCTCGTGAGGAAACATTCGGGCCACTCGCCCCGCTTTTCCGTTTCGAAGACGAAGAGGATGTGATCGCGCAGGCCAACAATACCGATTTCGGTCTTGCCTCCTATTTTTATGCACGTGACCTGTCCCGAGTTTTCCGGGTCGCCGAGGCGCTCGAATATGGCATGGTCGGCGTCAATACGGGCGCTATTTCCACCGCTGAAGCGCCTTTTGGCGGTGTCAAAATGTCAGGTCTCGGCCGGGAGGGGTCACGCCACGGCATCGAGGAATATACCGAACTTAAATATGTCTGTATCGGTGGCATCGGCTGAGACCGGACCTTGAAGAATGATGCCTATGTCAGCAGCCCGCGCATGATCAGGTCAAGATGAACCTTAAGAACGGCCTGCCTGCCCGGTACCTGCTGGCGAACCCGTATTTCCGTTTTCTCTCGAAAAGCCCGCTTCCAAGCGGGCTTTTTGCGTTCGGGCACTATCGGCCATCGTTCCTGTCACCTGGCAGCATGACATCGCCGTTCGTGGGCGCACCGATTTCATCAAGAATCCCCACAAAAGGAAGTAGAAACTGGCGGCGGGTTACGGGGATGTTAGCCATGACATCTCGTCGCGATCATGTGGTTGATGTGTTCAATACGCACAATTCAGCGGCAATCGCCACTAGTTAAACTGATGGTTGATTCTGGGGAGACGAGACAAGCGACGGCGCTACCAAGCGTAGCGAGCATCGGCGGGGCCGAGATAGGTTCTTTCCGTGCCACTTGTTTTTGCCTATGTTGCAGGCCCACCTGCGGCCGGATCAAACTCCAAGATTTAACGGCCTTTGAAACCTCCTGACGGATTCATGTGATGAAAGTCATCGGCATATTGGGCGGCATGTCGGCCGCCTCGACGCAGATCTACTACCGCAAACTTTGTGAGATCACCCGAGACCGGCTTGGTGGCCTCCATTCCCCCGAGCTTTTGATCCGCTCCCTCGATTTTGCGAAAATAGAGGCCTTGCAGGTGAGCGGCAATTGGGATGAAGCCGCACGCATATTGAATGCAGAGGCAAGGGCGCTGGAGCGCGGCGGCGCGGAAGTCCTGGTGCTTGCTACTAACACGATGCACAAGCTCGCTGAAGCGATGATGGAGGCCGTGTCCATTCCGCTGCTTCATATCGCGGACGCCACTGCGGAGCGAATAGTCAAGGCAGGCCTCAAACGGCCAGGGTTGCTGGCGACGGCTTTTACCATGGAGCAGGGCTTCTATGTGGACCGGCTAAAGGCGGCATCGCTGCATCCGGTTCTCCCGGACGCAGCTGATCGCGGAGAGTTGCATCGCATCATCTATGAGGAGCTTTGCAGGGATATCACCACAGATGAGAGCCGATCCATCTACGAAAACATCGCGCGGCGCGTGGCTGAAGCGGGCGCTGACTGCATGATCCTCGGCTGCACCGAGGTCGGTATGCTGCTCCACGAGGGGAATGTCCCGGTTCCGGTCTTCGATACCACGCTGATCCATTGCGAGGCCGCCATAGATATGGCTTTGTCAGGGTGACGAGCGATCGCATCCCTGCGATCCTCTCATACCGTTTGACGACTTTTCGGATGACGAAGCTGAGGGGATGTCCTCCGTCAGATGCGGATCGAACTCTCAGCCACGTCCATGAACAGCAGCGGCCGGTGGCGGGGAAGCGGATTGAGCCAGCCGGAACGCTATTGACTTAACGCTTGACATGGCTACCTACCGGAAGGTAGGTAGACGATATGAGCAATTTATCGACAACCTCCGACGACATTCTGGCTTCCGCACGGGCTCTGATCATGAGCGGTGGGTATAATGGTTTCAGCTATGCCGATATTGCCGAGGTTGTTGGCATCCGCAAGGCGAGCATTCACCATCATTTCCCGAGCAAGGTTGACCTTGTCCGGACGCTCGTCTCACGTTATCGCGAAGACGCTCAAAACGGTGTCGCCGCGCTTGAGCGGAATGTCGAGCAACCGCTTGAGATTTTGCGGGTCTATGCGGATCATTGGGCGAAATGCATAGAGGATCAAAGCCGGCCTTTCTGCGTCTGTGCCCTGCTGGCAAGTGAACTGCCTTCGCTGCCACCGGAAGTCGCCACCGAGGTAACCGCTTTCTTTCGTTTTCTTTCAAAATGGCTGACCACGGTCATGGAGCGTGGTGCGGAAGCGGGCACTTTGGCCCTGTCTAGCACGCCTGAGGTTGAGGCCGAGGCTTTCATGGCCTGCGTGCATGGTGCGATGCTGTCGGCTCGCGCCTATGGGCGGGCGGATGTGTTTGCCAACATACTTGCGCCGACATTAAAGCGCCTGTCCGCAACCGCCGTTCAGTAATTCCTTTGGCGAAAGTCGCCAAAGGCAAAACTGCGCATCGCAAACCTATCAACTAGTAGGAAGATTCCAATGATCAAGAAATCCATTTCCGCCATGGCGCTCGTGCTTTCAGCCATGTCGCTGGCGACGATGATGTCTGCACCCGTCCGCGCCGAGGGTGCCGCAGGCAATCATGTCAATGTGCGGGGCAACATCGTATCCCACGCTGGTTCCACCTTGACCGTGAAAACCCGCGAGGGCGAGACCCTTGATATCAATCTTGCCGAAGACTTGCAGGTCTCGGCTGTCGCGAATGCCAGGATCGAGGATATCAAGCCGGGTGACTTCGTCGGCATCGCATCTTTGCCCAAAAAGGATGGCGGCGACGGCGCGCTTGAGGTTCTCATTTTTCCGCCGGCGCTCAAGGGGGCGGGCGAGGGCAGTTATGGCTGGGATTTGAAGCCCAACAGCAGCATGACCAACGCAACCGTTGCCGATGCCGTCACGGGTGTCGATGGCCGAACGGTCACGGTCTCCTACAAAGGCAAGGAAAAGAAGATCTCGATCCCTGACGGGACGCCGGTTGTTACCCTCGCGCCAGCCACAAAGGAGGATCTGGTTCCGGGAGCCGTCGTTTTCGTGCCGGCCGAGAAGGCTTCCTCCGGCACTGTGGCCCAGCGGCTTGTCGTCGGAAAGAATGGCGTGGTTCCGCCCATGTGACCACGTCGGCGGCCGGTCGGCCGGAGTACTCTCCCGTCGACCGGCCGCCGCCCCCTTCGCAAACCTAGACAATGCAAGGAGCAGGGTCGGACATGGATGCCACCGACGACAACATTCAACATCCGCGGACGATCTTCATCCGTCGCCACGCGCTTGTGACCCGCATCACGCACTGGCTGAACGTGCTTTGCCTGAGTTTTCTGCTGATGAGCGGCCTGCAGATATTCAATGCGCATCCCGAGTTGTATTGGGGGCACTATGGCGCGGACGGCGACCCTGCCTTCCTGACGATCGGTTCCGCAGGGGGTGGTCCTGACGCCCGAGGCTTCCTGCGGATGGCTGGCCTCGAGGTTACGACCACGGGCGTGCTCGGAATTTCCGATATGGATGGCCAGGCCGTGGCGCGAGCGTTTCCGGTCTGGGCGACAATTCCCTCGTTTCAGGATCTGGCGGCCGGCCGCCGCTGGCACTTCTTTTTTGCCTGGCTGTTTCTCATCAACGGCCTTGTCTATGCGGCCTCTGGTGTTCTTGGCGGCCACTTCAGGAAAGATCTGGCGCCGAAGGTCAGCGAGCTTTCTCCTCGCCATCTCTGGCATGAGATCGTCGATCATGCGCGCCTGCGTTTCCCCAGGGGAGAAGAGGCAAGACACTATAATGCATTGCAGAAACTGACCTATCTCGCGGTGATCGCGGGTCTTCTTCCACTGATGATCCTGACGGGCCTGACGATGTCACCCGGCATCAATGCCGCTCTCCCCTGGCTTGTCGATCTCTTTGGCGGTCGGCAGTCCGCGCGGACGATCCACTTCATAACGGCGTTGCTGCTGGTGCTCTTTGTCATCGTGCATATCGCAATGGTCGTGCTGTCAGGCACCTGGAACAACATCCGGTCGATGATCACCGGCCGTTACGCCATCAAAGAAACGGGGCCGAATTCATGAGCCATCTTCTTACCCGCCGTCGGTTTCTGATCGGCAGCACACTCGGCGCCGGTGCCGTGACCATTTCCGGCTGCGATCTTCTCGATCAGAACACCGACGTCTTGAACCTCGTCCGCTCGGCAGAAACGCTGACGATGAAGGCGCAGCGCCTGCTGCAAGGGCGTGATGCCCTGGCCCGGGAGTTCACCGAAGCTGACATTTCTCCATCCTTTCGTGTCAACGGCACGAGCGCTCCCGATAGCGAGGAATATGCGGAACTCGTCGAAAGCAAGTTTGCGAATTGGCGGCTCAGGATCGATGGGCTGGTCGAAAGGCCGCTGCAGATTTCGCTTGCCGAACTCAGGATGCTGCCGGCCCGCACCCAGATCACCCGCCACGACTGCGTGGAAGGTTGGAGTGCCATCGGCAAGTGGACAGGCGTGCCGTTGGGCATGCTTCTGAATACGGCTGGACTTGCGCCAACCGCCCGCTTTGCCGTTTTCCATTGCGCCGACGAACTCGAGAAGACGCTGGACGGAAGCGGCCGCTATTATGAAAGCATCGACCTGGTCGACGCCTTTCATCCGCAGACCATCCTTGCATACCAGATGAACGGACAGGATCTCACTGTCGGTCACGGTGCGCCGCTGCGGCTGAGGGTCGAGCGGCAGCTTGGGTACAAGCAGGCCAAATATCTCATGCGGATCGAGATCGTGGACAGTTTCACCGGCTTCTGGGGCGGTAATGGCGGCTTCTGGGAAGACCGCGGATACGAATGGTACGCCGGGATCTAGCGGCTTCAGCGCCTGCGCATGTCCCGACCCGGCAGAACAGGAATGGCCTTTCTCGGACAGAGGCCGGAACCCTCCAAGAACAAGGAATAACGCCATGGGCAACCGAACATCAGCCATCGTCAATGACAATGAATATTGGCTGAAGCGCTATTATTTCATCCGCGCGGCATTCTCCATCATTTGGGTTATCGCAGCACTCACCGCGGGAAGGCAGTCCTTTGGTATCGCAGCTTTCCTGCTGGTCATTTATCCCGCGTGGGATGCGGTGGCGAATTTGATCGATGCCATGCGAAACGGCGGGCCGGCGAAAAATCGCAGCCAGACGTTTAATGTCGCAGTCAGTTCGCTGATGACCGTGATCGTGATCTTCGCCTTGCGCATGAGCATGAATTGGGTGCTCGCGGTCTTCGGACTATGGGCGATTTTTTCAGGCCTGCTCCAGTTGAGCGCCGCCGTTCGCCGTTGGAAACATCATGGCGGGCAGTGGGTGATGATCCTGAGTGGCGGACAATCCGCCGTCGCAGGCATCTTTTTCATTCTGCAGGCGCGCGTGCCGGATGAGCCATCGATCGCGACCATCGCCGGATATGCGGGACTGGGTGCATTTTATTTCCTCGTCTCTGCCATCTGGCTGAGCGTCAGCCACCTGCGGCGCGAGGCAAAAGCATAAGGTCATCCACAATGTGATGGCCGATTGCCGTGGATGGCGGTAGTTGCCGGACAGCTTGTCGCCGGACCGCGCACGGCTGAACGGCGATTATCTGACCTCACGGCAGGGTTTGCGGGCCTCAGATGTCCTTTGCCAGACGCAGCGCATCGTAGATCGCCGCATGGGTATTGCGTGCGGCGACCGCATCACCGATCCGGAAGAGCTGGTAAGTGCCGGCCGGATTACGCTCCACCGTCTGGGCCGTTCCTTCCAGCAAGTCGTCATAGGAGATTTCGCCGAGATTCTTCGAACCGGGTTTCAGTTCGAAATAAAGGTCGTCCAGCGGAACCGTGCCATGATTAACGACGATCTGATCCACGGTCCGTGATTTCGTCACGCCGCCATAGTCGCTGCCGACGCGGACAACGAGTTGATTGCCGTTTCTTTCCGCCGCTTCCAGCCGATAGGTGACGGTGAAGGTGACATCGAGTTTTTGCAGTGCCCGCATATAGGGAACGAGGTTCATGGCCATGACTTCCGGGGCGAAGGCCCGGTCCGGGGTCATGATCTCCACTTTCGCGCCCGCCTTTGCCAGGAATTCGGCGGCCTGCAGGCCGGCATGATCGCCGGCATCGTCGAAAACCAGCACAGTCGCGCCCGGCTTGACGTCCCCGGAAATGATATCCCATGCCGAAACGACGAGATCGTTGCCCTTGGAAAGCACCTCGGTATGCGGCAATCCGCCGGTGGCGATGATGACCACGTCCGGGTTTTCCGAAAGGACCGTATCCGCCTCCGCCCAGCTGTTGAAATGGAAGGTGACGCCAAGCCTTTCGCACTGGCTCATGCGCCAGTCGATGATGCTGATCATCTCACGGCGGCGTTCGCTTTGCGCGGTGAGGCGGATCTGGCCGCCGGGATCGTTCGCGGCCTCGAAGACGACCACCTCATGGCCACGCTCGGCGCAGACACGTGCGGCCTCAAGGCCTGCCGGGCCGGCGCCGACGATCACCACCCTGCGCCGTTCCGCCGCCCTGGCGATCTCATGCGGCATGGTCTCCTCGCGGCCCGTTGCCGCATTATGGATGCAGAAGGCGAGGCCGCCCTGATAGATGCGGTCGAGGCAATAATTGGCGCCCACGCAGGGGCGAATGTCGTCCTCCCGTTTTTCCATGATCTTGCGCACGATATGCGGGTCGGTCATGTGGGCGCGCGTCATGCCCACCATGTCCACCTTGCCGGAGGCGATGGCGTGGCGGGCGGTGGCGACATCGGGGATCTTGGCGGCATGGAATGTCGGGAAACCGGTCGCGGCGCGGATTTCACCGGCAAAGTCCAGATGCGGCGCATTGGCCATGCCCTGAATGGGAATGACGTCCGTCAGGCCCGGATCGGTGTCGATGTGACCGCGAATGACATTGAGATAGTCGATCAGGCCGCTATCCTTCAGCCGTCTGGAGATTTCGAGGCCCTCCGCCTTTCCGGTGCCGCCCTCAAGACATTCGTCGGCGGTATAACGAACGCCGAGGATGAAATCGTCGCCCACGCGTTCGCGCATCGCCCTGAAGACGTCAAGACAGAAGCGCATGCGGTTTTCCAGCGAACCGCCATAGGAGCCATCCAGCTCGTTGGTCAGCGGTGAGACGAACTGGTCGATGAGGTGGCCATAGGCCTCCAGCTCCACCCCGTCCATGCCGCCCGCCTTCATGCGTTCCGCGGCGTCGGCGAAGTCCTTGATGATGCGTTCGATATCCCAGTCCTCGATCTTCTTCGGAAAGGCGCGGTGGGCGGCTTCCCGATGATGCGAAGGGGCCAGCACCGGCAGCCAGTCGCCCTTGTCCCAGCGGGTGCGGCGGCCGAGATGCGTCAGCTGGATCATGATTGCCGCGCCCTGTTCATGCACGGCGTCGGTCATCTCCCGGATCCACGGGACGATTTCATCCTTGTAGGCGAGCAGGTTGTTGAAGACGGGTGGGCTGTCCCTGGAGACGGCGGCCGAGCCGGCGGTCATCGTCAGGGCCACGCCGCCCCTAGCGCGCTCCACCGTATAGGCGCGATAGCGCCCTTTCGGCATGCCGTCTTCGGGATAAGCGGGCTCATGCGAGGTGACGATGATGCGGTTGCGCAATGTGAGATGCTTGAGCCGGTAGGGCTGAAGAAGGGGATCATTCGACATGGCCGTTCTCCGGGTGGGGCTGATGGGAGAAGGCTAGAAGGAAATGTACATAAGTGTCAATTAATAAAACACATGTGTTTATGATTTTGACACGAGTGGACATTCGCCTTGTCGCAACCCGGCGGATTTGCTAGAAAACCGTCATGGAAGCGACATTGAACGAGACCGGCTGGCGCGGATCGCAGGAAGGATGGCTGGAGGCCGCCTATCAGGCCCTGCTGGAATCGGGCGTGGATTCCGTCAAAATCCTGCCCTTGGCGAAAAAGCTCAATCTGTCGCGCACCAGCTTCTACTGGTTCTTCAAGGACCGGGAGGAACTGCTGGCCGCGCTGCTTTCCCGCTGGCGGGAAAAAAACACCGGCAACATCGTCAGGCAGTCTGAGGCCTATGCGGAGAGCCTGGCGGAAGCAATGTTGAATATTTTCGATTGCTGGATCGATCCCGCCCTCTTCGACAGCAGGTTCGAATTCGCGGTTCGCAGCTGGGCGCTTCAGTCGGATGATATTCTTGCCGAGGTGCGCAAAGCCGACCAGACCAGAATGGACGCGCTTTCGCGCATGTTCGTGCGTTTCGGCCATTCCGAAAACATGGCGGATGTACGCGCCCGAACCACCTATCTCGTGCAGATCGGCTATATCTCCATGCAATCCGAAGAGGATGTGGCCGTGCGGATGAAAAGAATTCCGGACTACATTGCAATCTATACCGGCGAGGTGGCGCAGCAGCGCGAGCTTGATCGGTTTTATGCAAGGCACGGATACAGGCCGGGGGCAGACAGCTAGGGGCTGTCCCGGCGGCCTTGTGAAAAGCATGCGATGCCGGTCGGCTTGTGCCCGGCAAAGTGGTAAGGAGAGCAGTCCGGCTCCCCGCCCTGCAATGTAACTGCAATATTCACCGGCCAGTGGTGGGCTGCAAGAACGCATCTCTGAGGAAAAGTCGTTGCGAATCCTGCTTCTTGAGGATGAACCCGAAATGGCGCGAGCGCTCCTCGAAGCCTTGCGCCGGCGCGATGTGCTCGCGGATCACGTCAGCACCATCGGCGATGCCGATGTTCTGGCGCGCGACGGGGCCTATGACGTGCTGGTTCTCGATCGCCGCCTTCCCGATGGCGAGGGGCTGAACCTCGTGTCCTCGCTTCGCCGGAGAAAACACACCGTGCCGATCCTTGTCCTGACGGCGCTAGGCAGTGTCGATCATCGCGTCGACGGGCTCGATGCCGGGGCAGATGATTATCTCGCCAAACCCTTTGCGATCGAGGAATTGCTCGCTCGTCTTCGCGCGCTCCACAGGCGCGGCCCCACGCTTTCCGACAAATATGTGAGTTTTGGAAATCTGAGCATCGATCCGAAGAGCAGCGAAATCAGCGTCGCCGGTTCCATCATCGAGTTTCGGCGTCGCGAATATCTGGTGCTCGAGGCGCTGATGCGACGGCCGAACCGCATCGTGACGCGCGCCAATCTGGTCGAGGCGGTTTACACTCTTGACGACGAGATCGAGTCCAATGCTCTCGATGCCCATATCTCCCGGATCAGGAAGAAGCTGGCGCAGGCCGGCGCCACGGTCGAGATCAGGGCCGTGCGCAATATCGGTTATCTTATCCGGTTGAATACATGAAGGAAAAACGCAACCGATCGCTGCGTTGGGCGCTGATGAAGCGCCTTTTCGTGTTGCAGGCCTTCCTGCTCGTTCTTTTTGTCGTCCTCCTCATCGGCTGGATCTGGATCATCAATCCGCAACTGGAAGACGCCAATGAAGAGGCGGTCCGCATCGTTGCGGAAAGTGTGGCAAGGGATGGGCAGGGCCGGGTGCAGGTGGTGGCTACATCCGGATTGGCGGCATTAGAACAGCGCTACCCGAACCTTTGGTTCGTGGTACGGGACGCCGATGACGTCACCCTGCAATATGGAGAGGTCCCGTCGCCCGCTTTGACGGCGGTTTTCCCCCGCACCATCGAGAGGGCGCGTCTGGAAGCTGCGGAAACAGTCCGGGCCACCATGGAAAACCGCGATACGTCCGCCGGGCGGCTGCAATTCATCGCCGGGACGGAAAAAAGCACCCCGAATGACGGCCTCAGCCTCTGGATCAGCATGCAGCTGGATCTGGAAAGGGATGCCGACGGCGCCATCCGCTGGCTGACCGTGTTGCCCGGCGTGGGCTTCATCATCCTTATCGTTGTCGTGCCCATGTTGATCCTGACGGGCATCGCGACGCTGCTCGTTACCCCAAGGGCGGTCGGGCGCTCCCTGGGCGGCCTCATGGAAACGGTCAAACAGGCGAAATCGATCGATTTCGAAAACCGTTCCGCCCGCATCGATCGCTCGAAGGTGCCCCATGAAATCATTCCCCTGGTGGATGCCTTCAACATTGCGCTTTCCAGGCTGGATGAGGGATATAATCGCCGTAACCGCTTTCTTGCCGATGCCGCACATGAGTTGAGGACGCCGATTGCCATTGCCCGTATTCGGGCCGATCTCTTGCCCGATGACGCGCTGAGCCGGCAGCTCCGGGCCGATATCGACCGTCTCACGCGCGTCGCGCATCAGCTTCTCGAAATGCAGGCTGTCGGCGCGGTGGAATTGCCCGCCGTGCCGCAGGATCTCAACAGTCTTGTCGAGCGCATCGCGACCGATCTTGCACCGATTGCGATGGATGCCGGCTATGAATTCGATTTCGAGCCGAGCGAAGGGCATGTCGTGCTCACCATGCAGATCTCGATCATCGAGATGGCGGTGGTCAACCTTGTCCGCAACGCGATCGATCATGGCGGCGGCAAAGGCGCTATCACGATCCGGGTCGGTGCGACGGGCGTCGTAGATGTCTGCGATGAAGGGCCGGGAATACCCGTCTCGGAGCGCGAGCAGGTGTTCGAGCCGTTTCACCGCGTCAACGCCAATGCGCCGGGAGCCGGCCTTGGGTTAAATCTGGTCCAGAAGGCGGCCGAGCTTCATCACGGGCGTGTTTCGTTCCTCGATCTCAATCCCGGCTTCTGCGTTCGGCTGGAAATTCGATCCATCGCTTCCAAGGAGGCTGCGACCGCCACGGCCGGGCTGCCGGGGTTTTGAACGATCGGATGTGTTCCGACAATGAATTTCCTTACTATTTGGTTAAGGAAATTCAGATAACTCATTTAAATAAATAAATTATTTTTAATAAAATTCGTTTCGTGCAATGCAAGCGCAATTCTCGTCGGGAAAATCCCCTTATCTGCTGAACGCATCCGCACCCCGTGCCAGGCCGCGCAGCAGATGAACGGGAGCCGGTTTCCGGTTCTTCAACGCAAACTGAAACCCAAGAGGCGCCGCACGATGGCGCATCGGTTTCGTCTGGAGTCTTTTCATGTCGATAATCAGAAAATCGCTTGCCGCCGGGGCCATTGTCGTTGCGGTGGCAGGCCATGCCTATTCGGCCGACCTTACGAACTACAATACGCAGCAATCCTTTGACTACGGCAATCCGCCTGCTTTTTCATGGGACGGAGCCTATGTCGGTGTGCATGGTGGCGTCGCCTCACCGAGATTTAATCCATTGGCCAGCGGTCGCGGTCTGACGGGCGGTGTTCAGGCCGGCTATAACGTCCAGTTCGGCTCTGGCGTTATCGGCGCGGAACTGGAAGGTTCCTATCTCGGGAACGAGGCGCGTGTGCCGAACGGCCGGCTGCGGGAGCGTTTCCGGGGTGCGGCCAAGGTGAAGGCCGGCGTGGCGCTCGACCGCACGCTTCTTTACGGCACCGCAGGCCTGACAACGACGAAGTTCAAGGATGGCAATGGCGTAACAGGTCCCGATGGCTGGAAGCAGGGATATCTGGTCGGGGCAGGTGTCGAACAGAGCTTCGGCGGCGGCTTGTCGGCCAAGTTTGAATATAATTATGTGAGCACGGGAAATGTGGCCACGACGACCGCCAGCGGCAAATCGAAGACCGATGTCAGCGATCATGTCATCAAGGCCGGTCTGAACTATCGTTTCTGATCGGCCTATCCCATGACGGCTTTCAGGGAGAATTCACAAAAGAACGCCGCCGCTTTCCGCTTGGAAGCGGCGGTAAAGCAGGGGCATGGAGCAAACATGCGCTACCGGGCCGAAATCCGGAATGCCGGAAACGGTCATTCGCATTCGAGCGATGGTTGCCGGAAACTCGTCACATACCATTCGCTGCCGGAATTGCGGGTGTAGAACGTATAATAGCAGTCGATCCGTTCGACATAACCCGGCGTTTCCGACACTTCATAACGTTCGCCACGCCGCGTTGTCCGCACCTCACCGCTCGATGAGCCGGCGACGACCTGTGTCTTGTTCTTGCGCCATTGATAGGCCTGCTGGCCGGGGCCTAGGCCGTAGATATTGTCGGGTGGCCCATAGTCCAGCATGACGCTGGTGATGGGTGCGCCGATATAGCTTTTCATGACGGTCGAGGCGCAGGCCGCGAGCAGGGCCGATGCGGTGATAAGGGCGATCGCCGCCGGGAAGGCGGGTGACGATCGGTCGGTCATGGGAATTCTCCTCCGCTGTGGTGGGTTTCCACAGGGATAGGAACCGGCCATTACAAGTACATTGCACGCGACGATCGTGAAGGCGGCCATGGATTCCCGTCGGCTCTCAGCCGGGGAAGATCTCCTAAGCCGGCTATCTCTATCAAAGACCGGCGATATTGAGGCCGATATGGCGCAGGATGCTTTTGAAAAGTTTCACTTCTGCGGGGTCGAGGCCTTCGATCGCGGTTTTTTCGAACATGGCGGCGATGGGCATCAGCTCGTCGGCAAGTTCCTCGCCCTTCGGGGTCAGCGTGATGCGCACGATGCGCGCATTGTCGGCCGGTCGCTCACGGCTGACGAGGTTGCGGCGGACCATCAGGCCGACAAGGCGGGAGAGGGTGGAAATTTCCACCGACACCATGTCCGAAAGCTCGGTCAGGGTCTTGCTTTCCTGTTGCCTGAGCGTCGCCAGCACGCGGTACATCGGCAATGTGATGTCATAGGAGGCCAGTCTCACGGAGAAGCGCTCGCCCAGCCGAACGCCCACCCAGTTGAGCAGGTAGGGTACCGAGTCGGTGAACTGATAAGACACGAGCAAATCCCCGTTTGAGAACCATCTGCGCAGATGCTGATGTGCGCCTATCGGCTGTACCGGCACAATCCATCCGTTTCAATAGCTTCGCTCCACAAGGCCGGGGAATGGCGGGTTTCCCAACCACAGAAAATGACGAAAAACATTTGCATTGACAAATGTTGCAAATGAAAATAAATAAGATTGCAGGATTTGGGAGGATCTCATGACATCAGCATTGTTTGGCCTGAGCAGTCTTGCGCCTGAAGGCGTCGGCCAGAATTTCCGTTCGACGATGCGTCGTTTTCCGGCAACCGTAACGGTCATCACCGCCTGTGCCGCCGGTGATCAGCGCGATCACGGCATGACCGTGACGGCCGTTACCTCCGTCTCGATGGAGCCGCCTTCCCTGCTGGTTTGCCTTAATAACCGCACGCTGCTGCATGAATTGCTGCTGTGCCGGCCCGATTTCATCGTCAATGTGCTGACGCAGGACCAGATCGCGCTTTCGGATGGCTTTAGCGGCAAGGTGCCGCCGGAGGAGCGTTTCCGCGACGGCAGCTGGCAGCGCCATGATAGTGGCGTTCTTTACCTGCCCACGGCCCATGCCGCCATCGCCTGCCGCCGGGTTGCGGCCATGCCCTATGGAACCCATACCGTCTTCATCGGACAGGTGGTTTCAGCCGATGTCAGCGAGACGACACGGCCGCTGCTTTACGAAAACGCCCAATATTGCGCCGCAAGCCCCGCGAGCGAACCCGCCTGAATTTTTAGCGGTTAGATCATTCCCGCAAGGAGATAATCATGAACGATATGAGCCATGCGCCGCAGCCGGCGCAAACGAACCCGCATGTCCGCCTCGCCAGCCGCGTTGCCGGCATAGCCGATCTTTTCCGCTCAAGCGCCAGGCAGACGGAGGAAGCGCGGCGCGTGCCCCCCGGCCATATCGAGGCGCTGCGTGGCATCGGTTATTTCGATATCGTCAAGCCCCGAGCCTTCGACGGCAAGGGTGGCGATTTCGCCGAGCTGGTGGAAGCCAATATTGAACTTTCGGCGGCCTGTGCGTCGACGGGCTGGGTCGCCGGCCTGCTGTCTGCCCATCAATGGCTGCTGGCGATGTTTCCCGAAGAGGCGCAGGCCGATGTCTGGGGTGAAAATCCCGACGCGCTGCTGTGCGGTTCCTATGCGCCGGTGAAGATGGCCGAGGCTGCCGATGGCGGTTATCGCCTCGGCGGTAAATGGGCCTTCGCCTCGGGTTGCGAAAACGCACAATGGTCCCTCTGCGCCGCCATTCTGCCGCCGAAGGGTGAAGGAAAGCCGGTTCCCGCCTTTCTGCTCGTTCCCGCCAGCCAATATATCATCGAAGACACCTGGCATGTGGTGGGGCTGGCCGGCACCGGGTCGAAGACGCTGGTTCTCGACGATGTCTTCGTGCCCGAACATCGGGTTCTGACCTTTCCGGACGCCACCAGCGGCCGCACGCCGGGCGGACGATATTATGCGGAAGAGGGCCTGTTCAACATGCCGCTTCTGACGGGCATTCCCTCCTGTCTCGCGGCGGCCGGTGTCGGCGCCGCCAAGGGTGCGCTTTCCGCCTATGTCGATCATGTCGGCGGCCGGGTCACACGCGGCGCGGTGGCGGGTGGTAATAATCGCATGGCGGAATTCCCGACCATCCAGCTGCGCGTCGCGGAAGCCGCGGCGAGCGTTGACGCAGCCTGCGAGATCCTGCTGCGCGATGTGGCGAGGGCACAGGTGCTGGCGCAGGCCCGGATCGAAGGTCGGGCGGAATTTACGGTGGATGACCGCCTTCTGAGCCGTCGCGGCCAGTCCTTTGCCGTGTCTCTCTCGTTGCGTGCGGTACAGGCGCTGAACGATTCCACCGGCGGCGTCGGGCTCGATCTGGCGAACCCGGTGCAGCGCGCCTGGCGGGATGCCAATGCGGTCGGCCGCCACATCAGCATGAACTGGGATGCCGTCGGCACGATGATTGGCCAGAGCATGCTCGGCCTCGAACCCAAGGGCCAATTTTGATCGCCACTCCGGCGGCAGACCAACAGAGAATTTCGGAGGAAACCACATGCAAGGCAAGGTCGCTCTCGAGGAGCATTTCGCAATCCCGGAAACGCTTCAGGACTCAGCCGGTTTCGTGCCCGGCGATTACTGGAAGGAACTGCAGCACCGTCTGCTCGACATTCAGGATACACGCCTGAAGCTGATGGACGCGCATGGCATCGAGACCATGATCCTGTCGCTGAATGCCCCGGCGGTGCAGGCCATTCCCGACACGAAGAAAGCGATCGAGATCGCGCGGCGCGCCAATGATGCGCTGGCAGAAGAATGCGCCAAGCGGCCGGATCGTTTCCTCGCTTTCGCCGCGCTGCCTTTGCAGGACCCCGATGCGGCGACGGAGGAATTGCAACGCTGCGTCAACGATCTCGGTTTCGTCGGCGCGCTCGTCAATGGGTTCAGCCAGGAAGGTGACGGCCAGACGCTGCTTTATTACGACCTGCCGCAATATCGCTCTTTCTGGGGTGAAGTCGAAAAGCTCGACGTGCCGTTTTATTTGCATCCGCGCAACCCGCTGCCGCAGGATTCGCGCATCTATGACGGCCACCCCTGGCTGCTCGGCCCCACCTGGGCCTTTGCGCAGGAAACCGCCGTCCATGCGTTGCGCCTCATGGCGTCCGGCCTGTTCGACGAACATCCGCGCCTCAATATCATTCTCGGCCATATGGGCGAGGGACTGCCTTACATGATGTGGCGCATCGACCATCGCAATGTCTGGGTGAAGCTGCCGCCGCGTTATCCGGCCAAGCGCCGTTTCGTGGATTATTTCAACGAAAATTTCCACATCACCACCTCGGGCAATTTCCGCACCCAGACGCTGATCGACGCCATTCTGGAAATCGGTGCGGATCGCATCCTGTTTTCCACCGACTGGCCCTTCGAGAACATTGACCATGCCTCTGACTGGTTCAACGCGACGAGTATTGCCGAGGCCGACCGGGTGAAGATCGGTCGTACCAATGCACGCCGCCTCTTTAAGCTGGACGGACGCTGAGCCATGCAGCCTTTCGTTTATATGGCGGTGCCCGCCCGCATTGTCTTTTCGGCGGGCAGCTCGGCGGGTGTGGCGGAGGAAATCCACCGCCTCGGCTTCTCGCGGGCGCTGGTACTATCCACGCCGCAGCAAAAGGGTGATGCCGAGGCGCTTGCCGCCCGGCTTGGCCCGCTTTCGGCGGGTGTTTTTTCCGAAGCAGCCATGCATACGCCGGTCGAGGTAACGAAAAGCGCGGTTGAGGCCTACCGCGCCGCGGGTGCCGATTGCGTCGTCTCTTTGGGTGGCGGTTCCACCACCGGTCTCGGTAAGGCAATCGCCCTGCGCACCGATGCGGCGCAGATCGTCATTCCCACGACCTATGCCGGCTCGGAAGTCACGCCCATTCTCGGCCAGACGGAAAATGGCGTGAAAACCACCATGCGCGGGCCGGAAATCCTGCCGGAGGTGGTGATCTATGATGCGGAACTGACGCTCGGTCTGCCGGTTGCGATCAGTATGACGAGCGGGCTCAACGCCATGGCGCATGCGGCGGAGGCGCTTTATGCACAGGACCGCAATCCTATCGCCAGCCTGATGGCGGTCGAGGGGCTGCGGGCGCTGATCGAGGCGCTTCCGGTCATTCGGGAAGCGCCGCAGGATATCGGCGCGCGTGAGACGGCACTTTACGGCGCATGGCTTTGCGGCACCGTGCTGGGTGCGGTCGGCATGTCGCTGCATCACAAGCTCTGCCATACGCTGGGCGGCAATCTCGATCTGCCGCATGCGGAAACCCATGCGGTGCTGTTGCCGCACACCATCGCTTATGTGGAAGAAGCGGTGCCGGAACTGCTTCTGCCGCTTGCTGCCCTTGTCGGCGGCCGGGCAGGGCTGGGGCTTTTCGATTTCGCCGCCAGGCTTGGCGCGCCCGCGAGTCTGGCCGCTCTTGGCGTGGGAGCGGCCGATCTTGACCCCATGGCCGAGCTTGCAACGGCCAATCCTTACTGGTGCCCGCGGCCGATCGAAAAAACCGCGATCCGC
Organism: Rhizobium sp. BR 250; assembly: GCF_047445855.1. Taxonomy (NCBI): domain Bacteria; kingdom Pseudomonadati; phylum Pseudomonadota; class Alphaproteobacteria; order Hyphomicrobiales; family Rhizobiaceae; genus Rhizobium; species Rhizobium sp. BR 250. The sequence continues at coordinate 45,706 of NZ_JARWKW010000014.1, forward strand.
AACCTTTTGCAGCGTGCCTTCGAGGGTACGCGGCCGGAGTGATGGGAGGAGACTATGGATATGAAGATGACCAGCGACGACGGCTACTTCGTTGAGGAACGCTCGGCTGAAACCGTGATTGCCCGCATGCGCGATTGTGACGATCCGCGCCTGAAGGAGATCATGGCGGTCGTAACCCGCAAGCTGCACGAGGCAGTGAAGGAAATCGAGCCGACCGAGGAGGAATGGATGAAGGCCATTCATTTCCTCACCGAAGTCGGGCAGATCTGCAATGAGTGGCGGCAGGAATGGATCCTGTTTTCCGATATTCTCGGTGTTTCCATGCTGGTCGATGCCATCAACCACCGCAAGCCGAGCGGCGCGTCGGAATCCACCGTTCTCGGGCCCTTCCATGTGGCCGATGCACCGGAAATGCCGATGGGCGCCAATATCTGTCTCGATGGCAAGGGCGAGGATATGGTCGTGACCGGCCGCATTCTCGATACCGAAGGTGCGCCGGTCGCCGGTGCGCGCATCGATGTCTGGCAGGCCAATGATGAAGGCTTTTATGACGTGCAGCAGAAGGGCATCCAGCCCGATTTTAATCTGCGCGGCGTCTTCGTGACCGGCGAGGACGGGCATTACTGGTTCCGGGCCACGAAGCCGAAATGTTATCCGATCCCGGATGACGGCCCGGTGGGGCAGCTGTTGCGGGCGATGGGGCGGCATCCTTACCGGCCGGCGCATCTGCACTACATCGTTTCGGCAGAAGGTTTCAGCCCGCTTGTCACGCATATATTCGATCCTGACGATCCCTATATCCGTTCGGATGCGGTGTTCGGTGTGAAGGAAAGCCTGCTGGCGGATTTTCAGCGGGTGGAGGATGCGCAAAAGGCGCGGGACTTCGGCTTCATCGGCGACTGGTTCTGGTCGGTGAACCACGATTTCGTGCTTGCCCGATGAGCGGCGCAAGCAATCGACCCAGGCTTTACGTGCGTTTTGCCGAAAGCGATCCCGATGCCACGCGGCAGCGGGTGGCGCAGCTGGAAGCGCACAAGGCCCATTTGCGCAATGGCGAGGCGATGGCCGAAGGGTTCAGGATCCTTGTTTCCGGTCCGATGAGCGCTGTTGCGGAGGGTCCGTCTGCCGCGCTCATCATCGCCGAGGCATGCTGTATTGAAGACGTTATCGCCTTCAGCGACGCCGATCCCTTCGTCATTCACGGGGTCTACAATCGCGTTCGTATTTTGAACTGGACGCCAACGCTATCGATGATTTCCGGGCTGTAATCCCGCTGATTTCAGCCGCCGTAGGGTGGTTGGCATTTATCAATATTGCATTTGCAATTTTTGCAAATGCAATATTTAATCAACGGCGAGTGATACCGGCGACATGTGGCTTGACAGAAGCAGGGCACATATCAGGGTGGAGCAAGCCGGGCACTCACGGAGGATAATGCAGGGACGGGGAGACGCTGATCCATTCCGGATGGCGCGTTCATGCGTGAAAGGGAGGAATATGTCCACGAATTATCTGAGCGCCGCCTCTGCGCGGACGAAAAACCCGGCCGGCGTCATTGCGACATGCGGCCTGATGATCATGTTCGACGGGTATGATCTGGTCGTTTATGGCGCGGTCGCACCGGCGCTGCTGAAAGAAAGCGCCTGGGCACTCAATCCGGCCATGGTGGGCCGTGCCGCTGCTTTGACGCTCGTTGGCATGTTGCTCGGTGCGCTGTTTGCCGGCACCATGGCAGACCGTATCGGCCGCCGGAAGGTGGTGCTTCTCAGCCTCGCCGGATTTTCGGCGATGATGATCGCCTCGGCCATGACGCCGAATTTTCTCGCCTTCGAAATCACCCGCTTCTTCGCCGGTCTCGGGCTCGGGGCGCTGTTGCCGACGGTTACCGCGCTGGTGCTGGAGTTTTCGCCACCACAGCGCCGGGCGCAGGCCAATTCGCTGTCCTTCCTCGGTTATCTTATCGGTGGCATCATTTCCGGCGTCATGGGCATGCTGCTCCTGGAGAGCTATGGCTGGCGCCCCTTGATGCTGATCGGTGGCCTGCCCCTCATTCTGCTGCCGATCTTCATGCGGTTCCTGCCGGAATCGCCGGAATGGCTGGCGAGCAAGGGCCGGCAGGCGGAGGCTGACGGCGTCTGCGACACTTATGGTCTGCAACGCATCGTGCCGCACGCAAAAATGCAGAAGGGCGGCGTCGGCGCGCTGTTTTCGGAAGGCCGGCTGGCCTCGACGCTGAATGCCTGGGGCATTCACTTTTGCTCGCTGCTGCTCACTTTCGGCATGGTCAACTGGCTGCCCACCATCATGAACAAGATGGGTTATGACATCAGCTCGGCGCTCAGTTTCTCGGTCATGCTTAATGTCGGCGCCGCGATCGGCATCCTTATCGGTGGGCGCTTCGCGGACAAGGGCAACGTCAAGGTGGTGGTGGCGATCCTGTTTGCCATCGGCGCCGGATCGATCTTCGCCCTGACGGTGAACAAGGGTCCGCTTCTTTATGCCTTCGTGGCGCTTGCGGGTGCCGGAACCATCGGAACCCAGATTCTCGCCAATGTCCTCGTCGGGCGGCTTTATCCCGTCCATATTCGCGGCACGGGTCTTGGCTTCTCGCTGGCGGTCGGGCGGCTTGGCGGCATCGCTGGCCCGATGATCGGCGGCCTCGTGCTGCAACGGGGTCTGGCGCCCGAGTGGAATTTCTACATTTTCGGCTCGGTCGCGCTGGTAGGGCTGGTGCTGACGGTGTTGACCCTGCTTTACCGCACGTCCGGTGATGCGCGGGCCTGATGGGGAACGACTGGCCGTGGGACTGGAATCCGCGGCCGGATACCAGGGTATCTCTTTACAAGCCCGGACGGAAAGCCGGGCTTTTTTGCTGAGATGCTCTAGGCTTTGCGGGAAGCCGGTGCGATTGCCGCCATTTGCTGCAATGCCCTTTCATTCGTGCGTTTGGCCCGCGCCAGCGCGTCGTCGCGATCTTCGGGCAGCGTATAGGTCATGTAAGACAGCGAGGTTTCGAGGTCGTTATTGTTATGTCCGAGAATGGCGGCGAAATAGCTGTTCTTAGTCACATGTGGCGGCGCGAAATTGTGATAGGCCACCTCGGCATAGAGATGTCTGAGGCCATAGGGCTTGGGAAGTTCTTCCTTCGGCCAGAGATTCTCGAACAGGCTGAAAACCGTGTCCCTGAGCAGCAGGCGGGTTTCCGAGGAAAAATCGTCGATCGACATGCCATGCCACAATTTTCCCTGGCCGCTTTCGCGCAGGCGCCCATAGGCGGACAGGATCGTTTCGGAGCGGGTCAGGACCGGGATTTCATAGGTAATCCCGAATTTCGTACCCTCGCCCTGTTTTGTCTTGGCCTGGCCATTGAATAGAAGGCTCCATTTGGAAACGCCCTTGCCATAGGGGGCAGGCGTAAATTCGGCCTGGGTGAAGACTTCGTAGGGCCGGCGTCCCGTCATGCCGATCAGGCCGATGCCAATCATCAGCGGATCGCTGGACCTGAGACAATCCTCGCAGATTTTCAGAACCTGCCGGTAATTCTCGAATGTGATCAGCGCGCCGTGCTTTTTCGCGATCTTTTCCATCTTCACCCGGCGTGCATCGTCATACATTGCGGCATCGCCGGTGGCGATCTTCAGCATCGGGTGTTCGTCGCCGAAGGCTTCGCGGATAGCGTTGCGATATTTCGTAATGTAGGAAATGATCGTCGTCTGGGCCCTGCCTTTCATGGTGCTGATTTCAGCGTTCCACAGGGTCTGCATCTCGTCCTTCGTCCCGATGCCGTTCATCGCCGAAATGAAATCCGCGATGCGCAGAAGAACGGTCGGCTTGCGGCCGGCGGTGTTGAACTCCGCCCGCTCGATTTTTTCGACAATCGATATTGCGACGCCGGTTTTGGGGTAGTCGGCTCGTTCGATATAGGTTTTCAGCCGTTCGCGCAGCTTCTTCATGTTGCAGATGGCAAGCGGGGTGCTCTTCGGGCCGAACTCGGCCTTCAGCGCATAGCGATATTTCATGATGTAAAGTTCGAGCGTCTTTTCCGTGCGGCCATTGTCGAAATGGTAGCGGACCTCGGCATCCCACAGGTCACGGATTTTTCTGTTTCGCGAGGCGTCGTCGCTCTTCATCGCCTCCCTGACCTCGCCAACGAATTGATCGATGCGCTCCACGAGGACCGGTGTTTTTGTTTTTCGTTTTAAGGCGGGCATGCGGCGGCTCCCTGAACCGGTCCGGAAATATAAAATCCATGGTTGGCTATCGACAACAGCACGGTTGCGGAAACGCGATGAACATTCGCCGCAGGCCAGCTTCTTTTGAATAATAGTTTAACCGATTCCGCAAGCACGGCCGCGATGGGGAGAAGCATCAAAGACGGTTTGCGGGCGGCATCGTTCGCCCGCAAACCGCGAATATTGGTTCAGGTGGATGAAATCCAGCGGAATATTCGTGTGGCTTCGGACTGTTTCCGAAGCCGCCAGGACTGAAAGCTTATTTCTGCAGCCGGGTTTTCAAGGACGCCACGATCTTGTTGGCAAGCGCCTCGTAATCCTCGTCGAAATGGTGGCCGCCCTCGATGCCGAGCGTTTCCACGCCCTTTGCCTTCAGGCCGGGGCAGGGGTCTTCATCCTCTTCCTCCGTGCCATAAATGCACTGCACCAGCTTCGGGTCGATCTTGGCGATGTCGTCGACGGTCTTGCCGCCCTTGCCTTCACCCGCTACGCCAAGCCAGCCCTGAACGGAAATCTCGAAATCCACTTCCGTCGACAATCCCATGAGAGTGAGTTGCACGACATGCGATTTCGCACGTTCCGGCAGCCGGTTGAAGGTTGCGGGAATGATATCGGCACCGAAGGAATAACCGATCAGCACGACGTTTCGAACCTTCCATTCCTTGCGATAGGTGTCGATGATGCGTGCAAGGTCGTTTGCGACGTCCTGCGGCTGTTTTTCCTTCCAGAAATAACGCAGTGCATCGACACCGATCACGGGTATGCCCTGCTTCTGCAGCGCGCCGCCCACTTCCTCATCGAGATCGCGCCAGCCGCCGTCGCCGGAATAGATCACCGCCATGGTGTCCATCACCGGGCTTGTTTCGAGAACCTTGATCGGCAGGCCGAGCGGGTTGTCTGTATCGCCGGCGGCATCGACCTGGTCGGACAGGGTCTGGGTCAGAACCTCGTCCGCCTTGTCATCCACATCCGTCACGTCGATATCGGGATGCAGCTTGACGAGCGCGTTGACGTGGTCGCGGCCCTTCTGGTCGGCAGCGGGCGTGAACAGCACGCTGACCGGCGCCGGCAGCGGGCCGTCGGTGAGGCCATAGACCGTCTCGCCATCCACCTTGTCCTTGGTGGCGGGCGTGCAGAGGATCTTCTCAAGCGGAAGGCCGGCCTTGGGGTCGACGGCGATGGCTTCCCGCACGGTGGAAACCGGGCTTTGCGCGATCATGGCCAGTGCGAGCGTTCCGCCCTTGCCGATGCCGGTGAGAATGGGCTGGCGATAGCTGCTGGTGCCGGCGGTGCGCTGGATCTGCTGCGACAGCGACTCGATGTCCGAAATCATGTAGATGCACTCGTCCTCGTCCGCTTCGAGTGCCTTCAAATATTCCTTGAAGTCGATGCCGACCACGGCGGCGCCTTTTCCCACCAGCGTCTTTGCACGTTCCTCATCGGCGGCGGTCCAGCCGTCCGCGTCGGAAATCAGGAAAACGCTGGCGAGAATATCGCCGTCGGGCACCATGATGTGCTCGGCCGGGATCATGCCGGTCTCATAGGCGGGCTTGTCCTGGCCAAAGGCGGCGCCGGAGGAAAATAACGGGGCGGTAAACAGGGCGGAAGCGGCAAGGATTGCCTTCAGCATGCTGGATTTTCTCATTTTCCGATTACTCCTCTGACACCGCCGCTGATTAGAACCGTCGCGTCCATCAGCGCCAGAGCGGCGTCTGCACCGTTCTGCACGGCAAGGTAACGCGGTTCCCATTTCGGGTGGAACTTCGCCTTGAAGGCGCGAAGGCCCTTGAAGTTGTAGAAACGTTCGCCGTGTTCGAACAGCGTGCTGCCGATACGATCCCAGACGGGGGCCGTATCGCGCTTCGACATGCCGGACATGGGCGCCATGCCGAGGTTGAAGCTCTCGTAGCCAGCCTCGCGCAGATATTGCATGATGCTGACGAAGAGGAAATCCATCGCGCCGCGCGGCGCATCCGGCGAAAAGCGCATGAGATCGACGGTGGCTTCCTTTTTCGTCTCCGTCACCATCAGATTGGCGAAGGCGGTGATTTTTCCATCCTTGCGCAGCACGGCGACGGGTTGCGACAGAATGTAATCCGGTTCGAAAGCACCGAGCGAGAAGCGTTTTTCACGCGTATTGTGGTGTGCGAGCCAGCCGTCGGAGACCTGTTGCAGCTCATCCAGAATATCGGGCACCTGCGCCTTTTCGACAACCTCGAACGTCAGGCCGTCGCGCGCACCGCGGCTCAGCGACTGGCGAAGGGTCGCGAGCTTGCCGCCCTTCAGTTCGAACGCGGTAAGATCGACCAGCGCCAGTTCCCCGAGCTTGAAGGCGCGCAGCCCTGCATCGGCGCAATGGGAGAGAAGGAAAGGCGAAATCTGGTAGAAGGCGGCGCGAGCGCCCGCCGCACGGGCGGCCTCCACGAATTGCCAGACGAGGTCCGGAAAATCCTCCTCGTCGCCGACCGGATCGGCAAAGGCGATCCAGGAGCGGCCCTGAATGCCATACATGATGAAGGCATTGCCGCTTTCGGAGAACATGACGTGCTTGTCGCCCATGCGCACCAGATTGGCGTCGGCCGCATCCTGTTGCGTGACGATGTCAGTGGCGCGTTCCACGTCCTCGGACTGGATGGAATCCGGCTTGAAGATAACCGGCCGCATCAGGCTGAAAATTGCGATGGTCGAGGAAGCGAGCACCAGGCCAAGGAGGGCGCGCAGCCCGCGCGGGGCTTCTTCGGAGAACTCGAATTCCCACCACAATGTATGACTGTAATCGGTATCACGATAGACGAACAGGAGGATCGTTGCCGCGCCGGCGATGATGACGGCCATTGCGGCGAGCCAGCTTGGTCCCAGTGCCTGTTTGACCAGTGAGGCGTGCCGGTTGAAGCTGCGCACATTGAGGGCGAGTGCCGCAATGAAGATGCCAAGGAATACCGCCTCGAAGACCGCGATGGCCTTGAGGATGGAGAGGATGAGGGCGAGGGAGGCCGCGATGAGGGCGATCCACCAGGCGCCGTCCAGTCTCTGCCCGAGGCCGCGTGAGGCGACGACGAGGCCGAGGCCGAGAATGCTCGTCAGAAAATGCGCCGCTTCGATGATCGGCAAGGGCACGAAATTCGAGAGGAAATCGAGGTTGCTGTCCGGCGTCGGCGTCACGCTCGAAAAAATCAGCATGGTGCCGAGAATGATCGCGAAGGTGGAGAGCAACGGCGGCGCCAGCCGCACGGCAAGCTGGCTGATATCCGAAACCACGGGCTTGGCCGCGAACTGCTTCATCTCGGACAGGATCATGACCAGAATGGCGACGACCAGGGGCAGAACGTGATAGATGACGCGGTAGAGCACGAGGCTTCCGAGCAACTCATCGACGCTGATCGCATTGCCGAGACCCGCCACCATGACGGTTTCGAAGACGCCGAGGCCTGCGGGGACATGGCTGAGAACGCCGAGGCCCACGGCGGTGGCATAGATCGCGAAGAAGGTCGGCCAGCCGAGATGCGTTTCCGGCAACAGCACGTAGAGAACGGAGGCAGATGCAGCGATGTCGAACGCCGATACGAGGAACTGCCGCGACGACGTGCGGCTGTCGGGGAGGCGCAGCCGCCATTTGCCGATGCGGATCGCCTTGCCGTCGCGGCCGATATAGGCCGTGATCACAAGAATGGCGATGACGGCAAGGGCCGCACCCCTCAGCACCAGCGGGTCGAAGCCGACGATGGCGGCGATGCGGGGTGCAACGATGAAGGTCGAAAGCGCGCTGACGGAGAGAAGCCCGAGGCCGAACGACAGGGTGACGAAGGCGATGACGCGGGCGATATCACCCGGCGAGAGGCCGAGCCGGGAATAGGCGCGGAAGCGGATGGCGCCGCCGCTCAGCGGACCGAAACCTGCCGTGTTGCCGATGGCATAGGCCGCAAAGGCCGTGGCCGCCATCGACGGGAACCGGACTTTCTTGCCGACATATTCGATGGCATTCGCATCGTAAAAGATGAGGGACAGGAAGCTCAACGCCGTAAACACGATGGCGAGCAGAATGGAGGAAAACGATGTGCCAAGAAGGGCGGCGATCACATCGTCATATCGTACTTCCGATGTGAGGCGGTAAATCGCAAACGTCATCATCACGAAGATGAGCGTTATGGCGATGGCCGTCAGATAGGGCCGGTTTCTGGCAAAAAAGCTTTCAACCGGGGATTCGCTAATATCGGTCTCTATAATTTCGCTCTTGTCTGCCATTTACTTTTTCCAGCGCCGGTCCCGTTGGTTGGCGAACCACAGGATTGTGTCGCTAATTCGTTTCGGTTGAGGAAATTTGCTTAGCAGAATTGCGTGACGTGTCGATGTGAAGTTTGTTCCCGGGGTCGATCGATTTTGCCAAGTGTAGCGGCGAAAATGCAACCGGGAAATGTGAGATTTCCAGGCCCGGTAAAAATACGACAAAATTAAACGTGGTGGTTGCCTGGTGGCGGCATTTGATGCAACTAAACGCTCCTTTCGATTGAAGGAGATGCCAATGAACATGCCCACAAGAATAGTTGTTTCGCTCGTTGTCGCCCTCGCTGCCGGTGGTGGGTATATGACGATGGATAAGATGCGCGGTGCCGAATGGGTGGTTTCTCCGCAACAGATCGCCGAGGCCAAGGCAAAGGGGCAGATGGGTTATGAGTCCCGTCCGGGCACGGTGACCGTGCTGCCGATCCGCAGCGAGACGGCGGACGTGCTGCCGATGAAATGGGCGATGGTCGGCCTCGTCGCCGGGCTTCTGGCTTTCCGGGCGACCGGCAAGAAAAAAGCGGCAAAGGCTTAAGGGCCCGCCGCTTCCATGTCTCCGGCGCATGGCGCCGGAGATGAAATTCACCTTTTGCCTTATGCGCCCCAGGTTTTTTCCAGCACGCGGATCCAGTTGCCGTGGCAGATCTTGTTGAGCGCCTCATCGTCATAACCGCCCTTGCGCATGACCTCGACCAGCAATTGCAGATCGCCCGCATCCTTCATGGCGGCGGGAATGGTGGTGCCGTCGAAATCCGAACCGAGCGCGACGTGGTCGATGCCAATGCGGTTGACGATGTAATCCACATGGCGGACGAGTTCGTTGAGGTCGGTATCCGGGTTCTTCACGCCGTCCTGGCGCAGGAACAGAACGCCGAAATTGATGCCGGCAAGGCCGCCCGTATCGCGGATGGCGTCCAGCTGGCGGTCGGTCAGGTTACGGCTATGATTGCACAGCGCGTAAGCGTTGGAGTGCGATGCCACCAGCGGCGCGTCGGAAATCTTGGCGATATCCCAGAAGCCCTTTTCGTTCATGTGAGAGAGATCGACCATGATCTTCAGCTCGTTGCAGGTTTTGACCAGCCGTTTGCCGGTATCCGTCAGGCCCGGGCCGATATCCGGCGTCGAGGGGAAACGGAAGGGAACGCCGTAAGCGAAGATGTTCGGGCGGCTCCAGACCGGTCCGAGTGTGCGCAGACCCGCCTCGTGCAGAACGTGCAGCCCGTCCAGGTCGTCGCCGATCGCTTCCGCGCCCTCGATATGAAAGACCGAGGCGAAGGCGCCTTCGGCCATGGCGCTGCGGATATCGGCGGCCGTGCGGCAGACTTTCAGCGCACCATTGGATTGTTTCTCGGCGCGGAACAACAGGGCCGCCATGCCAAGCGTCGCCTTCAGCGCGTCTGCCTCAGACGGTGTCGAGAAATCACCGTTGGTGTCCTTTTCCATGCTTGGCGAGGGCACGTAGATGGCGCAGAGACCGCCGGCGAGGCCGCCTTTTTTCGCGCGCGGCAGGTCGATATGGCCAACCGTATCACCTTCGATCAGAAGTGTTTCGGGAGAGGCATTGCCTGATCGCCATAACCGCAGAAGCACGTCGTTGTGGCCGTCGAAGACGGGTACGGTTTTTTGATCGGTCATGGTCATTCACCTTCGGATAGGGGGAGGGCGCGAACGCGCGTCCATCAGACTTTTGGGAATTGGTAGAGGAAAGGTCAAGGCAGGAGCAAATGCAATCCATGCATAGGCTCTGCCAAATTTGGAATTGGTCGGGCCTCGTTTGCTCGTGGTAATCGCGGGAAAACATAAAAAAAACGACTGGATTGGGGCAAGCCCACCATTTTCCGAAAAATAAGGTCCGAAAGGGGATTTTCGATGATTTCAAGACGCAACCTGTTGATTGCCGGCGCTGCCGTTCCGTTCCTGTCCTATGGGCGCATTCCGGCCTTTGCCGCGACGCCCAAGGATATTCTGGTCGTTGCCCAGCAGCTGGACAATATGACGAGCCTTGACCCGCATGAAGGTTTCGAGGCCGTCGGCGGTGAAATCATCTCCAACATGTACCAGAAGCTGGTGCGCGCCAACCGCGAGGATTCCACCAAGGTCGATCCCGTCATCGCCAAGTCCTGGGAAGCCGACGCGGACAGCAAGGTCTTCACCTTCGTGATCGGTGATGAAGCGACCTTCGCGAGCGGCGCGAAAGTGACTGCAGAAGACGTTGTCTTCTCGCTGCAGCGCGCCATCAAGATGAACAAGAGCCCGGCCTTCATTATCAGCCAGTTCGGCTTCACGCCTGAGAATGCAGAGACGACCATCGTTGCCGCCGACGACAAGACGGTGAAGCTGACGACGGCAAAGCCGACCGCCATCTCCTTCCTGCTCTATTGCCTCTCCGCCAATATCGGCGCGATCGTTGAAAAGAAGGCGGTTCTTGCCAATGCATCGGGCGAAGACCTTGGCAATGGCTGGCTGCAGAAGAACAGCGCCGGCTCCGGCGATTTCGTGCTGCAGGCCTGGAAGCCGAGCGAAAGCGTTGCGCTCGCGGTCAATCCGAACGGCCCCTACAAGGGCAATATCAAGCGTATCGTGCTGCGCCACGTCACCGATCCGTCTTCCCAGCTTCTGATGCTGCAGAAGGGCGATATCGACATTGCCCGCGACCTGACGTCCGAGCAGCTGCGCACCGTCAAGGACGATGCCAATATCGAGCTGGAGCGCAAGTCCATCGCTTCGCTGGTGCTGATCTCGCTCAACCAGGGCAATGAGAACCTCGCCAAGCCGCAGGTCTGGCAGGCCATCAAGTGGGCGCTGGACTACAAGGGCATGCAGGAAAACATCGTGCCGCTGACGCATGAAGTGCACCAGAGCTTCGAGCCGAAGGGCTTCCCTGGTGCCGTCAACGACATTCCGTTCCAGCGCGATGTCGAGAAGGCCAAGGCGCTGATGGCCGAAGCCGGTCTCGCCGATGGTTTCGAAATCAGCATGGACCACTATTCTGCACAGCCTTATCCGGATCTGGCACAGGCCATTCAGGCGAACCTTGCCGATATCGGCATCAAGGTGCGTCTGCAGTCGGCGGAAAACCGTCAGGTCCTGACCAAGATGCGCGCCCGCGAACATCAGATGGCGCTTTCCGCATGGGGCACGGATTATTTCGATCCGCATTCCAACGCCGATGTCTTCAACATCAACAAGGACAATGGCGACGACGTGAAGTCCAAGCCCTTCCTGTGGCGTTCGCGTTTCAAGAACGACGATTTCGCCGCCAAGGCGGAAGCCGCTCGCGACGAGCGTGATCCGGCAAAGCGTATCGAGCTTTATGAAGCCCTGCAGCGCGAGCACATGCAGAACAGCCCGTTCGTCTTCATGTTCCAGACGACGAAGACGGCTGCCTTCCGCAAGGGCGTATCCGGCTTCGAACTCGGCGTTCTCTCCGAGGGCAATTCCTACCACGATGCGAAGAAAGCGTGACATTGAACAAGCGCGTTAAAAGCATATCGTCGATACTGGGCAGCGTCATCCTGACGCTGTTCGGTTTGATGGTCATCACCTTCATGATCGGGCGCGTCATGCCCGTCGATCCCGTCATTGCGGCGGTCGGCGACAATGCGCCCGAAGACGTCATCGTGCGTGTGCGGGCCGAAATGGGCCTCGACCAGCCGCTGGTCGTGCAGTTCTTCCACTATGTCACGCAGGTCCTGCATGGCGATTTCGGCAATTCGATCCTGACCCGCAATCCGGTCTGGATCGATATCAAGCGCGTTTTCCCCGCCACGTTCGAACTTGCTACCGCAGCGCTTATCCTCGCTGCGCTGATTGGCATTCCGCTCGGTGTCTGGGCGGCCGTGAAGCAGGGCAAGCTGACGGACCAGGTGATCCGCGTCGTCTGCCTTGCCGGTCACTCCGTGCCCGTCTTCATGCTGGCGCTGATTTCGCTGCTCGTCTTTTACGCCACGCTTGGCGTCGCACCGGGGCCGGGCCGTCAGGATATCATCTATGACGGCATGATCACGCAGGTTACCGGCCTGATGACGGTCGATACGCTGCTTGCCGGCGACTGGGACGCCTTTTACGACGCCATCGCCCATATGGTGCAGCCCGTCTGCATTCTCGCCTATTTCAGCATGGCCTATATCACCCGCATGACGCGCGCCTTCATGATCGACGCGCTGAAGGGTGAATATGTCATCACCGCCCGCGCCAAGGGGCTTTCTGCCATGACCGTGATCTGGGGCCACGCCTTCCCGACGGTCGCCGTGCAGCTCGTCACGGTTCTGGCGCTCACCTATGCCGGCCTTCTCGAAGGTGCCGTGGTGACGGAAACCGTCTTCAGCTGGCCGGGCCTTGGTCAATATCTCACCGTCTCGCTCATGAACGCGGACATGAACCCGGTCGTCGGAGCAACCCTGTTGATCGGCTTCATCTATGTCGCCCTCAACCTGCTCGCAGACGTGCTTTACAGAGTTATGGATCCTCGCGTTCGATGATGTTAGCTAATTTCAGAAACTGGGCTCTGGATGAGACACCGCATTCCCGCACACAGGCTGCCTGGGGAAACCGGTATCGCATCTGGCTCAACCTCAAGTCCAATCCGCTGGCGGTGATCGGTCTGACCATCATCGTCCTCTTCATCGCTCTGTCGCTGCTGGCGCCGCTGCTTGCCCCTTATGATCCGGCGACGCAGAATCTCGGCAACCGTCTGGCGTTTCCGAGCGCCGAGCACTGGTTCGGCACCGATGAGCTTGGCCGCGACATTCTCTCGCGTATTCTCTATGGCGGCCGCGTCACGCTCGGCATGGTCATCGCTGTCGTCGTTCTCGTCGCACCCATCGGGCTCGCCATCGGCTGCATCGCCGGTTATTTCGGCGGCATTGTCGATACGGTGCTGATGCGGGTGACGGATGTGTTTCTGGCCTTCCCGCGCCTCATTCTGGCGCTCGCCTTCGTCGCGGCGCTGAAGCCCGGCGTTGAAAGCGCCATTCTCGCCATCGCACTCACCGCATGGCCGCCCTATGCGCGTCTTGCGCGCGCCGAAACCATGACGGTGCGCGGCAGCGACTTCGTCGCGGCCTATCGCCTGACGGGCGCTTCCGCCTGGCGCATTATCGCCCGCCATATCGCGCCGCTCTGCGTACCGAGCCTTATCGTGCGCATCACGCTCGACATGAGTTCAATCATCATCACGGCTGCCAGCCTTGGCTTCCTCGGCATGGGCGCGCAGCCGCCTTCGCCGGAATGGGGTGCGATGATTGCCACCGCCAAGCGCTTCATCTTCGAACAATGGTGGGTCGCCACCATTCCCGGCATCGCCATCTTCCTCGTTTCGCTCGCCTTCAACTTCCTCGGTGATGGTCTGCGCGACGTTCTCGACCCGAAGGGACATTGAGCCATGCTGGTCGAAATCGAAAATCTGAAGATCGCTTTCCAGACCCGCACCAGCCGTTTCGAGGCGGTGCGTGGTGTGTCCATGAAGCTCGGCACCGAAAAGCTCGGCATTGTCGGCGAATCCGGTTCGGGCAAGAGCCTGACGGCGCGCGCGCTGATGAAGCTTCTGCCCTCCAATGCGGATATCCGCGCCGACAAGCTTGCCTTCGACGGTATCGACGTGCTCTCCGCCAGCGAAAGGCAGATGCGCCAGATCCGTGGCAAACGGGCGGGCTTCATTTTGCAGGATCCGAAATATTCGCTGAATCCGGTGAAGACCATGGGTGCGCAGATCGCCGAAGCATGGCGTGCGCATAAGGGCGGCAGCAAGCGGGCCGCCATGGAAGCGGCAATCGGCCTGCTCGATCAGGTGAAGATCCGCAATCCGCGTCAGGTTGCCTCGTCCTATGCGCATGAGGTTTCCGGCGGCATGGGCCAGCGCGTGATGATCGCCATGATGCTTGCGCCCGACCCCGAACTCCTTATCGCTGACGAGCCGACCAGCGCGCTCGACGCCACGGTGCAGGCGGAAATCCTGCGGCTGATCGAGGAACTGGTGTCGGAACGCGGCATGGGCCTCATCCTCATCAGTCACGATCTGCCGCTCGTTTCGCATTTCTGCGACCGCGTCGCCGTCATGTATTCCGGCCGGGTGATGGAGGAACTGAAGGCCTCCGAACTCCTGAAAGCCGAACATCCCTATACAAAGGGACTTCTGAACTGCATTCCCTCGCTGACGCATCCGCGCGAGCGTCTTCCCGTTCTCAACCGTGATGCAGCGTGGTCCAGCCAATGATCGACGTCGATAATCTCCGTATCAAGTTCGGCGACCGCGAAGTCGTGAAGGGCGTGTCCTTTTCGGTGGAAAAGGGCGGCAGCTTCGGCATCGTCGGCGAAAGCGGCTCGGGCAAGTCCACCATCCTGCGCGCCATGGCGGGCCTCAATGAAAGCTGGGAAGGCCGCATCGCCTTTGCCGGCAAGGATGCGCCGCTGAGGCGGACGCCGGAATTCTTCCGGCAGGTGCAGATGGTGTTTCAGGACCCCTATGGCTCGCTGCATCCGCGCCAGACCATCGACCGTATTCTTAGCGAATTGCCGCTGGTGCACGGCATGGACAATATTGAAAAACGCATCCAGCAGGCGCTGTCGGACGTGGCGCTGCCGCAGGCGGTACGGTTCCGTTTTCCGCACCAGCTTTCCGGCGGCCAGCGCCAGCGCGTGGCAATCGCGCGCGCGCTGATTGCCGATCCGCAGGTGCTGCTGCTCGATGAGCCGACTTCGGCGCTCGATGTTTCGGTGCAGGCGGAAATCCTGAACCTTTTGCAGGATCTTCGTGCGGCCCGTAACCTCACCTATATCCTTGTGAGCCACAATCTGGCGGTCATCGCGCATCTTTGCCCGCAGGTGGGAGTGATGCTGAACGGGGAGATGGTGGAGCAGCTGAGTGCGGGCGATCTGCGCGAAGGCCGCACGAAACATCCGCATACGGAAGAGCTGCGCAGCCTGAGCATCAGGCTGGAAGAGCCGGCCTGAGGTCGCACCTACCGGGGATGCGTATAGATCGAGCGGGTGCTGCCCGCTTCTTCTCCCCGAGGCGGAGAAGGTCGCGGCAGCGGGATGAGGGGGGCAAGCTCTCCGCATATCGCTAGCGTTGCTCCCCTCATCCGACCCTTCGGGCCACCTTCTCCCCGGTGGGGAGAAGAAACGAGCCGCAACGTCGAGGCTTGTCCATCTTTAACTGAGCCGAAAAGACGAGACCGAACCATGCCACTGCAATTCGACTGGAACGCCGCTTCAATCCTTTCGCAGAGCTTCGTCTCGCAATGGGCGAGCAATGAGCCCGGCGGCGCTGTCATCGGTTTCGATCTCGATGGCATCCGTTTCGCCCATGCCGGCGGTGTCGAAAGCCTCTCGACCTTCGCAGCTTTCACCCCACAAAGCGTGGTCCGTTATGCCTCCGTCACCAAACACGCCTTCTGCGCCATGGTGCTGGCCCATTCCGATCTGATTGGGCTCGACGATCCGCTCGGTAAACATCTGCCGGAGCTGCAAGCGCCGCTTCGCGATGTCACCGTCGGGCAGGCGCTGGATATGAGCGGCGGGCTGCCGGATACGCGCGAATGCCTGTCGCTGCTCGGTCTTTCCGTTTACACCGAAACGAAGGCCGGTCCGCTGCTCGATTATCTTACACGCCTGACCCGGCTCAACTTCGCAGCCGGCAGCGAGGTTTCCTATTCCAATACGGGCTATCGCCTCGTGGAAGCGGCGCTGGAGCGCCGGGGGTTCCGTTTCGACGATTTCGTGCAGGCGCAGATTGCCGGTCCTTTCGGCGTATTTCTGAAGGCGCCGGATGTCTGGAACGATCCGGTTGATGGATTGGTGCCGGGTTACTGGAAGTCCGAAGAGAACTGGCAGCTTTCGGCCGCCGGTCTGCATATCTCGGCCTCGGGTAGCCTTGCCGGCAGTGCCGAGGCGCTGACTCACTGGCTGCAGGGCCTTATGCGGGGCGAGGGTAGCTTTGCCGGTGTTCTGGATAGGCTTTCCGCCGGGCGGCCACTGGCCGATGGGCGGATGAGCGAATATGGGCTTGGTCTTCGCTGGTCGCATCTGGGTGACCGGCGTTTCGTTGGCCACGGCGGTTCGCATCCGGGCTACAAGACCTATTTCCTGCTCGACCCTGAAAACGGAACGGGTTTCGTGGTGGTGTCCAACCGTGAGGATACTAACGGTTTCAAGATCGCGCTGGAAGGCATGGCGGCTCTGACTGGCCTGCCTCTGCCGAAACCCGCCGCCAGCCTGCCGGAAGGCCTCTATGTCACCGAAAGCGGGCCGTGGTGGCTGGAGATCAAGGGCAGCACATCCACCTTCATCGATGGCGACGACACGCTTTATGAGGATGCCGACGGTTGGGTCTCTTCGCGTTCGGCATCCTCGCCCATGCGGCTGAGGCTGGATGGCGAAGCGATCGTGGGCGAGGCTGGCCATGCCACCCGACGCTTCCTGCCGGTCGGCGAACATGCCGTGCCAGATGACCTCTCGGGAACTTGGCGATCCGATGAGGGGGCCGAATTTTCGATCAACGGTTCGTCGCTGACGATGGGCATTGGCCCGACGCGCCGCAGCATGCCTTTGAAGGCCCTCGGCAATGGCCGCTTCCTGTTCACGCTCATCGATGGGCCGTGGACAAAGCGTGTCTGCCTCAACCCGCTCGGTGACGACAGGATCGAGCTGGTGTCCAGCCGGGCGCGGATGATCGAATATTCAAGGGGCCGCTGACGACTGAGATCGACCCAGTCGCGCCCCACAAACTCGACGTCATCCTCGGGCCTGTCCCGAGGATCTGCAAACAATTGATTTTGTTGACGTGCTTAGATCCGTGGGACAAGCCCAAGGATGACGGAAGCGAGGCTTAGGCTATTTTCTCAACAGCCCGAAGCTTTCTAGTGGGTTTCAATCAGCTTCTATTGCTCCTAATAAAGACCCATGTTCCCGGCAGCCCGGGACGGCATCTTTGTGGGAGAACAGGCCCTTGGAAGTCAAATGGCTCGAGGATTTCCTGGCGCTGGCCGGAACGCTCAATTTTTCGAAGGCGGCGGATGAGCGGCATGTGACGCAATCCGCCTTCAGCCGGCGCATCAAACAGCTGGAAGCCTGGGTGGGCGCGACGCTGGTCGACCGCGCCTCCTATCCGTCGCGGCTGACCGAGGCGGGCGTGAAGTTCGTGCCGGTGGCGCAGGAGACGCTGAAGCAGCTCTACCATGCGCGGCGCACGCTACTGCAGGAAGAAGGGGCCGATGCGAGAACCATTCGGCTGACGGCCCTGCATACCCTGTCCTTCACATTTTTCCCGGACTGGCTGAAACGGGTGAACGAGACGGCGGGACCGCTGTTTTCAGTTCTGCGGCCCGATTCCGGCAGCATGGAGGAAAATCTCAATTCGCTGGTGGACGGGCAGAGCGATTTTCTTCTGACCTATGCCCATCACGAAGTGCCGATGCTGCTCGATGCGCAGCTGTTCGAGTTTCGTGTGCTCGGCGCGGAAAACATCATTCCCGTTTCAGCGCCCACTCAGGATGGCGCACCGCTGCATGCGCTGGTGGAAAATGCGAAAAAACCCTTTGCCTATCTGGATTATGAAAAGGCGTCGTTCTTCGGGCCATTGCTGCGCGATCTCTTAAGCGCGCGGCTGCCGCAATTCGAGCGGGTGCATGAGGGCAGCATGTCGGTGGGGCTGAAAGCCATGGCGATGGCCGGCTGGGGTGTCGCCTGGGTGCCGGAAAGCCTGATGCGGCAGGAGCTGGACAGCGGCACCCTTGTGCGCGCCGCCGATCCGAGTTTCGATATTGCCGTCGATATCAGGCTTTATCGTTCAAAGGAGAACCGCCGGCCCGTGGTCGAGCGCATATGGGCGGTTCTCGAAGACTAGGAGCATTTCCAGGAAAAGTGGACCCCGGTTTTCCGTCCGGAAATGCGACAAACAAAACGCTTTCGATCAGATGGCCGTGCGGCGGGCGTTTTCGAGGTAGAGCGCGCGCAGGCGGCTTACCATCGGGCCGGGCTTGCCGTTGCCCACCGGCTTGCCGTCGATCTTGGTGACCGAGACAACGAAGTTGGAGGCGCTGGTGAGGCAGGCCTCGTCGGCATTCAGGGCTTCTTCCAGCGTGAAGGGGCGCTCTTCCAGCGTGAAACCAGCTTCCTTGGCTAGTTGCAGGGCGGCGAGGCGGGTGCAGCCGGGCAGGGTCTTGTTGCTGTTGCCGCGGGTGATGATCTTCTTATCGGCGGTGACGATATAAGCGGTCGAGGACGCGCCTTCGGTGACGAAACCATCCTCGATCATCCACGCCTCGTCGCAGCCTTCGGCCTTGGCGATGCGTTTTGCCATGACCTGCGGCAAAAGGCAGACGGTCTTGATATCGCGGCGTTCCCAGCGCTGGTCGGGAACGGATTTGACGGCGATGCCTGCTTCTTCGACGGGGGTGCCGATCAGCTTCTTTGCCTGGGTGAACATGACGAGCGTCGGCTTCAGATCGGCCGAGAACAGGAAGTTGCGGTCTTCCGCGCCACGCGTCAGCTGCAGATAGATCATACCCTCGACGAGATTGTTGTCGGCGATCAGACGGCGCTCGGCCTCGACGATTTCCTTCGTCGTGACCGGCAGGGCTACGTCGATTTCGCGGGCACTGCGTTCCAGCCGGGCCATGTGCAGGTCGCTGTCGATCAGCTTGCCTTCCAGAACGGAGGTAACTTCATAAATGCCGTCGCCAAACAGGAAACCGCGGTCGAAGATGGAAAGGCGGGCGTCCGCCTCGGGCAGGAATTCGCCGTTGACGTAAACGATGCGGCCGGATTGGCTGGTCATGAAAACTCCGTCTGGAAGATCAGGCTGAAAGAAGGGTTTTAAGCGTGTCGATGGAAATGGCTTCGACTTTGGAGGCCTTGCCGGTGCCGGCATTAAAGCCCGATGTCGTATTGGCTGCGCAGAGTGAATTGAGGATCGCCTCCTCGGTTGCCTCTATCGCGGCTTCGAAGAGCGGCGAGATCGCATCGTTGGAAAGCTCCGGGTATTCTGCCACCGCCTTGCGGCGTGCGGGCGTGCGGCGAAGACGCTCATCGGTGGAAAATGCCAGTGCGTAATCACCGGAACCGTTGCTGAGTGCTGCGCCCGTGCGTGCCAGCCCGCCGAAGCTTCTGGCCGCGAGGCGCTTGAGATTGCGGGAGGAGAGCGGCGCGTCGGTTGCGACAATGATGACGATCGAGCCGTCCTTGTCCTTATGGTCAGGGCTGACATAGGGCTTGCCGCAGACCAGCAGATGGCCGCCGTAATTGGACTGGACGAGAATGCCGATGGTATAGGTCTGACCGGAAATGGTGACGCGGCGGGAGGCTGTGCCGATGCCGCCCTTCATGCCGAAGGCGACCGTTCCGGCTCCGGCACCAACGCTGCCCTCGGCCACCGGGCCTGTGGCAGCATTTTGCAGCGCGGCCGAGATCTCATCGACCGTCGGGCGGCCGGCGCGGATGTTGTTCAGGCGGGAATCGTTGGTTTCGCCGACGACGGCGTTGATCGAAACGACTTTCTCATTGCCCGGCTGCGCCAGTGTATGGCGGTTGATCGCCTCTATGGCCCGGCCGGTTGCCAGCGTGTTGGTGAGGATAACAGGTGTCTCGAGTTCGCCGAGTTCCTCGATCTGGGTGGAGCCGGCAAATTTGCCGAAGCCGTTATAGACGGCGAAGGCGGCGGGCACCTTGTCCTGAAAGAGATTGCCGCCATGCGGCAGGATCGCTGTTGCGCCGGTACGGATCGTCTCGCCCTCGATGACGGTCGAATGGCCGATGGTCACGCCTTCGACATCAGTGATGGCGTTGAGCGGGCCGGTTTCGAAATGGCCGGGCCGGAAACCGATATCGCGCAGTCTCGGGCGGGTCGTCTGATGCATCGGGCGATCACTTTTGCGGAATAAAGGCTCAAGGTGGAACAGGCGCGGCTTGCGAAAAGCTTTGCTCTGACTTGACGTTAGACTACTTCGCCGGGAAACGGCATCGCAAAAATGGAATAGTTTTATGCGGGCAATGGCGCTCAGGAGGCGCGTAGCGCCGCTTCGCCTTCACGCTCCAGCCATTGCCGCATCGCGTCTTCCGTCTCTTCGCGCGTCGGTGCGCCGATGCGGCCGCCGAAGACGGTACATTTGAGTGCGGCGGCAACGGAGGAGAGGCGGATGGCCGCGCGGCTTTGCATACCTTCAGCCATCGCAAGCGCAAAGGTGCCGTGGAAGATATCGCCCGCTGCCAGCGTATCCACCGCCTTAACCTGCATGGTCGTCTGGAAATGCACCGTGGGATCGCCCGCTTCCGTCCACCAGCAGCCCGCCGGTCCGGCGGTGACGGCGATGAAGGTTTGCGGATAACGGGCATGCAGCACCGGCAGCATGTTTTTCACCGTTTCAAGCCCGGTCAGCCGGGCGGCGGCGGGTTCGGAAAAGACGATATGGGTCGCGGCAGGGGCAAGCTTCTCCAGCGTTTCCACCGGCGCAACATCGCCATCCAGAATGGCGGGTTTGCCAAGCGCACGCGCCACGTCAAGCACATCAAGCGCCAGTTCCGGCCAGCGTACGTCCACCAGAACCGCATCGAAGGGAGCAATATCCGCCGGTGTGCAGGCGCGTTTTTTCTCATGCAGGCGATGATCGTAAAAAGGCACGATCAGCCGTTCGCCCCGGTCGTCGATGATGATCGTCGACAGGGCTGAGCGTGCGCCGGGCGCAACCGTCATGCCGCTCGTATCTATGCCGCTTTCGCTGAGATCGCGAAGGATGCGGGCACCGGTCTCGTCGTCGCCCACCGCACCCCACAGGCTGGCGCGGCCGCCCATGCGATGGATGGCATAGGCGGCGCTGGAGGCCATGCCCTCGGCGATCTGCAGCATTTCATAGGGCAGGACCTTGCCTTCGCCCTTTGGCATGTCGTGCACGCGAAACAGGGTGTCGAGCACGGCTGCCCCCACGCAGAGCACATGTTTGCCATCCTGTTTGCCTGCCATGCTGTTCACTCCTGTCGCCCTTAGAGCGTTCTGGCTTCGCCAAAGCGCTCTAACTCATTGTTTTCCGCGTTTCCGGACGGAAAACCGGGGCCCACTTTTTCTGGAAATGCTCTAGAGACGCTTGCCGCTGTCCTTGTCGAACAGATGCACCGTTGCCGGATCGATGGCAATGTGGATCGTATCGCCGAAGCGCACGTTGAGACGCTCGCGGAACAGGCAGGCGATGTCGTCACCCTTGCAATTGAGCTTGGCGTAGATTTCCGAGCCGGTGCCTTCGACCAGTTCGACCCGGCCTTCGATGCCGGTCTCGGCAGCGCGGATATGTTCCGGCCGCACGCCGTAGACGAGGTCGCGGCCGCCGAGCTTGCCGATATCGGCATGGGCGGGCAGCGGCAGGTTGAGGCCCTTGGCGGTGCGGAACACGCCTTCCTCCACCCGGCCACGAATGAAATTCATGGCGGGCGAACCGATGAAACCGGCAACGAAAAGATTGGCAGGATTGTCGTAAAGCTCGAGCGGCGCGCCGATCTGTTCGATGACGCCGTCATGCAGCACCACGATCTTGTCGGCCATGGTCATGGCTTCCACCTGATCGTGGGTGACGTAAATGGTGGTGGTGCCGATGCGCTGGTGCATGGCCTTGATCTCGCCGCGCATCTGCACGCGCAGCTTGGCGTCGAGGTTGGAGAGCGGCTCGTCGAACAGGAAGACCTGCGGATCGCGCACCAGAGCGCGGCCCATGGCGACACGCTGGCGCTGGCCGCCGGAAAGCTGGCGCGGATAACGGTCCAGCAGCTTTTCCAGTCCCAGAATGGCGGCGGCCCTGTCCACCTTGGCCTTGGTTTCCTCGGCGCTCACCTTCTTCAGCTTCAGCGCGAAGCCCATATTGTCCTTCACCGTCATGTGCGGATAAAGGGCGTAGTTCTGGAAGACCATGGCGATATCGCGGTCGCGGGCAGGCAGGTTGCTGACTTCGCGCGAGCCGATGTGGATTTCGCCGTCGCTCAGCTCCTCAAGCCCCGCAATCATGCGCAGCAGGGTGGATTTGCCGCAGCCGGATGGGCCGACGAGCACGACGAATTCGCCATCCTTGATGTCGATATCAATGCCGTGGATGATGTTGACTGCGCCGAAGCGCTTCTGGACGTTTTGAATATTGACCGGTGCCATGTGCAGGTTCCCGTTACGAGCAATTCCAGCAAAAGTGCGTCGCGGTTTTGCGTCCGGAATTGCGTTAAAAGAGTAAGGGCATGGACTGCCCTAATTGGTTGGTTCAGCCGCCCTTGACGGCGCCGGCGGTCAGGCCCGCCACGATCTGTTTCTGTGCGAACATGGTGAGCAGCAGCACCGGCAGCGTGACGATGAGCGCAGCCGCGGCAAGCGGACCCCAGCTGACCTGCTCGAAGGACAGCATGTTGTAGACCGCGACCGGCAGGGTGCGTGTTTCACGGCTGGCCAGCACGATGCCGAAGACGAAGTTGTTCCACGAGAAGATGACCGCAAGGATGAAGGAGACGACGATGCCGGGCTTGGCAATCGGCAGCGCCACCAGCCGGAACACCTGCCAGGAGGATGCGCCATCGATGCTTGCCGCCTCTTCCAGTTCCTTCGGGGTGGTCTCGAAATAACCGATCATGATCCAGACGACGATCGGTACCGTGACCACAAGATGGATAATGATCTGCGGCCAGAGCGTGCCCAAGAGGTTCAGCCATTGGAACAGCAGGAACAGCGGAATGAGGAAGGAGAGGCCGGGCGTCATGCGGGCGATCATGATAACGACGGCGGATTTTTCCGCCTTCAGCCGGGCGATGCCGTAACCGGCCGGCACGCCGATCACCAGCGCCAGAATGGTGGCGGCACCGGTGACGAGGACCGAATTCCAGAAATAGAGGAAGAAGTTATTCTCCTCGAACACCTTCACATAGTTCGACCAGGCGAACCGTTCGGGGATCAGGATCGGCGGATAGGCGCCGTTGTCGATTTCATATTTCAGCGACAGCGAGATCATCCAGATGAAGAACAGGATGACCGGCGAGATCATGACCAGCGCCACGAAGAACAGGCCGATGCGGTCGAGATTTTTGCGTTTCAGGATCTTTGCGGACATCAGTGTTCCTCCATCTCGTTCCATTGCGAGCGCTGGCGCACCATCAGAAGCACAAAGGAGAGCGCCACGATGATGATGAAGAAGACGACGGCCATGGCCGAGCCGTAACCGATGTCGTAATAGGAAAATGCCGTATTATAGAGGTAGATGTTGATGGTTTCCGACGCGGTGCCGGGTCCGCCCTGGGTCATCGCATAGATGATGTCGAAGCTTTTGACGGCATCGATGGAGCGGATGATGACGGCGATCATCAGGAACGGCGCAATCATCGGCATGGTCAGGTAACGGAACTTCTGCCAGGCATTGGCGCCGTCGATTTCAGCACTTTCATAGGGTTCGCGCGGCACGGCGGCGAGACCGCCGAGCACGATCAGCATGACGAGCGGCGTCCACTGCCAGGTTTCCACCAGCACCAGCGAGGGAATGACGGTGGACTGGTTGTAGATCCATTCCAACGGCCCGATGCCGATCAGGGAAAGCAGATAGTTCAGGACGCCAAGCTGCGGGTGGAACATCATGGTCCAGACGAGCGCGATGGCGACCGGGGTCGCCATCATCGGCATGACGAAGACGCCGCGCAGAAAACCGCGCAGCGGAAACTGCGCATCGAAAACCAGCGCCGCCAATGTTCCGAGGATGAGCGGGGCGACGACCGACAGCACGGTATAGACGAGCGTGTGCCACAGCGATTCCCAGAATCTGAAATCGCTTGCGAGCCTTATATAATTCTCGAAGCCGATGAAGCTCTGCTCTTGCCCGAGCGTCCAGCGATGGGCGCTCATCCAGAGGGTGAACACCCACGGAAAAACGATCACGGCTGAAATGACGACAAGTGCCGGTATGACGAAAGGCCAGTAGTTGGGAGCAAGCCTTGCCGGCCTGCTCCCTTCTCTGCGGCTTGCGCCTGTCTTGGTGTTTTCGATGCTCACGGAGGCCATTATCCCTCGCTACGTGCCAGAACGGGTGCGAATTGTTCCGTTGCCTTTTTCAGTTCTGCTGCCGGATCGGCGCCGCCGATCATGTTGGTGAGGCCGACACCGTAAATGTCGCGGAACTCCGTCACCGGAATGATGACCGGCAGGGCAAGCTGCGAGACCTTGCCGGAACCGACAACTGCATCCAGCCAGGCGGCCGGCATCGTCACGCCTTCGCGGACCTTCTGGTCCTCGAGAATGGACTGGCGGAACGGGACGCCGGCGCCGGCCTGCAGCAGACGCGCACCCATTTCATGGGAGATCGCCCATTGGCAGAAGAGGTAAGCGGCTTCCTTCTTGCTGCTGGCTTCGACGACGCCGAGGCCATCACCAAAAGTGCCGGCGGCCTGGGTTGCCGGGCCCTTCGGGATGACGCCGTAACCGACCTTGCCGACCACGCGGGATTTTTCCGGGTTCTCGATCGGCGGCGCAAAACCGACGCCATCGAACCACATGCCGATCTTGCCCTGCAGGAAGGCCGACTGCGCTTCAGCCCAGTTGAAGCCGGAGACGCCGGGAGGGGCGGCCTTGGTCATCAGGCGCTGATAAAGCGCTGCCGCTTCCACCGCTTCCTTGGATTCGGTGTTGACCTTGCCGTCCGCGCCGATCGGTTTTGCGCCATAACCCAGCATCAGCGAGGTCCAGACGGGAGTATTGGCATTTTTCAGGCCGCGCGCGACGAAACCGTAAGTGTTGGTGGAGGGATCGGTGATCTTTTCCGCCGCCGTCACCAGTTCCTCGAAGGTTTCGGGGTATTTCAGGCCCTTGGCTTCGAAGAGTTCCTTGTTCCAGTAGACGATCCAGTAATCCACCGAGAAGGGCAGCGAACGCAACACGCCGTCGCTATCCTTGGCAAACAGCATGCCGGCTTCGGCGAAGTCCTTTTCGACGAGCGACGGATCGGTGAGCGACGGGTCCTTCAGGAAGCCGCTGATATCGGCGAGCCACTTGCCCTTTTCAAACTGGCGCTTCTGCACGTGATAGCTCAGATGCACGACGTCGAAGCTCGGCTTGCCGGACGAAAGCTCGATCACAACTTTCTGGCGCTGCTGCTGTTCAGGCGTTGCCTCGGCATTGACCTTGATGCCGGTCAGCTCTTCGAATTCGCCGAGATATTTGATCAGCGTTTCGCTGCGCGGGCTTTTGACGAGGTTGACTTCGAGCGTCGTGCCGGCGTGTTTTTTCCAGTTCACCGCCGCCGATGCAGGGCGAATGCCGAGCACCGCGCTGCCGCCAATCGCGGCCGTGCCTGCCAGAAAGGCGCGACGCGTGGGGTTGAGCAATGAATGCGTCATATCAGTTCTCCTCCAGTTAGCCGGAAATTCTCCTCACCCCGGCTTGTTGCTTATTTCCTGCAAGTCCAGCGCAGACCCTCTTTGGTCCTCGCCAGAGTTGCCTTACACCGCCAGCGCCCTGTCCCTTGCGTTGCGGATATGGGCGGTCAGCCGTTCCACGGCGTCTTCCACGGATCGCCTCTCGATGGCTTCGAGAACGGCGAGATGTTCCTTCATCACCGACTTCACATGGCCGGCGATGCGAAAGCGCTCCTGGTTGATGAGGCGCATCTTGATGGAATTGACGCGGTAGGCATTCGAGATGATCGAATTGCCAAGACTATCGATGAAGGCATCGTGCATGCCCCAGTCCACCTGCTGCGCATGCTGATCCAGCTCCGGCGATTCCCCGCCATTTTCCGCTGCCTCAGCAATATCGCGGTGCTGTTTCAAAAGCTTCGCGATGGCCTCATCGGAAGCCGAGCGTGTGAACAGCGCCACGGCTTCCTTTTCAAGGAAGATACGGAACTGGAATGCTTCGCGGATAAGGTTGATGTCGATATGGGCGACCTGCAATCCCCGCTGCGGCACGGTCTTGATCAGGCCTTCCGCCTCCAGCCGCGGAATTGCCTCCCGGATTGCGCCGAGCGGCAGTCCCGTCAGTTCCACGAGCCGGCGCTGCGAGATGAATTGCCCCGGACGAACGTCACGCGAGAGAAGGTGATGCGTAAAGCTCTCATACGCCCGTTCCCGCAATGTCTGTTCGCCGGTATCGTCCATGCTCAACCTTTCAGCTTTGTTCAGGCGGCCTGCCTGCGAAACAGCGCGTCAAATGCGCCTTCTATCTGCCGCCGTCCTTCCGGTGAAATCGCGACGAGCGGCGCGCGCACATCCGACCAGATAGCTTCCCCTGTCGTGTGTGATACCAGCACCTTGACGGCGGGCGTAACCGGGAATTTCAGAAGTTCCACAACAAGATCGACGATGCGTGGGTCGTCCTTGCCGTCAACGGCCATGGCGCGCACTTCCTGCGTCAGGAAATTGGCGACGCCGGAGATGGCACCCTGACCGCCGAGGCGAACGCCCCTGGCGAGATCACGCTCATCGCCGATCAGGATGGCAAGGTCGCCATGTTCCTTCAGCAGGCGCTCGGTATGGCTCCAGTTGCCGGAGGAATCCTTGACGCCGGTGACGATGCCCGGAAACGCCGCCTTAAGCCGTCCCACCAGCTCGACGGAGAGTGTTACCATGGTCACGGAGGGAATGTTGTAGACGAGGATGTCGCGTGCATCCTTGCCGATCTTCGAAAAGACCGCCGAGAACCAGGCAAACAGGCCGTCATCGCTGACATTCTTGAAATAGGAGGGCGGGGCGAGCAGAATATTGCGGGCGCCGGCTTTCAGAGCCTCAGCCGACTGGTCTGCCGCATCCTCGATGGAATCAACGAGAACGCCGGTGACGATGTGCGACGGCGCAATGCCTGCTGCGATGAAGCTGGAGAGGATTGCCTGCCGTTCGCGGCTGCCGACGGAGCAGCCTTCACCCGTCGTACCGAACAGTGTCACGCTGTCGCAACCATTTGCAAGGCAGCGGCGGGCATGGGCGATCATGGCATCGATATCGACCGTTCCGTCCGTTTTGAAAGGGGTCGTCAGGGCTGCCGAAAGGCCGAATTTCTGGGTCAATTAAGATGCTCCTCCAAGGTGACGGCAGATTGATGGCATACTGACATGTTAGTTGTAAAGAGCTAATTGCAATATGATTGTTCGGAAGATGGAGATGAAGGGATTTGCTTCGGAGGCGGGTGGGGGCACGTGTTTGTAAGCGCCGGCAAGGAATGATCGGGTCGGTCCGCATGGACATGGATTTATCACGGTGCGAGACGATGACAGTCGCCTCGGCAGGGGAAGGAAAAATGCGAAAATAAAATTTGACTGTTGGAGTAAAGATTTTTATCAGGCAGTCTGAATAGAGGGATAAGGGACCATCATCATGACCATTGCGGAGCCGGCAGCGCCTGTAGCAGAAATCGAGCAGAGCCGCGTCAAGCGCCTGAAAGCGGCGACACGCGGTGCGCATGGCGATCTCGATAGTTTCATCATGGCATCGAAGCCGTTCGAGAGCCGCGAGAACTTCGGCAAATTTGTCGAAACGCAATATCTTTTCCATCGCGATCTTGATGCCTTTTTCTCCAATGCAACGCTTGATGGCCTGCTGCCCGACCTCAAGGGCCGCCGCCGTCTTTCCCTGATCGAGCAGGATCTTTCCGATCTCGGTCTTGCTGTTCCCGAAACGGCTGAGCCGCGTTTTACTGCCGAGACGCCTTTCGATCTGCCGGAGGCCATGGGCTGGCTTTACGTGGTCGAAGGCTCCAATCTCGGCGCGGCCTTCCTGCTGAAGGACGCGGCGAAGCTCGGTCTTGGCGAAGAATTCGGCGCGCGCCATCTGGCCGGCGCTCCCGAAGGTCGCGGCCTGCACTGGCGCACATTTACCGCTGCGCTTGATGAAATTTCGCTGACGGTCGAAGAGGAAGAGCGCGTCGTCGCCGGTGCTGAGGCCGCTTTCCGGGCGGTTCACGCCTATGCGCAGCAGCGGCTGGGTTGAGTTTTTGGCATAGCTTGATCGCGGGAAGCCCCCTTGTTCTTGGCATGCCGTCGACAGCGCTCCATACGCGACGTCATCCTCGGGCTTGACCCGAGGATCCATTGGTTTCAGTGGGTTATGGATCCTCGGGTCAAGCCCGAGGATGACGGCAAAAAAGTCGGGGCTCTTCCGTCCCAAAATTCAAGGCAATCGAAGGATCGACTTTTCCTTTTATTTCTGCCGAATAAACAGGCAAATATTTTGACCAAATGATAAATTTTTTATCTTTTGGTCAAAGCTCCCTCACGACCCAAAATTTTATCCATTTGATAAAATTATTTTATTTGGTCTGGCACAGAACCTGCTACTCTTTTGTCAAGTCAGGAGACACCTGACGCTAAAAAGGGAACAGCAAAATGGAAGTTGGTGTTTTTATCCCGATCGGGAACAATGGGTGGCTTCTTTCCGAAAACGCGCCGCAATACAAGCCGAGCTTTGACCTGAACAAGGCGATCACGCTGAAGGCGGAGCAATATGGTTTCGACTTCGCGCTGTCGATGATCAAGCTGCGCGGTTTTGGCGGCAAGACTGAATTTTGGGATTATAATCTGGAATCCTTCACCCTGATGGCGGGGCTTGCCGCCGTCACCTCCAAGATCAAGCTGTTCGGCACCGCCGCCACTTTGGTCATGCCGCCGGCGATCGTCGCGCGCATGGCGACGACGATCGATTCCATTTCCGGCGGCCGTTTCGGCATCAACCTGATAACCGGCTGGCAGCGTCCGGAATATAGCCAGATGGGGCTCTGGCCGGGCGACGATTATTTCGGCGACCGTTACGAATATCTCGGTGAATACACCACCGTCCTCAAGGAACTGCTGACGGACGGGCAATCGGATTTCAATGGCAAGTTCTTCAAGATGGAGGATTGCCGCATGAAGCCGGTGCCGCAGGGCGATGTGAAACTCATCTGCGCCGGTTCCTCCAATTCCGGCATGGCGTTCTCGGCCAAATTTGCCGATTACAGCTTCTGCTTCGGTGTCGGCGTCAATACGCCGAAGGCCTTTGCTCCCACCAATGAGCGACTGCTGGCGGCGACGGAAAAGACCGGCCGCGAGGTGAAATCCGTCGTGCTGACGATGGTGCTTGCCGAGGAAAAATCCGAAGATGCCTGGGCGAAATGGGAGCACTACAAGGCGGGTGCGGATGAAGACGCGATCAAGTGGCTCGGTCTGCAAAGCGCGGTCGACACCAAGTCCGGTTCGGACACCAATGTCCGGCACATGTCCAATCCCGTCTCGGCGGTCAACATCAACATGGGAACGCTGATCGGCTCCTATGAAGAAGTGGCGGCGATGCTGGACGAGATGAGCGAAGTGCCGGGAACGGGTGGCGTGATGCTGACCTTTGACGATTTCCTCGAGGGCGTCGAAAAATTCGGCAAATATGTGCAGCCGCTGATGAAGAGCCGGGCGCATGTTCAGGCGGCACTGGAGGCAGCGGAATGAGTGAAGCCGTCGTGGCGGGTTACAAGGGGCCGGAGAACCGTTCGGAAAGTGTCACGCTTCCCGCAAGGCCGGAGCCGATCACCCTGAAACCCAGCGAGACCGCCGTTGTCGTGGTTGACATGCAGAATGCCTATTCGACCGAAGGCGGATATGTCGATCTTGCCGGTTTCGATATATCGGGGGCCAAGGGCACCATCGCCAACATCAAGAAGACGCTGGATGCCGCACGGGCGGCGGGCGTTCAGGTCATTTATTTCCAGAATGGCTGGGACAAGGATTATGTCGAGGCGGGCGGGCCGGGCTCGCCCAACTGGCACAAGTCCAATGCCCTGAAAACCATGCGCAAAAGGCCGGAACTGCAGGGCCAGCTGCTGGCCAAGGGCACATGGGATTATGCCATTGTCGATGAACTGCAGCCGCAGCCCGGCGATATTCTGGTGCCGAAGACGCGCTACAGCGGTTTCTTCAACACCAATATGGACAGCGTGCTGCGCGCCCGAGGCATCCGCAATCTGGTCTTCGTCGGCATCGCCACGAATGTCTGCGTCGAAAGCTCGCTGCGTGATGCCTTCCATCTCGAATATTTCGGGGTGATGCTGGAGGATGCCACGCATCATCTGGGTCCGGACTATATCCAGCAGGCGACGGTCTACAATGTCGAGAAGTTTTTCGGCTGGGTCGCCACCGTCAACGATTTCTGCGGCGTCATTTCGCAGGCCGCACCCGTCAGCGCTTGATATCCAACCACAAAGAGGAGAACGAAATGCCGAAAAAGATCGTCGTGCCTGCCGGTACCAGCAAACCCATCGCACCCTTTTCGCCGGGAACCCTTGCCGATGGCGTGGTTTATGTGTCCGGCACGCTGCCCTTCGACAAGGACAATAATGTCGTGCATGTGGGTGATGCGAGCGCGCAAACCCGCCATGTTCTGGAAACCATCAAGTCCGTCATCGAAACCGCCGGCGGCACGATGGAAGACGTGACGATGAACCATATCTTCATCACCGACTGGGCGAATTACCAGGCCGTGAACACGGTCTATGCCGAATATTTCCCCGGCGACAAGCCGGCGCGGTATTGCATCCAGTGCGGCCTCGTGAAGCCCGACGCGCTGGTGGAAATCGCCACCGTCGCCCATATCGGCAAATAGACGAGACGGCAGATGATGCATTTCGAGGTTCATGGCCGCACCGATGCCGAGGCGCCCACCATCCTTTTGTCTTCGGGGCTGGGCGGATCGGGTGCCTATTGGGTGCCGCAAATCGAAGCCCTTTCCCGTGATTTCCGCGTGATCACCTATGACCATCGCGGAACCGGCAGGACGGGCGGCGAAGTGCCGGAAGATGGCGGCATATCGGCGATGGCGGATGATGTGCTGGAAATCGTCTCGGCCCTGAACCTCGAAAAATTCCACTTCATGGGTCATGCGCTTGGCGGTCTGATCGGCCTCGATATCGCGCTGCGGCGGCCCGGTCTCATCGACCGGCTGGTGCTCATCAATGCATGGAGCAAGGCCGATCCGCATTCGGGGCGCTGCTTCGACGTGCGGATCGAGCTTCTGGAAAAATCCGGCGTCGAGGCCTTCGTCAAGGCCCAGCCGCTGTTTCTCTATCCGGCCGCCTGGATGTCGCAACATCAGGAGCGGCTGGCGCGGGACGATGCCCATGGGGTCGCGCATTTTCAGGGCAAGGCGAATGTGCTCCGCCGCATCGCGGCGCTGAGGGCCTTCGATGTGGACGCCCGACTTGGTGAGGTCGGCAACCCGGCGCTGGTGGTGGCGACGAAGGACGATCTGCTGGTGCCCTACACCCGCTCGCTGCGGCTGGCGGATGGCCTGCGGCAGGGCGAGCTCTGTCTTCTCGATTTCGGGGCGCATGCGGTCAACATCACTGAGCCCCAGCTTTTCAACAAACGGCTTTTGCAGTTTCTGCTGCCGGCCCAGCAAACATTCTGACAGGATTTTTAGGACAATGACGACAGCACTCGACGACAAGGCACTTGCAGCACTTTTCACCGCAGCACGCACCCATAATGGCTGGGCTGACAAGCCGGTCGGTGACGAGACGCTGAGAGCGCTTTACGATCTGACGAAGATGGGTCCGACCTCGGCCAATTGTTCGCCCGCGCGTTTCGTCTTCGTGCGCAGCCCGGAAGCGAAAGAAAAACTGAGGCCGGCGCTTTCTTCGGGCAATCTTGAAAAGACCATGGCAGCCCCCGTCACGGTGATCGCCGCCATCGACCGCGAATTTTACGAGAAACTGCCGGAACTGTTTCCGCATGCCGATGCCCGTTCGTGGTTCACTTCCAGCCCGGCCGTGGCCGAGGAAACGGCCTTCCGCAATGCCACGCTGCAGGCGGGTTATCTCATCCTCGCAGCCCGCTCGCTCGGGCTGGATACCGGCGCCATGTCCGGTTTCGACAAGGCCAAGGTGGATGCGGCGTTTTTTGCCGGCACGACGTGGAAATCCAATTTCCTGATCAATCTCGGTTATGGCGATCCCTCGAAGCTCTTCGGCCGTCTGCCGCGTCTTGCCTTTGAAGACGCCTGTGTGCTGGCTTGATGGCCTGTTAAGGAAGGATGGGTTAGATGCAGAGGATGTCTCTTGAAAAGGAAGTGGAAATGGAGACGAAGACTGCTGAGCAACGCAGCCTCGATTATAGAAACGCCATGGCGCGGCTCGGTGCGGCGGTCAACATCGTCACCACCAATGGTGCGGCAGGCCGCACCGGTTTTGCCGCGACGGCCGTTTGCAGCGTTTCCGACAATCCGCCCACACTTCTCATCTGCCTCAACCGCAATTCTTCCACTTACAAGGTGGTGAAGGCCAATGGCGTCGTCTGCGTCAACACGCTCGCCGCTCATCACGAGGTGCTGAGCACGCTCTTCGGCGGCAAGACCCCGGCGGAGGAACGTTTTGCCGCCGGCAGCTGGGGCGTGCTCGAAACCGGCGCCCCGGTTCTGGAAGATGCGCTCGTCTCCTTCGATTGCCGCATCCGCGAAGCCCATGATGGCGGCACGCATGACATCCTCATCTGCGAGGTTGTTGATACAAAGATCAATGCGGGCGATGAGGCGCTGATGTATTTTAATCGGCGTTATCGGGTGCTTTGAGGGCGGTCTATCCGCGAAGTCCCGCAGGACGGTTCCGGGTTGCGGGGGCGTAGCATCCGCGCCGCCTCACCCCGGACTTGTTCCGGGGTCAAAAAAGGGCGTTCCCGGTCTCCCGGAAACGCCCTTTTCATTACTTGATCAGCGGTAGAAGATCGTTGATCGACTTCTTCGCATCGCCATAGAACATGCGCGTATTGTCCTTGTAGAACAGCGGGTTCTCGATACCGGAATAACCCGTGCCCTGGCCGCGCTTGGAGACGATGACGAGCTTCGACTTCCACACTTCCAGCACCGGCATGCCGGCGATCGGCGAGTTCGGATCGTCCTGGGCAGCCGGGTTGACGATGTCGTTGGAGCCGATGACGATGACGACGTCGGTATTGGGGAAATCGTCGTTGATTTCGTCCATTTCCAGCACGATGTCGTAGGGCACCTTGGCTTCGGCGAGCAGCACGTTCATGTGGCCGGGAAGACGGCCTGCCACCGGGTGGATGGCGAAACGCACGGTCTTGCCGTCGGCGCGCAGCTTGCGGGTCAGTTCGGAAACCGCGGCCTGCGCCTGCGCCACCGCCATGCCGTAGCCCGGAACGATGATGACGCTGTCGGCGTCGTTCAGCGCTGCGGCCACGCCTTCGGCGTCGATCGCCACCTGCTCACCCTCGATTTCCATCGCCGGGCCCGTCGTGCCGCCGAAGCCGCCGAGGATGACGGAGACGAAGGAGCGGTTCATCGCCTTGCACATGATGTAGGAGAGGATCGCACCCGAGGAGCCGACCAGTGCGCCGGTGACGATCAAGAGATCGTTGCCGAGCGTGAAGCCGATGGCGGCGGCCGCCCAGCCGGAATAGCTGTTCAGCATCGAAACGACGACAGGCATGTCGGCGCCGCCGATGCCCATGATCAGGTGGTAACCGATGAAGAAGGCGGCAAGCGTCATCAGGACGAGGGTCCATGCGCCGGCGCCGTTGCAATACATGATGAGCAGCACGAGCGACAGGATCGCAGCGCTGGCATTGAGCAGATGTCCGCCGGGCAGTTTCTTCGCCTTGCCGTCCACCTTGCCGGCAAGCTTGCCGAAGGCGACGACGGAGCCGGTGAAGGTGACCGCGCCGATGAAGACGCCGAGGAAGACCTCAACCTTCATGATCGCCAGTTCGACCGGCGTCTTGTGGGCGAGGATCGCGGAAAAGCCGGTCAGCAACGAACGCGCCGCCTCATCCAGTGAGGCGACATGCGCTTCCTCGATATGGGCATTGAAGCCGATGAAGACGGCGGCAAGACCGACGAAGGAGTGAAGGGCTGCCACAAGCTGCGGCATTTCGGTCATCTGCACGCGGCTTGCGACGAAATAACCGAGAACCGAGCCACCTGCCAGCATCAGGAGCACGACGAGCCATTGCCCGACGCCCTTGCTGATTTCAGGGCCGAAAACGGTGGCGACGATGGCGAGGCCCATGCCGACGATGCCGTACCAGACGGCGCGCTTGGCGCTTTCCTGTCCGGAAAGGCCGCCGAGGGAAAGGATGAAAAGAACGGCTGCGGCGACATAGGCCGCGGAAACGATACCAATGGTCATTTATTTAAATCCCCGCACGCTCAGGACTTCTGGAACATGGCGAGCATGCGCCGTGTCACGAGGAAACCGCCGACGATGTTGATCGTCGCGATCAGGACGGAAAGCGAGGCAAGGATCACCACCAGCCAGTTGCCGGAACCGATCTGCAGCAGCGCGCCGATGATGACGATGCCGGAAATCGCGTTCGTTACCGCCATAAGCGGCGTGTGCAGCGAATGGCTAACATTCCAGATGACCTGGAAGCCGACGAAGCAGGCGAGCACGAAGACGATGAAATGGCTCATGAAGCTTGCAGGCGCATAAAGGCCGACGAGCAGCAGCACCGCCGTGCCGGCGGCGAGCAGCCCGACCTGGCTCTTGGTCTGCGCCCTGAACTCGGCCCGTTCCTTGGCGTGTTTTTCCTCGGGCGTAAGCTCTTTCGCCTTTTCTTTCGGCTTCTGCGCGGCAATCGCCTGGATTTTTGGCGGTGGCGGCGGGAAGGTGATCTCGCCCTGATAGGTGACGGTCGAGCCGCGGATAACGTCGTCTTCCATGTTGTGAACCGGCTTGCCATCCTTGGCGGGCGTCAAGTCGGTCATCATGTGACGGATATTGGTGGCGTAGAGCGTCGAGGCCTGCGTTGCCATGCGGCTCGGGAAATCCGTGTAGCCGATGACGATGACGCCATTGTCGGAAACCACACGCTGGTCGGGAACCGTGAGGTCGCAATTGCCACCGCGTTCGGCTGCGAGGTCGATGATGACCGAACCCGGCTTCATCATCGCCACCATATCG
Source organism: Rhizobium sp. BR 250 (assembly GCF_047445855.1). Lineage (NCBI taxonomy): Bacteria > Pseudomonadati > Pseudomonadota > Alphaproteobacteria > Hyphomicrobiales > Rhizobiaceae > Rhizobium > Rhizobium sp. BR 250. The sequence continues at coordinate 81,082 of NZ_JARWKW010000014.1, forward strand.
GCGAGCCACAGTTTCGGGGCGTCGCGGCCCGGAATGAGCGCCGTGGTGATGACGATATCGATCTGAGGCGCCAGTTCGCGGAACTTCTCGAGCTGCTTCTCGCGGAATTCCGGAGAGGAGGGAGCGGCATAACCGCCTGTTGCCGCACCATCCTGCTGCTGATCGGCGAAATCGAGATAGACGAATTCGGCGCCCATGCTTTCGATCTGTTCGGCCACTTCCGGACGAACGTCGAAGGCATAGGTGATGGCGCCGAGCGAGGTGGCGGTGCCGATGGCGGCAAGACCGGCAACGCCGGCACCGATCACCAGAACCTTGGCGGGCGGCACCTTGCCGGCGGCGGTGACCTGACCGGTGAAGAAGCGGCCGAAATTATTGCCGGCCTCGATCACCGCGCGATAACCGGCGATATTGGCCATGGAGGACAGGGCATCCATCTTCTGGGCGCGGGAAATGCGCGGCACCATGTCCATGGCGATGACGTTGGCGCCCTTTTCCTTCGCCTGCTCCAGAAGGTCCTTGTTCTGGGCGGGGTAAAAGAACGAGATCAGCGTCTTGTCCGAAGACAGGCGATCAATCTCCGATGTTTCCGGTGGGCGAACCTTGGCGATGATGTCGGAACCGGTGTAGAGCGCCTCGGCGGTGTCGACCACGGTGACGCCGGCCTTGCGATAGGCGTCGTCGGAAAAACCGGCGGCCTTGCCGGCGCCGGCCTCGATCACGCAATCATATCCGAGTTTCTGCAGTGCTTGCGCGCTGTCGGGCGTCATGCCCACGCGCGCTTCGCCCTCATATAATTCCTTAGGCGTTCCGATTCTCAAAACTGCTCTCCCATTTCCCGTCCTGATAAGCCGTCATAGCCCATTTCGGGCGTTTTTGTCTTGTTATTGCTGTTTTTCTACCTGCGGCGGATTGACAGGCGGGAAAAGGCCATTTCGGGCGGTGGCGGTACGGCGGCAATAAAAAACCCGGCGCCGTGGCGCCGGGTGGTTGTTTCGGTGCTTTTCGCTCAATCCATGGTGTGGATGTCGCGATCCTTGGTTTCCGGCAGGAACAGCAGGCCGACGACCAGCGTGATGCCTGCAAAGATGATCGGATACCAGAGGCCGTAGTAGATATCGCCCTTCGCCGCGCTCATCGCAAAGGCGGTGGCGGGCAGAAGGCCGCCGAACCAGCCGTTGCCGATGTGGTATGGCAGCGACATGCCGGAATAGCGGATGCGGGTCGGGAACAATTCGACCAGAAGGGCCGCGATCGGGCCATAGACCATCGTCACATAAATGACGAGGACGGTCAGCACCGCAATGATGACGACCCAGTTCACCGCAGCCGGATCGGCCACCATGGAGAAGGCACCACCACCGGCAATGGTGTAGACGGCCATTTCTGGCGCACCGCCGGTCTCGGTTGCGGTCAGCAGCTTGTCTGCTACCAGCTTGTCGGTCGCAACCATCTTCTTGTCGGTGGCGCGAACCGCATCGGCATTGAGGCCAAGTTCCGGGTTTGCGGCAATGAAGGCGTCCAGTTTCGCGTCCGGCACCTGCGCCGCGCCGCGCACCAGCGGGTAACCGCCGTCATGCAGGGCGATGTTGACCTGCTTCTGGAAGGCCTTGTCCTTGGCACCCGCATCCGCACCGGCTGCGATCGCGTCGTAGCTGGCGATGGTGGCGTCACCGATCTTGACGCTGGCCGGCTCGCCGGCGGCTCCCGCAACCACGTCATAGGGCACGGAATTGCGCGTCAGGAACGAGGTAGCGATATCGCACGACGTGGTGAACTTTGCCGTACCCGTCGGGTTGAACTGGAACTTGCAGTCGCCGGGGGCGGCGGTCACGGTGGCGCGAACGGTGGACTGGGCTTCGGCCAGCGCCGGGTTGCCCGCCCATGTCAGTGCCTTGAACAGCGGGAAGTAGGTCAGCATCGCGAGGACGAGGCCGGCCATGATGATCGGCTTGCGGCCGATCTTGTCGGAAAGCCAGCCGAAGATCACGAAGAAGCTGGTGCCGAGGATGAGTGCCGCCGCGACCATGATGTTGGCCGATTGCCCGTCGACCTTCAGGATGCTCTGCAGGAAGAACAGCGCGTAGAACTGGCCGGTGTACCAGACGACGGCCTGGCCGATGACGGCGCCGACAAGCGCAAGCAGGGCGATCTTGGCGTTTTTCCACTGGCCGAAGGCTTCGCTGAGCGGGGCCTTGGAGGTCTTGCCCTCTTCCTTCATCTTCTTGAAGGCGGGGGATTCGTTCATTTTCAGACGGATCCAGACCGATACGCCAAGCAGCAGAACGGAAACGAGGAAGGGAATGCGCCAGCCCCAGGCGGCGAAGGCTTCCTTGCCGAGTGCGAACTGCACGCCGAGAATGACCACCAGAGACAGGAACAGGCCGAGCGTCGCCGTCGTCTGGATCCACGAGGTGTAATAGCCACGGCGGCCGTTCGGCGCGTGTTCGGCCACGTAAGTTGCGGCACCGCCATATTCACCGCCGAGCGCCAGGCCCTGCAGCATGCGCAGCGCGATCAGGATGATCGGAGCGGCAATGCCGATTTGCGATGCACTGGGCAGGACGCCGACGAGGAAGGTCGAAACGCCCATGATGAGGATCGTGATGAGAAAGGTATATTTACGGCCGACAATGTCGCCCAGGCGGCCGAATACCAGCGCGCCGAAGGGCCGCACGAGGAAGCCGGCGGCGAAGGCCAGCAACGCAAAGATGTTGCGTGTCGTTTCCGGATACTGGCTGAAAAAGTTCGCGCCGATATAGATCGCGAGCGAGCCGTACAGATAAAAATCGTACCATTCGAAGACTGTTCCGAGAGAAGAGGCGAAAATCACCTTCTTCTCTTCACCCGTCATTGGACGGGCGGCGCCGCTCACGGCTGCAATATCTGCCATTGTCTGTCCTCCACAGATGTCCCAATTGGCGCATTGCGGAGCCCATCTCTCTCCTCCGGACTCACCTTGCGGCTGCAATGCGCGGAGTGTCAGAGTGACAGAAAATTAACCCCAATAAGAGCGATGCTTTCGGATTATGACTTTAGTCTAATGAAAGGCGTCCCGAAAATGTCGCGGGGCGGATCGCAGGGCACCGGCAGGCTGCGCCTTTTTCCTTGACAGAAACGAGAAACCTTCTAATAGCTTCTCGCGAAGAAGGAGCATCACCTTGCGCATGCATGTTGCAGACATGTTCGTCATGGAAGGACCGGCACATTTGGCCGGCGATGATCCGCGCCTTTCTTATTCTATCCGAATTACGGCCAAAACGACGATTAAAACCGTCTGACGTCTCTGGCCACCGCTCTCTCCCCGGTTTGGCCGGGGATCGAGGAAGCCGCGATCTGTGCGGGTTCCCCACCTCACCAAAAAGAGGAGAGACAGAAAGAGAGCTTGATCATGGGTTTCAAAGTTGCAATTGCAGGCGCCACCGGCAACGTCGGTCGCGAAATGCTCAATATCCTGGCCGAACGCGGTTTTCCCGCCGATGAAGTCGTGCCGCTCGCTTCCGCCCGCTCCCAGGGCACGGAAGTCTCCTATGGCGATCGCACGCTGAAGGTTTCGAACCTCGAAAACTACGATTTTTCCGATACGGATATCTGCCTGATGTCGGCCGGCGGCGATGTGTCCAAGAAGTGGTCGCCGAAGATCGGCCAGCAGGGCTGTGTCGTCATCGACAACTCGTCGGCATGGCGTTACGATCAGGACGTTCCGCTGATCGTTCCGGAAGTCAATGCCGATGCGGTTGCCGGCTTCACCAAGAAGAACATCATTGCCAACCCCAATTGCTCCACGGCACAGCTCGTCGTCGCGCTGAAGCCGCTGCATGACTTCGCCAAGATCAAGCGCGTTGTCGTCTCCACCTACCAGTCCGTTTCCGGTGCCGGCAAGGAAGGCATGGACGAGCTGTTCCAGCAGACCCGCGCCGTCTTCGTGGCCGATCCGGTCGAAGCCAAGAAGTTCACCAAGCGCATCGCCTTCAACGTCATTCCGCACATCGACGTCTTCATGGAAGACGGTTACACCAAGGAAGAGTGGAAGGTTCTGGCCGAAACCAAGAAGATGCTTGATCCGAAGATCAAGGTCACCTGCACGGCTGTCCGCGTTCCCGTCTTCATCGGCCATTCGGAATCGGTCAATATCGAGTTCGAAAACGAGATCACTGCCGATCAGGCACGGGACATCCTGCGCGAAGCACCGGGTTGCCTCGTCATCGACAAGCGCGAAAACGGCGGTTACATCACCCCGGTTGAATCCGCTGGCGAAGACGCGACCTATATCTCGCGTATCCGCGAAGATGCGACGGTCGAAAACGGCCTCAACCTCTGGGTGGTTTCCGACAATCTGCGCAAGGGTGCTGCCCTCAACGCCGTCCAGATCGCCGAACTGCTGATCAATCGTGGTTTCATCAAGCCCCGCAAGGCGGCTGCCTGATCCACGATACGATTTTTTAAGGTTCGTTAAGTATAACCCGTCTGTTCTGTGTGGGGCAGGCGGGTTTTATAATTGGCGAGATCACGGCCAGTTTATTTGCAGGCCTTGCTGCCGAAAGGCAATTTAGGCCGCCAAATAACAATTTGGCACCTGAATCATACAGTATTTACGGTTTGGGTCTCGGGATGAATTCCCCAAAGGATATCAAAGGCAGATTTTGATGCGGGCAATGAAGGCAATTCTGGCTGGTGTGGCCATGGTCTCGGTTTTGGCAGCGACGCCGGTTATGGCTGCGCAATGCGGCAACACTTCGGCAGGCTTCGAGGCCTGGGTCGGCACCTTCAAGCAGGAAGCGGCGGGCCGCGGCGTCAGCGCTTCGGTGCTCGACCGCGCTTTCTCCGGCGTCTCCTACAACCGGGCGACCATCAGCGCCGACCGTGGCCAGCACAGCTTCAAGCTGTCTTTCGAACAGTTCATGCAGAAGCGCGGCGGTCAGACGATCATTTCGCGCGGCAAGGCCATGAAGAAGAACAATGCCTCCCTCTTCGCCTCGATCGAGAAAGCCTATGGCGTGCCGGCCGGTCCGCTTCTCGCCATCTGGGGCATGGAAACCGGTTTTGGCAGCTTCATGGGCAAGCAGCACACGCTTTCCGCCGTCTCCACGCTCGCCTTCGACTGCCGCCGCTCGGATTATTTCACCGAGCAGCTTTATGCGGCGCTGAAGCTCGTCGGCAGCGGTTCGCTGAACGTCAACGCCAAGGGCGCTGCCCATGGTGAAATCGGTCAGACGCAGTTCCTGCCCTTGAACGTCGTGCGCTACGGCGTCGATTTCGACCGTGACGGCCGCATCGATCTCGTAGGTTCGCGCGCCGATGCGCTGGCCTCCACCGCCAACTTCCTCGTCGGCCACGGCTGGCAGCGCGGCGCGGGTTATCAGCAGGGTCAGGCGAATTATGCCGCCATCCAGGGCTGGAACGCCGCAAGCGTCTACCAGCAGGCCATCGCCTTCATCGGCAAGGCGATCGACGGCCAATAAGGCTGTTTTCTACGAACCAAAATTTCACTTTCGTCATGCCGGACTTGATCCGGCATCCAGCCACGGCGCGTCTGCGCCGTGAAAGGACTCTCCCGCGATCAAGGATTTGATCGCGCTGGACCCCGGATCAAGTCCGGGGTGACGGAATGCGGATAAGGCGACGGGCGGCTTTTCAGCAACTACCGCTTCAATCACAGGTCCGGGCGGCGGAAGTCGCCCGTTTTGCTGTCCATCACCCACAATTCGCCGGTCGAAATATCGAACCATGCGCCGTGCAGCTTGACCTTTCCGGCGGTTTCCTGCGCCTTGACGAAGGGGAAGCCACGCAGATTGGCGATGGAATTGCGGATCGAAACGCGCTCCAGCGCTGTCTGACGCTCAGAGGCGGTCATGACGTCATTGCTCTGGATCTGTTCGGCCGCGGACTTGACCATGTTCATCCATTTGCCGATGAAATCGCCCGGCGACAGCGGCTCGAGATTGGGATCGAGTGCTGCCTGAATGCCGCCGCAGCGGCCATGTCCCATGACGACGATATCCTTCACCTTCAGAACCTGCATGGCATATTCGATGGCCGCCGACGTGGCGTGATACTGGCCGTCGGGCTCGAAGGGCGGCACCATGTTGGCAACGTTGCGGACGACGAAAAGCTCTCCCGGTCCGCAGTCGAAAATGGTTTCCGGCGCCGAACGGGAGTCACAACAGGCAATGAACAGCGTCTGCGGTTTCTGTCCGGTATCTGCCAGAACACGGTATCTGTCGCGCTCGTCGGCATAGCGGCCGCTCATGAAGTTCTTGTAGCCGTTGAGAAGGGTTTCCGGAAAATCTTTCATCTATCGCAGTACCGTTATGGTTGGACCAAGATCAAGAGAAGAACTCGGTGCGTTGAAGACCAATCCTCTAGAGCATTTTCGCTTTTCTTCGAACCGCGAAACCGCTCCAACTCCTTGTTTGCCGCATTTCCGGACGGAAAACCGGGGGCCACTTTTCGTGGAAATGCTCTAGCCGCTATTTGCGCTTGCTGCGCGAAGGATGCAAGAGATGACGCATCTGCACCATGGCCATGGGTGTGGAGAGGCTTGAGGAGTCCGTCTCCAGCGTCAGTTCGTTCATGTCGCGTTTTTTGGTGCGGGCCAGAATTTCGAACACGCTGGCGGTCGCCAGTTGCAACGCCTTTTCATCGTCCAGCCCCTCCAGCAGGCGGGCGAGGAACAGCGCCGACATCAGGTCGCCGAGGCCGTTCGGCGCATTTTCGATGGCGCGGTGTTCGGCAAGCAGCGCATGGCGGCCGCTGAGGTAAAGATTGCCGGTGCCGCCCGTCATCATCGGCACGGCCGAAGTGACCAGCATTTTCGGCGGACCGAGTGCGAGCGCGGCATCCATGATGGCGTTGTTGGTTTCAAGCTCGGCGCCGCTCATCCATGCCAGTTCGTAACGGTTCGGTGTCGCGACGGTGGCAAGCGGGATGAGGTGATCGCGGATGGCTTCGGCGGTCTCGAGGGGAATGTAGAGCCCGCCCAGATCGCCCATGACCGGGTCACAGGCATAAACGAGCGCCGGGTTCTTTTCCTTGAGATTGCGGATCAGCCTTGCGACGGAGCGTACCTGTGCGGCGCTGCCGAAATAACCGGTCAGAACGGCCTTGACCTCGCCGACCCATTTGGCGTTTTCGAGGTCGGTCATCGCCTTGTCGAAATCGTCATCCTGAAAGCGCATCCGCGTCGAGGGGCCGTGGCCGGGATGCCAGGGCATGACGATGGTGGGCACAGCCCAGACGGGATAACCGAGCGTCTCCAGCGCGAAAACGGCAGCGCGGTTGCCGACGGAGCCACGCATGACGTGGCTGGAAATGACGATGACGGCGCCTTGGGTATTTTCCTGCATCACGGCCTTCTTGCTTTCCAACGTCGCAGAAAGCCCGCAAGTGCACCCCGCGTTGCCACTGCCCACAGATCAAGATGCGCTCTCATGACATATCGCAAGGCCGGTTTCCACCGTTAATCCCGCAAGGGTCTGTCCCGCAAAAGCGTGGGCGGGAAGCGCACGCGCCGCTTGCCCTCGCGTCCGCCCGCCGGGTCATCACGGCGGGACCGGTGAATTGCCTATCTTTTTGTTTACGCGTCCGCTTCTCCGAAAACCGCGTTACACTTTTCGGCCCGATGCCCTATAGTTGCATCATGCTCGACCTCGTCATCGCCTATTGGCCCCATATACTTGCCGTCCTTTCCATCTTGATGGGAACCGTGGCGGCCGTGCATGCCACGATGACGAAGGAAGAAGTCCGCTCGGCGCTCGGCTGGGTGGGCGTCATCGTGCTGTCACCCATCGTCGGTGCGGTGATTTATGCGATTGCCGGCATCAATCGCATTCGCCGGTCGAACATCACGCAGCAGCGCTCCTTCATGCTGGACGAGATCATGGATCGCGTGGCGCGCCTTGATGCCAGCAACGACATGATCGCCACGCGTTTCGGCCGCCGTTTCGAAGCGATGAAGACGCTGGGAGACCGGGTGACACGCCATGCGCTGACGACCGGCAACGGCATAGAGCCGCTGGTGACCGGTGATGTCGCCTATACCGCCATGCTGGAAGCGATCGGTGAAGCGAAGCGGTCGATCATTCTCGAAACATATATTTTCGACAATGACCGGATCGGCGCGCGTTTCGTCGCAGCGCTGGAAAGGGCGAAGCTGCGCGGCGTGGAGGTGAGGGTGCTCATCGATGCTGTGGGCGCTCGTTATTCGGTGCCGAGCATCCTGCCGACGTTGAGAGAAAAGGACATCGTCGCTGATGTCTTCAACGGCAATGTCATCATGGGGCTGCGGCTGCCCTATGCCAATCTGCGTACCCACCGCAAGATCCTGGTGGTGGACGGGCGCATCGCGTTCAGCGGCGGCATGAATATCCGCGAGGGCTTCACCCTGGAATTCGGCGGCGAAAAACAGTCGCACGACACGCATTTCAAGATTACCGGGCCGGTCGTCTCCGATTTTTTCTCCATCGCCGCGGAAGACTGGCGCTTCACGACGGGGGAAGTTCTGGACGCGCCGGTCTGGGATATTGCCATTCCCGACGGCGTACCGGGCTCTGAGATCGTCGCCCGCGTTTGCTCCTCTGGACCGGACAAGAGCATCGAGACCAGTCACAAGATGCTGATGGGTGCCTTTTCCGTCGCCCGTTCCTCCATTCTCATCATGTCGCCCTATTTTCTCCCCGATCGGGAGCTTATTTCGGCGCTCATAACCGCGGCGAGGCGGGGGGTGGTGGTCGATATCATCGTGCCGAAAAGCAACAATCTGGTGCTTGTGGACCGGGCGATGACGGCGCAATTCGACCAGATGCTGCAGAATTATTGCCGTATCTGGCGGGCGACGGGGGCTTTCAATCATTCCAAGCTTTTGGTGATCGACGAATGCTGGACCTATATCGGCTCTTCCAACCTCGATCCGCGTTCGTTGCGGCTGAACTTCGAGATCGACCTCGAGGTCATGGACGAGCCGTTCGCCACGATGATCGGGGAGCGCATCCGCGATGCACGGGCGACCGCAATACCCGTCCGGCTGAGCGAACTGAATGCGCGGCCATTCGTTGTCCGTTTTGTGGAGCGTGTCCTTTGGCTCGCTTCGCCCTATCTTTAGAGCGCCGTGCGTCCGAAAGGACGATGCGCCAGACCGGAGGCATTGACGCGTGAAGAAGAACGGCTTGCTGGATAACGAAAAAACGGCGCTGGCGAAGAATGCCAGCCTGCCGGCCTTCGTCATGCAGTCGCTGCGCGAGCGCCGCCAGCGGCAAAATGCGGTGCCGGCGATAAAAGACCATTCCTTTCCGGTCATCGCTTCCTACAATGTGCATAAATGTGTCGGCCGCGACCGCAAGTTCGATCCGGATCGCACCAGCCGTGTCATTCAGGAAATCGGAGCGGATATCATCGCCCTCCAGGAGGCAGACAGCCGTTTCGGCGAGCGCACTGGCCTGCTCGATCTTGCCCGGCTGGAACGGGAAAGCGGGCTCATCCCCGTGCCGGTGCAGGCCGGCGTGAAGGCGCATGGCTGGCACGGTAATGTCGTGCTGTTCAGGGAAGGGGCGGTGAGGGACGTTCATACGCTGAAATTGCCGGGGCTTGAGCCACGCGGCGCACTCGTCGTGGAGCTGGACCTGAAGAGTGGTGGCACGTTGCGGATCATCGCCGCCCATTTCGGCCTTCTCAGACATTCCCGCGCCCAGCAGGCCAAGGCGTTGGTCGGGCTTCTGGAAGCGCGCAACGAATGCGCGACCATCCTCATGGGAGACCTGAATGAATGGCGTCTCGGCAACGGTTCGTCGCTCAATACGTTCCGGGACGCTTTCGGCGGCCTGCCGCCGGCAGTGCCGAGTTTCCCGTCCAACCTGCCGGTGCTGGCGCTCGACAGGATCATTGCCAATCGCGAAGGGCTGATCGAGCAGGTGGAGGCGCATGACAGCGCATTGGCACGCATCGCCTCGGATCACCTGCCGCTGAAAGCCGCGATCCGGACCGATCTGCTTCCGGCCTGAGCCACTGCCGTATCCGGCGCGACTGGCAGTCCTTCACGCCGCCGTCAGGTAATCGCCGCGCGAACGGGCTTCGAGTAGCGACGTGCGGATGGCTTCCATCAGCCGCTCACGATTGTTCCTGGTCTTGCCCCTGTCCAGATTCTGCGCGGAAAGCGCGAGATCAAGACCCTCATGCATCACGATCGAATAGGCAACGGTGGTTGCCCAGTTTTCGTAATCCTGCTCCATCATGTCGCCCCTGAACTAAATCATTTAGTCCGAATCACCCCGTTCTTGGAAATTACCACAAAATACAAAGCATAAAATACCACTGTTTCTTTCCGAGCCAGTTGTTCGTTTCAGATATATTGGCTTTCATCATTTTTTATGCAGTGCAACATGGAGATGTTCTCTGCTTAAGCATTTGAAACGGATTCTATTTCAGCGACGTCGCATGAATGCCTCCAGCCATGAAAAACGCCGCGCATCGGGGGATGCGCGGCGGGCTTGCGTCGAAGGTGGCGGTGGATGGGAGGTGAGGCGTCAGCCGGCCTTTTCGAGCTTGTAGTCCGAATTGGCCGGTTCTTCCTGCTTGTGCTGGATGAGCGGGCGGTTGCCTGCGAGCTTCCGCACCAGCACGTAGAAGACCGGTGTCATGAAGATGCCGAAGAACGTCACGCCGATCATGCCGGAGAACACCGCGACACCCATGGCCGCGCGCATTTCCGCACCTGCACCGGTGGAGACGACCAGCGGCACCACGCCCATGATGAAGGCGAGCGAGGTCATCAGGATCGGGCGGAGACGAAGCCGGCTTGCCTCGATGGCCGCCTGAAGCGGCGTTCGTCCCTCGAATTCCAGTTCCCGGGCGAATTCCACGATCAGGATCGCGTTCTTCGCCGAGAGACCCACAAGGACGACAAGGCCGATCTGCGTAAAGATGTTGTTATCCCCTCCCGTCAGCCAGACGCCTGTGAGGGCCGCGAGCACACCGAGAGGTACGATCAGGATGATCGCGATCGGCAGCGTGAGGCTTTCATATTGCGCGGCGAGCACGAGATAGACGAGCAGCAGCGCCAGCGGGAAGACCACGATGCTGGAGTTACCGGCGAGGATCTGCTGATAGGTCAGGTCCGTCCACTCGTAATCGACACCGGCGGGCAGGGTTTCGGCAAGGATCTTCTCGATCGCCGCCTGTGCCTGTCCCGAGGAGAAGCCCGGTGCCGGTCCGCCATTGATATCGGCCGCAAGGAAGCCGTTATAACGGTTGGTGCGTTCCGGTCCCGTCGTGGCATCCACCTTCAGCAGAGTCGAAAGCGGGATCATCTGACCCGTTGCCGAACGCACCTTCAGGCGGCCGATATCTTCGGCATGGGCGCGGAACTGCGCATCTGCCTGCACACGCACGCTGTATGTCCGCCCGAAGGCGTTGAAGTCGTTGACATAAAGCGAGCCGAGATAGATCTGCAGCGTCTGGAAGACGTCGCTGACCGACACGCCGAGCTGTTCGGCCTTGGCGCGGTCGAGATCGGCGAAGAGTTGCGGCACGTTGATCTGGTAGCTGGAGAAGATACCCGCCAGCTCCGGCGTCTGGTATGCCTTGGCGATCACGGCTTTCGCCGCCTCGTCGAGCGTCTGGTAACCGTAACCGGCGCGGTCTTCGATCTGCAGCTTGAAGCCGCCCGTCTGGCCGAGACCGTTGACCGGCGGCGGCGGGAACATGGCGATGAAGGCATCCTGAATGCCGGCATATTTCTGGTTCAGCTGCATGGCGATGGCACCGCCGGACAGTTCCGGTGTCTTGCGCTTTTCGAAATCATCGAGAACCGCAAAGACGATGCCGGAATTGGAGCCGATGGTGAAGCCGTTGATCGACAGGCCGGGGAAGGCGATGGCGTGGCTGACGCCGGGCGTTTCCATGGCGATGTCGCTCATCCGCTTGATGACGCTTTCCGTGCGGTCGAGCGTCGCGCCGTCCGGAAGCTGGGCAAAACCGATCAGGTACTGCTTGTCCTGTGCCGGCACGAAGCCGCTCGGAACCGTGGTGAACATGCCATAGGTGGCGGCCACCAGTGCCATATAGACCAGCATCACTAGGCTCTTGCGCGTCACCAGCCCGCCGACGGTCTTGCCGTAGCCGTTCGAAGCCGCGCCGAAGGCACGGTTGAAGCCACGGAAGAACCAGCCGAAGATCTTGTCCATGAAGCGGGTGAGCCAGTCTTTCGGCGCACCGTGTTCCTTCAGCAGCAAGGCCGCAAGCGCGGGCGACAGCGTCAGCGAATTGATGGCCGAAATGACGGTGGAGATGGCGATCGTCAGTGCGAACTGCCGATAGAACTGGCCGGACAGACCGGAGATGAAGGCAAGCGGCACGAAGACCGCGACCAGAACCAGCGCAATCGCGATGATCGGTCCGGACACTTCACGCATCGCCTTATAGGTGGCGTCACGCGGCGAGAGCCCGTTTTCGATGTTTCGCTCGACGTTTTCGACGACCACGATCGCGTCATCCACCACGATGCCGATGGCGAGCACGAGCCCGAACAGCGTTAGCGCGTTGATGGAGAAACCGAAGGCATACATGACGGCGAAGGTGCCGATGATCGAGACCGGGACGGCGATCAGCGGGATGATCGAGGCGCGCCATGTCTGGAGAAAGAGGATGACGACAAGCACCACGAGGCCAACGGCCTCGAGGAGTGTATCGACAACCTTCTCGATGGAGGAGCGTACGAATTTCGTCGTATCGTAGACGATCTCGTATTTCACGCCATCCGGCATAGCCAGCTGCAGATTATCCATCGTGGCGCGGACATTGTCAGCGATTTCGATGGCGTTGGAACCGGGAGCCTGAAGCACGGCAACAGCCACGGCAGGTTCGCCGTCGAGCAGCGAGCGCAACGTGTAATCGGCGGCACCGAGTTCGATGCGGGCGACATCGCGCAGGCGGGTGATTTCGCCGTTGGCGCCGCTCTTGACGATGATGTTGCCGAATTCTTCCGGCGTTGTCAGACGGCCCTGGGCATTGACGTTGAGCTGCAGGTCCACACCATTCGGGCTTGGCGAAGCGCCGATGACACCGGCTGCCGCCTGCACGTTCTGCTGGCGGATGGCGTCGGAGACGTCGCTGGCGGCGAGGTCATGCTCGGCCACCTTCTGCGGATCAAGCCAGACGCGCATGGAATAGTCACCGGCGCCGAAGACCTGTACCTGGCCGACACCTTCGATGCGGGCAAGGCGATCCTTGACGTTCAGCGTCGCATAGTTGCGCAGATAGGTGATGTCATAGGCATCGGTCTTCGACACGAGGTTGACGACCATGATGAAGTCGGGCGAGCTCTTGACGGTGGTGATGCCGAGCGCGCGCACTTCCGAAGGCAGGCGCGGTTCGGCCTGCGACACGCGGTTCTGCACCAGCTGCTGCGCCTTGTCGGGATCGGTGCCGAGCTTGAAGGTGACGGTCAGCGTCAGCACGCCGTCCGATGTCGCCTGGCTCGCCATATAAAGCATGTCCTCGACGCCGTTGATCTGTTCTTCAAGCGGTGTCGCGACGGTTTCGGCAATAACGGTCGGGTTCGCGCCGGGATAGGTGGCGCGGACGACGACGGATGGCGGAACGACTTCCGGATATTCGGAAATCGGCAGGGCGCGCATGCCGAGTAGGCCTGCCACCACGATCAGGATCGACAACACGCCAGCGAATACCGGCCGGTCGACAAAAAATCTGGAAATATTCATATCCAGTCCCTCTCCGGGTCTTTGGGAATGCGAAGGCCGTTCCGGCGGCAATTCTGCCGCCGGTGAAGCCGGTTCTGTCTGAAGGGGCGTCTCGCGAAAGCGCGGGACGCTTATTGATCAAAGAGGCGGGTTACTGCGAGGCAGCAACCTTGTCTTCCGCCTGCGGTGCGATGGTGGCGCCGGGGCGGATGCGCTGCAGGCCGTTGACGACGATCGTATCACCGGCGGCAAGGCCGCTTTCGATGATGCGCTGGCCGTCAGCCGGAGCGCCGGGCTTGATCTGGCGGTAGCTCACCTTGTTTTCGGCATCGACCACGAAGACGAAGCGCTTGTCCTGATCCGTGCCGATGGCGCGATCGCTGATGACGATGCGGTTTTCCGGCTTCGGTTCGCCCATGCGCACCCGCACGAACTGGCCGGGGATCAGCCTGCCATCCGGATTGTCGAAGACGGCGCGGACACCGATGGTGCCGCTTGCCGAATCCACCTGGTTGTCGATCAGGTGCAGCGTGCCCTTGATCGGCGTGCCTTCATCCGAAAGCGTGCCGATTTCCACGGGGATCTGTTCCAGAGCGGGCAGGGCGCCATCGGTTTTCGGCAGTTCGGCGAGCGCCTTGGCTACCACGCCTTCGCTGGCGTTGAAGCTGGCATAGATCGGATTGACCGATACCAGCGTCGTCAGTGCCGGCGAGGTCGAGCCGGCGGCGACGAGGTTGCCGGCGGTGATCTCGATGCGGCCGACCCTGCCGGAAACCGGCGCGAGGATTTCGGTGTAGCCGAGATCAAGCTGGGCGGTGGTCAGTGCTGCGCGGGCGGCGCGAAGCTGGGCTTCGGCATCCGCAAACGAGCTCTGCCGCTGGTCGAGATCGCTCTGGGAGATGGTGCGATTATCGGAAAGCCGGCGGCCACGGTCGAGCTCCGTCTTTGCAAGGCTGACCTTGGCTTCGGCGGAAGCGACCTGTCCTTCAGCGCCTGCAACGGCAGCCTGATAGGGGGCGGGGTCGATGGTGAAGAGCGGGTCGCCTTCCTTGACGAGCGCGCCTTCACGGAAATGCACGGCCTTGATCTGGCCGGCGACACGCGAGCGAATCTGCACCCGGTCGACGGCTTCGAGACGGCCGGAAAATTCTTCCCAGCGCATCACGTCACGACTTTCCACCTTGGCGACGGTGACCGGGATCGCCGGCATTTCGGCAGGCGTGGAAGCGGCCGTTGCGTCGCGGCTGGTGGGGAGATCGAAAAACAATGCTGCGGCTGCAACGGACATGGCAAGCCCGATACCGGCACCCGTCAGGGCCCGGCGCTTGGTGTTCAGCGTCATGGGTTTCTCCTTGGCTCCTGATCAGGAGCAGGTCAGTTCATCTATCTCTTTGTTTTGTCACATGATCCGGACGTAAAACCGCTACGCACTTTTACTGGACATGCTCAAAATGCGGTATTCAGTGTCTCAACTGGTCAACGAAGGTCTTGAACTCCGAACAGACGGATGAGACCCATCCGCCGCCCTCTCCTTGATAAAGCCCCGTCCAGCCGACGCCGGCGGGGAAAACATGGCTCCGGACGCTGACACCCGAGGCGATGAGGCGGTCTCCATAATTGACCGTTTCGTCGCGCAGAGGGTCATCCTCGGCGGTAAAGATCAGCGCCGGCGCCACCCGGTTCAGCCGCGTGCACTGGCAGGGCGCGGCATAGGGGTGGAAAAACCCGCACGCCTTGGCAAGGTAATGGCTCCAGCCATCGGCCCAGCGCTGGCGCATGCCGATCCTGTCCGCGTTGCGGAAGGATTCCGTCGTCATCATCGGATCGATCATGGGCGACAGAAGAATCTGGCCTGCGAGTTTGCCCGGCATGCGGTCACGAGCCTTCAACGCAAGGCCCGCCGCCACATTACCACCAGCCTCTTCACCGGCCACGAACAGCAGCGATTTCGCGCCACCATAATGCTTGCGATCCCGGCTCAGATGGTCGAGCGCTTCGTAAGCGCAGTCAATGACCATCGGAAACTCATTGCCGGACGGCTTGCTGTAATCGGCTTCCACCACCACCGCGCCGCTTTCCGCAAGCGCGCGTGCCACCGGAAGCTCGGGGCAACTGCCGCCCGGTTCAAGACCGGGTTCCAGAAACGATCCGCCACGCAGGTAAAGCACGATAGGCGGATGGCTGCAGAGGCAGGAACCTTCATAACGGCGCACGGAAAGCTTCGACGCGGACGTCTCACTCCCCATATTTTCCCAATGCGCGTTCATGACTCCAGATCCTTTGCGCCGCCACTTAAAGCGTGTTGCGATCTTTCGGATACGCTCCTGCGCTTTAAGTTTTTATCTTGCCGCATGTCGTCACCGCAAAACCGCAACGCGCTTTTGCGCGACATGCTTAAGGCGGATCATATTGCAAAATCTGAAATCCATATTATTGTTCGGATCGAAACGATCAAGCATGCAAAATTGAAAACACTATTCCGAAATCACGGATAATCATATCTCCGAGGCAGTGAATGGATCAGCTCTCCGCCATGCGGGTTTTTACGCGGGTCGTGGAAACCGGCAATTTCAGCCGCGCCGCCACCGCGCTGAACATGCCGAAAACCACGGTTACCAATATGGTGCAGGCGCTCGAGGCGCATTTGCAGACCACGCTTCTCAACCGCACCACGCGGCGGGTGATGCTGACAACGGACGGCGCTCTCTATTATGAGCGGGCATCACAGATTTTATCGGAAATCGAAGAACTGGACGGCAGTATGTCCAGCGCACAGGTACAACCCTCTGGCCGGTTGCGGGTGGAAATGGCCGGTGTCTTTGCGGACTTGGTGGTTATCCCACATCTTTGCGAATTTTACCAGCGTTATCCGCAAATCCGTCTCGACCTCGGCGTTGGCGACCGTTTGGTCGACTATATCGCGGAAAATGTCGACTGTGCCCTGCGCGTGGGTGTGCTGCGCGATCAGTCGCTGATTGCCCGTAAAGTCGGCGAACTCCGGTTCGAGACCTTTGCCTCGCCAACCTACATCGAAAATTTCGGCATGCCGCGCGAGCCGGAGGATCTGGAGAAGGATCATTATTCGGTGGGCTATCTCAATGCCACCACCGGCCAGATCATGCCGGCCTCCTTTGACAATGGTGTGCGCAGCGTCGAACTGACCCCGAATTACGTCGTCTCGGTGAATGACAGCCGCACCTATCTCAATGCGGCTCTGGCCGGCATGGGCATCGTGCAGCTTCCCGTCTTCATGGTGAAGGATGCGCTTTCGCGCGGCGAACTGGTGCCGGTGCTTTCAGAATGGCGGCGCGAGGCCATGCCGATCTATGTGGTCTATCCGCAGACCCGGCATGTGACCAACAAGGTGCGCGTTTTTGTCGACTGGCTGGCGAAGCTGGTTCATGGGCTGGTGTGATGTTGCTTATATTTCCCGGTTATTCCGGCGGATAATCGTCCCACACAGCTCGGGTGGGACGATGAGAGACCCGGACAACATATCCGGGGGGCTTGTCAAAGGACGGATCAGAATTCGGCCCAGCTTTCTTCTTTCAAGGCTGTGGAGACACCGAGTGCGGCGGCCACCTGGCCGATCATGCGCCGCGCCGGGGATGGTCTCGGCTGTGCACCGTTCGTAACGCGCATCGGTGCCTGATGACGTTCGGTTCGAGCGGTACCGACGTTCAAGATTGTGCCATCCAGCCTGAACTCGCCGATGATCTGGCGGAGTTTCTCGGCATCGCCTGCGAGCGACGTGCTGGAAGCCTTTGCCCTTTCAACCATTCCAGCGTTTTGTTGGGTGACCTGGTCCATCTGGTTGACCGCGCTGTTCACTTCGGCCAGCCCGGCGGACTGTTCCCTTGCAGACGTCGCGATTGCGTCGAGATGCGTATTGATGGCGATGACGTGACCTTCAATAACCTGCAGGGCGTCACCGGTGGCGGTCACAAGTTTGACGCCGTTTTGAACCTCATCGGCGGAATTGCGGATAAGTTCCTTGATTTCCTTGGCGGCTTGTGCGGAGCGTTGCGCAAGTTCACGCACTTCCTGTGCAACAACCGCAAAGCCTTTGCCTGCCTCACCGGCACGGGCAGCCTCCACGCCCGCATTGAGTGCCAGAAGATTCGTCTGGAAGGCAATCTCGTCGATGACGCCGATGATGTTGGAAATCTGGCTGGAGGAGTTCTCGATACGCTTCATGGCGTCGACCGCACTTGCGACGACCTGGCCGGACGTTTGCGCTGACCTGTTCGCCTCAACCGCCACGACCCGCGCTTCTTCCGTCCGCTTTGTGGAATTATTGACGTTGCCGGTGATCTGGCCGAGTGCCGCCGCCGTTTCCTCCAGTGAGGCGGCTTGCGTTTCCGTGCGCCGCGACAGATCGCCGGCGCTGGTATTCAACTCGCGAGAGCCGTCATCGATAGCGGCCGTGACGTCGGCAACGGAAAGCAGCGTTTTGTTGAGCTGGCTTACGGCCATATTAAAGTCCGCTCGCAGGCTTTCGAAGTCTGCCGCGAAAGGCGTTGTCAGCTGGTAGGACAGATCGCCATCGGCCATATGTTTCAAACCCTCGGCCAGACCGCTCGTCGCTTCCGTCATTTCGGCGGCACGCTTGCGGTCCGTTTCGATGGTTTTTTGACGGTCCGATTCGGATTGGTCGCGCTCACGTGCCGCATCCGCTTCCAGCTGGCGGGCCTTCAGCTCGTTGTCCTTGAAGACCTGCACCGCCTTGGCCATCGTACCGACCTCGTCGCGCCGGTCCGTTCCATTCACATCGACGGCAAGGTCACCGTTGGAAAGCCTTTGCATCGTGCCGGCAAGTTTCTGCATCGGTGTGACCAGCCAGTTGCGGATCGCGAAATATCCGACGACGACGACGAGGAGGAAACCGAGGATGACCGCAGCGACGGTCACGAGCGCGGTCTGTTCGCTTGCCGCTGTCAGGGCACTGCTTTCTTTGTCGTTCCGGGCCGAAATTTCGGTGGCTATCTGCGTCAGTTTCGCACCGATTTTGGTGAAGATCGGCTGGCACTCCATGCCAAACGCCTTTTGCGATGCCAGTGCCTCATCCACATTTGATGCCGTTCTTCCCAGATGCCAGGCGTTTTTGCAGGTCACATTGTAGAGTGTCTGCGCTTCATTTTTGAGCAGGGGCAAACGGCCGTCATTCGGAGCCGAGGCAATGGCTCTGTCCATCAACTTCGCGAATTCGGTGAGGGTGGCTTTTACTTCAACTTCAGCGGCGGCATTGCCCTCTTCCGTAAAGGCAATCATCATATCTGCCAGGGCAGCGCGCCCATTCAACAGGGCATGGTTCGCAAGCGCCAGATTCAAGGCTGCCGTGCTTTCGTGCTTGATGAGGTCGCTATAGCTTTTATCGATCGTCTTGATCTGCACCGCGGAATAGGCGGCTATCAAGATTACGCAAAGACCGAACAGCGCAAACACAGTCAAAAACTTCGCAACAACAGGAAAATCTCTCATCGTGACAACTCCTATAAGGAAATTGATCCCTTCATGGGTTCTTTCTTGGCGTCATGCGCTTTGTCGTAAACTGATATACTTGGATAATTAAAGAATAATTATTGTTTATTAGCGATTTAATATTAAGTGTTTTGCTAAATTATTTAATCTATCAATAGTAATTCAAGCCGTGAGATGCATGTTTAATCATGCCACGCAAACTGGATTTGGGCAGCGGGACGGCCAATCCGGAGGCGACGATGGATAAAGACAAACCGTCGAGCCGAACCGAAAATTCGTGATATTTATCTGATTGTTTAGGAAAACTGGAGCGGGCGAAGGGATTTGAACCCTCGACCCCAACCTTGGCAAGGTTGTGCTCTACCCCTGAGCTACACCCGCTCAAATCCACCGGTCCGGGGTAGTTCGCTGAACCGTGGGCCACCGAAGCGGCGACGGGTGCTATATCGCTCAATCGTTTTTGGAATGCAACAGTTTCTTTTGCTGTTTCGGTGGAAATCCACCCTTTGGCGGAATTATCGGGAATGCCGGGGAAAGGATGGAGGCCGAACAGGGGTGCTCCGGGGGAAGATGTTGTTTCAATTTGTTTTTATCGCCCGAACCGGTAAGCCATAACTGACAGGTGGGCCAGAAAATAACCTATTTACATTTGGTTAAAATCTGATTCGACAAGTGATTCGTTCAGGTGTACAAATTTGATGTCCACGAAAAAAAGAAAACGATACTTGGCATATCATCATCATCGGGAGGATGAGCCTTGTCGTATGCAGCTTTTGAAAGAGTTGGCGCGCAGTTGTCGCCGGAGCAGATCAGCGATCTGCAGAATATTTTCGATGGCGTATGTTTCGAGTGCCTTCAAGATCGCAGCAGCCATGTCGCCAATGAGTGCGCAGCGGTTCTGATCCGCAGCGCCCAGCGCGGCATTCTCGACCATGAGATGCTGCGCGATATCGGGCTTGCCGTTCTGCGACGGCATTGACAATCCAATATGAAAAAAAGCGCCCGGATATTCCGGGCGCTTTGCTGTTGCGGGGTGGGCGGACGTCCGCTTAGCTCTTTTCCTGCACATGCGCTTCGAGGAACCACAGCGACTTGTCGAGATCGCGCGAGGCGGCGGTGAAGATATCGGCCGTCGTCGGGTCGCCGGCCTCATCGGAATCGTCGATCGCCTTGCGGATCATGTTCGCGACATCGCCATAACGCTCGATCAATTCGTCGAGATGGTCGTGGATCTTGTAGATATCGGTCGGATAGGCCTTGAGCTTCGTCGTCGAGGAGACGGATTGCAGGCTGCCGAGTGCCGTGCCGCCAAGCTGCACGACACGTTCGGCAATCGTGTCGCCGTGATTGTCGAGCTGGGTGCGGAAGGTGTCGAGAAGTTCATGCACGGCGATGAATTGCGGGCCTTTCAGGTTCCAGTGCGCCTGCTTGGTGGCGAGCGCAAGGTCGATCACCGAAGCCAGCGATTCGTTGAGAATGCCGATCACCGTCGCCTTGGCGTTGGAAGGCAGGTCGTTCTTCGTCTTGTGCGTCTTCATCGATGTCTCCTGAAGTTGCGGACGGAATGCCGCTTTGGAAAAGTCCGTCGTTTAACGTCCGGGCCTGAGGCCCTGTTCCATGCTAAGCACTGCGACGGTAAAAATCCTGCACAATCATCATGTCACTCATAAAACAGGCAGATGCGCCTGCCCTCTATCTCTTCGACACGGATCGGCATGTCATAGATATCCGCAAGGATATCCGGGCGGATGATCTCCTCTGCCGGCCCCTGATGGCAGATGCGGCCTTCGCGCATGGCGATGATGGTGTCGGAATACCAGGAGGCGAAGTTGATATCGTGCAGCACCAGTACCACGGTCTTCTTCAGCTCGTCGGCGGCGCGGCGCATGATCTTCATCATGCCGGAGGCGTGTTTCATGTCGAGATTGTTGAGCGGCTCGTCAAGCAGCACATAATCCGTATCCTGGCACAGCACCATGGCCACGAAGGCGCGCTGACGCTGGCCGCCGGAAAGCTCGTCCAGAAAGCGGCCGGCGAGGGCTTCGAGATGCAGATATTCGAGCGCCCGGTCGATATGGACCTTGTCTTCAATGGTCGGTCGGCCCTTTGAATAGGGGTAACGGCCGAAACCGACGAGATCGCGCACCGTCAGGCGCGAGGAGATGTGGTTGTCTTGCCGCAAGATCGAAAGCCGCTTCGCCAGCGTATCGGAAGGGGTTTTCGCCACATCCAGCCCGCCGACCGTCACGGTTCCGGCGTCCATGGACATCAGCCGCGCCATGATGGAGAGCAGGGTCGATTTTCCCGCCCCGTTCGGCCCGATGATGGAGGTGACGCCGCCTGCCGGAATGGAGACGGTCACACCGTCGACGACGAGGCTATCGCCATAGGATTTGCTGATCTGACTGGCGATGATCATCGCGCACCCCGCTTCAAAATAAGACCGATAAAGACGATGCCGCCCAGAAATTCGATGATGATGGAAAGCGCCGTATCGAAGGCGAAGATGCGTTCCAAAACCACCTGCCCGCCGACGAGGCAGATGACGGCGATAAGGATCGCCGCCGGCAGCACATAGGCGTGTTTGCCGTTGCCCGTCAGATAATGGGCAAGGGCCGCGACCAGCAGCCCGAAGAACATGACCGGGCCGACGAGTGCGGTGGAAACGGCGACCAGCACCGAGACCAGCACGAGGATGATGGTGACCGTGCGCTTGTATTCGACGCCGAGGCTGATGGCCGTTGCGCGGCCGAGCGAGAGAACGTCGAGCGTGTGCATCAGACGCGATCCGATGACGGTCACCAGGCCGATGATGATGGCGGAGACGGTGAGAAGCGTTGGATCGATGGAATTGAAGCTGGCGAAGAGCACATCCTGCAGCACCGTATATTCATTCGGGTCCAGCACGCGCTGCATGAAGCCCGAGAGGCTGCGGAAGAAGACGCCGAAGACGATGCCGACCAGCACCAGAAGATGCAGGCTGCGTTCGGCACCAACGAAAAGCCAGCGATAGAGCAGGGCCGAGAAAGCGACGAGCAGGGCGGTCTCGGTGAGGAATTTCAGTTGCGGATCGATCATGACCACGGTTGCCGAGCCGAACACGAAGATCAGCCCCGTCTGCATCAGCACGTAGAGCGAATCGAAGCCCATCACCGAAGGGGTGAGGATGCGGTTGTTGGTGACCGTCTGGAACAGCACGGTGGAGACGGCGATGGCATAGGCCACCAGCACGAGCGAGAGAAGCTTGATGCCGCGAAAGGGAAGCACGAAGCTCCAGCTTCCCTTGGCGCCAAGCGTCATGAAGGCGGCCATGGATATGAACGCCAATGCCGCAAGCACGATGAGAACGGTTTTTGCGCGCCGGTCGGGATGCCTCTCACGCATGGTGGCGTTTCCGCAGCAGGAGATAGAGGAAGAGAGCGCTGCCGATGACGCCGACCACGGTTCCGATCGGTATTTCATAAGGCGCGCGCACGGTGCGGCCGATGATGTCGCAGGAAAGTACGAAGACCGCGCCAAGCGTCGCCACCCAGGGCACGGAGCGGCGCATATTGTCGCCGATCATCAGGCTGACGACATTCGGCACGATCAGCCCGAGAAAGGGAATCATGCCGACCGTGACGACTACGACGGCGCTGACCAGCGAGACGATGGTGAGGCCGAGCGCCATGACCCGGCGATAATTGAGGCCGAGATTGGTGGTGAAATCGCGGCCCATGCCGGCCACGGTGAAACGGTCGGCGGCGAGATAGGCGGCAATGGCCAGGATGAAACCGACCCATAGCAATTCATAACGGCCGCGCAGCACACCGGAAAAATCCCCCGTCATCCATGTGCCGAGCGATTGTAAGAGGTCGAAACGATAGGCGAAGAAGGTGGTAACGGCGGCAATGACGCCGCCCAGCATGATGCCGATCAGCGGCACCAGCAGCACGTCGCGCAGCGGCACTTGCCGCAGGATACGCAGGAAGAGCGCGGTGCCTGCCAGCGCGAAAATGGCGGCCACCAGCATCTTGCCGAAGATCGGCGTATCGGGCGCCAGCAAGGTGACGGTGAGCAGGCCGAGGCCGGCGGATTCGGTGGTGCCCGCCGTCGAAGGCTCCACGAAGCGGTTGCGCACCAGCATCTGCATGATGAGGCCGGCAATCGCCATGGAGCTTCCGGCCAATATCAGCGCCAGTGTGCGCGGAATGCGGCTGACCAGCAGCACGCGCAGTGCATCCGCGCCCGTATCCGGCGCGAAGAGCGTGGTGAGCGAGACGTTGCTGACGCCGACGAACAGGCTGGTGGTGGCGAGCGCCAGAGCCAGAAGAAGGGCAAGGATGAGGGACAGGGATTTCACGTCGGTGGTGTTTCGAAAATGGTGAAAGCTCCGGCGGCCTCTGAGGTTGCGGAGAGGGTCCAACCTTCTCTCCGTCATCCTCGGGCTTGTCCCGAGGGTCTGCAACTCATTGATTTTACGATGCCTTGGTAGATCCTCGGGACAAGCCCGAGGATGACGTCGAGTTTGGCGCAGCCTTCAGGAACAGGTGCGTATAGTGCCTAAGACTTCTTCTCGGAAACGGCCTTGTAGACCTGATCGAGCAGGGTGGTGAGCGCCGTGTAACCGCTGCTGACGATATAGGCCGCCTGCGGGTCGAGATAGACGATCTGCTTTTTCTTCCAGGCATTGGTCTGGTGTACCAGCTCATTGTCCAGCACCTGTGCGGCGGCCTTGCCGGGGTCGGTGGCGCGGCCGATGCCAGCGTCGCGGTCGATCACGAACAGCCATTCGGGATTGACCTCGGCGAGATATTCGAAGGAGACGACGTCACCGCGGTCGAAGCGGTCATCGATATCTGCGGCGACTGGTTTGAAGCCGATTTCGGTGTGCAGCCAGCCGGTGCGCGAGCTTGGGCCATAAACACCAACCTTGCCGGCATTGGTGACGAGGATCATCGCCGTGCCGGAATTGGGCGCGATTTCCTTCAGCTTTGCCACCTTTTCATCGATCGCAGCATCGAGCTTTTTGGCTTCTTCCTGTTTGCCGAAGATATCGCCGAGCTTGGTGATGTTGGCCTTCACGCTTCCAATGAATTCCTTGGAATCGACCGACATGTCGATAGCCGGCGTGATCTTCGCGACATCGGGATATTTCGCCCGCGAACGGCCGCCGACGATGACGAGATCGGCCTCGGCCGCATTGATCGCCTCATAATCGGGCTCGAACAGCGTGCCGACCTTCAGATATTTGTCATCGGCATATTTCTGCAGATAGGTCGGCAAGTTGGAGCCGACCACGCCGGCGGGTTCGACGCCGAGTGCATCGAGATTGTCGAGCGAGGGAATATCGAGAACCAGAACCTTCTTCGGTGCCGCTTTCAGCACGGTTTCGCCCTGCGCGTGCTTGATCGTCATTTCCTGCGCGCCTGCGGTTATCGCGCCAAGGCTGAAGGCTGCTGCCGCCAGCAGTCGAACGGGGAAGGTGAAGTTGATGGCCACTTATATGTCCCTTGCAATATGGTTCTAAGCCCGCGGAAGGTTGTCCCGTGGGGTTAACTTGATGTCCGCTGTCAGCTTTATTGGCAAGGTTCGCGGAAATCAAAATTATGTTTTAGAACGGTTCTGAATTGCCGTGAGCGGGAAATGTGGGGCAGTGAAACACGCGCTCATCTCTCCCCGTCATCCTCGGGCTTGACCCGAGGATCCACTGCGGCGGGGTTGATGGATCCTCGGGTCAAGCCCGAGGATGACGTCGAGGGTTGAGCGAGGATCGGCGCCAGTCCCGTGTGCCATCTTCAGGTGCGCGGCATGTGACGGCGCGGGCGTGCCCCGATGGTGGGGCAGACCCGGCTTGTCTCTGCGCAATTGCATTCCGAACGTGACTGCCGTGTTTCAATCCTGCGGCCAATCGCCAACGATTTCGCGTCGCTCCAGTTTCAACGACCGGTCCGGCTGTACACGATAGGTCTCGATCGCCAGCCGCCCGTCGCCCATCACGAATTCATTGCTGAGCGTGCTGCCGATGGGGGATTTGGTCAGTTTGGTGCGCGGCTGCCCGCCATAGGTGATGCTGCCGGGAATGGGCTCCACATCGGGCGTGGCGGTGGTGCAGCCGGCGAGCGCCAGAACCATCATGATCGCGATCTTGCGCATGTTCTTCTCCTGCGTTTGCAGCAATCCTATCATGGCCGCATCTGTGCCACACATCCCGTTGGCGTGAATAAAAAAGGCCCCGCATCCGAAGATACGGGGCCAGTTGCCTTGGGAGGCTCCCTGGTTTCTCAGTCCTCGTTGGCGGCAAGCTGCGTCAGCACCTCGCCACGTCCGCGGATGCGCATGATCAGCGGGATGATGAAGGCGGCGGCCGCAACGATGAAGAGGCCAACGGCAATCGGTGAGGTGAACAGCACCGTCGGGTCGCCCTGGCCGATGGCAAGGGCGCGGCGCAGCTGCTGTTCGGCGAGCGGGCCGAGGATGAGGCCAACGACCGCAGGCGCAATCGGATAACCGAAGATGCGCATGATATAGCCGAGGATACCGAAGGCGAGCAGCATGCCAAGTTCGAACACCGACGGGTTGGCGCCAATGGTGCCAAGCGTCGCGAACAGCAGGATGCCGGCGTAAAGCCAGGGCTTCGGAATGGTCAAGAGCTTCACCCACAGGCCGACGAGCGGCAGGTTCAGAACCAGCAGCATCAGGTTGGCGATGAACAGGCTGGCGATCAGGCCCCAGACGAGCTGCGGATTGGTCGCGAACAAAAGCGGGCCGGGCTGCAGGCCATATTGCTGGAAGCCGGCGAGCATGATGGCGGCGGTCGCCGTCGTCGGCAGGCCGAGTGTGAGCAGCGGCACCAGCGTACCGGCTGCGGACGCATTGTTGGCGGCTTCCGGACCGGCGACGCCTTCGATGGCGCCATGGCCGAATTCTTCCGGATATTTGGTCAGCTTCTTTTCGGTAGCGTAAGAAAGGAAGGTGCCGATTTCCGCACCGCCCGCCGGCATGGCGCCGATGGGGAAGCCGATCAGCGTGCCGCGCAGCCAGGCTTTCCAGGAACGTGCCCAGTCCTGCGCGCTCATCCAGACGGAGCCTTTCACGGCTTCCACCTTGTCCGGGCCGGTGCTGCCCTGTGCGACGATGAACAGCGTCTCGCCGATGGCGAACATGGCGACCGCAAGTGTCGT
This sequence comes from Rhizobium sp. BR 250, assembly GCF_047445855.1. Taxonomy (NCBI): domain Bacteria; kingdom Pseudomonadati; phylum Pseudomonadota; class Alphaproteobacteria; order Hyphomicrobiales; family Rhizobiaceae; genus Rhizobium; species Rhizobium sp. BR 250. The sequence goes on from NZ_JARWKW010000014.1 coordinate 107,417, forward strand.
CACTTCCACACCGTCGAGCAGGTCGGGAATACCGAAACTCATGCGGGTCTGGCCGGTCAGCTGGTCGATGCCGACAATGGCAAGCGCAAAACCGATGAAGAGCGAGGTGAGGCCGCGCAGCGCCGAATCCCCGAAGGCGGAAGATACGGTCACGAAGGCGAGAACCATCAGCGCGAAATATTCACGCGGGCCGAAGACCAGCGCCAGCTTGACGATATAGGGCGCGATGAAGGCGAGTGCCACGGTGGCGATGAGACCGGCGACGAAGGAGCCGATGGCGGCGGTGGCAAGTGCCGGGCCACCTCTGCCCTTGCGGGCCATCTTGTTGCCTTCGAGTGCTGTGACGATCGAGGCGCTTTCGCCCGGCGTGTTGAGCAGGATCGAGGTGGTCGAGCCGCCATACATGCCGCCGTAATAGATGCCGGCGAACATGATGAGCGAACCGGCGGGATCGAGCCGGTAGGTGACGGGCAGAAGCAGCGCCACCGTCAGCGCCGGGCCGATGCCGGGCAGAACGCCAACGGCGGTGCCGAGCGTGACGCCGATCAGCGCATAAAGCAGGTTCATGGGTTGGGCGGCAACCTCAAGACCGTGCAGCAGGAATTCAAAGGTACTCATGGACAGATGTCCCCCTGTCGGGCGGAACGGCTGGCTTTCGCGTCGTCGCGCGCCGGTTGTTCCTGTGATCTCGAATTTTGGTCGGAATGGCTGTTAGAACAACAGCCGTTCCAGAGGCCCGGCGGGCAGCGAAAGCTGCAGCAGCCGCGCGAAGATGAACCAGATGAAGAAGCTGAGCGCGATACCGATGGGGATCGAATACCAGAGCTTGCGTTTGCCGAAGGCGCGCGCCGTGAAGGCAAAGAGCAGGCCCGTCGCAATGGAGAAACCGGCGACGTTGAGCAGCAGCATCTGCGCGGCAAGGCCGGCGACGACCCAGATGACCGGGGCGATTTCCTGTCTGTCGCGTTCGGGAAAATCACCGCGCCAGGCCTCGATGGCCGTCCAGAGCGCGAGGCCGACAAGACAGAAACCGATGGCATAGGGCACGGTTGCCGGGCCGACCGGCGAATAACCGGTGACGCTGGCGAGACGCGCGCTGTCCCAGAAGATCACTGAGGCGATGAGGACGAGGAAGACGGCGATCGCCAGCGCCGCCCAGTCAGGGCGGCGCTTTTGATGTGAAGGGTTGGAACCCTGGCTCATTTTACCAGTCCGATGTCTTTGAGGATGGCGGCGGTGGCGTCGGTGTCCTTGGCAAGCTGTGCCTTGAATTCGTCACCGGCGAGATAGGTGTCCATCCAGCTCTTGGTCTTCAGGGTTTCCTGCCACTTGGCGGATTTTACCAGCTTTTCGATGTCGGCGTTAACGGCCTTTTCCTGTTCCGGCGTCAGGCCGGGAGGAGCGGCGACCATGCGCCAGTTCTGGACCACGACATCGAGACCGCTTTCCTTGAGCGTCGGGGCATCGACGCCTTCCAGCTTCTTTTCGCTGGAAACCGCGAGCAGGCGCAGCGTGCCGGCCTTAACCTGGCTTTCGAATTCGCCATAGCTCGAAATACCGGCAGTCACCTGCGAGCCGAGGATCGAGGCAAGGGCTTCGCCGCCGCCGGAATAGGCGATGTAGTTGATCTTGGTCGGGTCGACGCCGGCCGCCTTGGCGATCAGGCCAACGGCGATATGGTCGGTGCCGCCGGCGGAGCCGCCGCCCCAGGAAACGCTGCCCGGGTCTTTCTTCAGCTGGTCAACGAGATCGCCGATGGTCTTCAGCGGCGAGGACGCCGGAACGACGATGGCTTCATATTCGCCGGTCAGACGGGCGATCGGTGTTACTTCCTTGAGGGTGACGGGCGCGTTGTTGGTGAGGATCGCGCCGACCATCACGTAACCGCCAACGATCAGCGCGTGCGGATTGCCCTTCTGCTGGCTGGCGAACTGCGCAAGACCGATGGTGCCACCGGCGCCCGGTACGTTCTGTACCTGAACGCTCTTGGAAATGCCTTCTTCCTGCAGCACGGTCTGCAGCGAGCGCGCGGTCTGGTCCCAGCCGCCGCCGGGATTGGCCGGGGCAATGATGGTGTAATCTGCCGCAGCCGCCGGAAGGGCGATCATGCCCGCCAGAAATGTGCCGATAAGAAAATGTTTCACTTGGAAAACCCTCCTCAGGATGCCCTTATTTGGGCGTCGTTTTTCGTTTATGCGGAAGGGATTTCATGACGCAGCCGTGCCAGCGCTGAAAGCTCAGCGTGGGGCCTTGCAACCGTCCTGGATTTCCTCCCGCATCTTCTTCCGCCTCCACGGAATGAAGAAGGATTACAGAGCATCATAAAAAGCTGTCATCTAACTGACGCTACGCAAGTCCTTGCGCATTTACTCTCTATTAATTTGTGCCGGACGTCTACTGTGGCGTGTGGGGCGAGGTGGGCTCGAAGGGGAGGCGGGTTCAATGTCATTCGCAGAAAGAGATTGGAACGTGGCTCGTCCGGGCTTTACCCTCAGCGGCAGCCTGTGCCTGCCCGCCGGAGACGGTCCCTTTCCTCTTGTCCTCATTCTTCAGGGAAGCGGCAGGGTAGACCGCGACGGCAATGTGGGTGCCGGCGGACGTGGTCCTGGCCTTTATCTCAAGCTTGCCAGGGCGCTTGCCGGATACGGCGTCGCGAGCTACCGCTACGACAAGCGCGGCGCCGGCGCCAGCGGCGGCCATTTTCTCGCTGCCGGTTATCATGACCTCGTTGACGACGCAGAGGCGTGCTGGCATGCGCTCACCGTTGCGCCATTCAGCAATACCGGCCGTATGTATATGCTCGGTCACAGCGAAGGCACAGCCATTGCCGCCCAATTGTCGTCGAGCCTCGCCCACCCGCCGTGCGCGCTCATCCAGCTCTGCCCCTTCGATGATAGCGCGGAGACCATGCTGATCCATCAGGCGGAAGGGATAGAGCGCGAACTGCCCGGTGTGCCCGGCCTGCTGGGTATCCTGCTGCGCCTCGCGCGGCGCTTCAGCGAACCTTACGACCGGCGCATGCGGCGTAAGCTCGCGCATGTGCGCACGCTTGACGGCGGCACCATCCGTCTAGGCCCCACGCGCGTCAGCGCCCGCTGGCTGCGTGAATTGATCGATCTGGATGTCAACGGTCTCTACCGCGCCGTGCCTTGCCCCATGCTGCTGATCGCCGGTGAAAAGGACCTGCAATGCACCCCCGAAAGCGCCGAACGTTTGGCCCGGCTGGCTTTGGCGCCGACGGAATTTCATGTGGTGCAGAACATGATCCATCACCTCTCGGTCCGTGAGGGGCAGCCGGCGCTTCTGGATATGCGTGATATCGATGCGCTTCCGCTCGCGCCGCAATTGCTGGCGCTTCTTGAAAGCTGGTTCGCCCGCGAAAGAGCCGAAGATCTGCCGCCCGAACCCGGCGTGCCTCCGTTATCTGACGCGTATTGAACCTATTGCGAGCGCAGCGCCTCGTTCCAGCGCTCGATCAGGCGGCTGCGCTTGACCTGGTCCAGATAGACCATCAGGCCGGGGCTGACGGGGACGGGACGCAATTGCGCGCCGTGGATGGCCTGCATGGTGTTGGCGGTGTTTTCGCCCGCCACTTCCGGGCTGACGGCTGGGATTTGCAATTGCCGGGCCATGATCGTCTGGCCTTCCTTCGACATGAAGAATTCAAGGTAGCGACGCCCAAGGTCGGGATTGGCGGCGGCTTCCGGCACCAGCCCGATGCGCGACATGACGACGGTATAATCCTTCGGCAACACGATGCCGACATCGGGGTGGCGCGAGGCCCAGTCTGCCGCATAGGAGCCGAGAATATTGTATCCGAGCACGAAACGGCCGTCAGAAACCCGCTCCAGAATGGCCGAGGAAGTGGAATAGACCTTCACGCCCGCCGCCCCCATGGCCTTGATGACGCTCCATATATCGCCAAACTGCTCCTGATCGCGCGACATGAACAGGAAACCGACGCCGGAGCGTTCTATGTCGTAGGTGGCGATGCGGCCATGCACCTCCTTGGCGTGGCGTTCGAGATAATCGACAAATTCGGCACGGGTTGCGGGTGGTTTTTCGGTGGTGAAGCTCGGCTTGTGATAAACGAAGACCGCCGGCTCGAAGGTCAGCGCATAGGCCGTGTTGCGCCAGTTCGCCCAGGCCGGCCAGCGCGCGCTCATGGCAAGGTCGGAACGCTGGGCGTAACCATCGTTGCTCAGCTTCACCTGCAGGTCCATGGCGGAGGAGAAGGCGAAATCGGCCGTCTTTTTGCCGGCATCCGTTTCCTTGACGATGCGGTCGTAGATTTCGCCGGTCAGCATATCCTCGTAATGGACGGCAATATCGGGATTGGCCTTCTGGAAACCCTCGATCATCGGTGTCGCCAGCGGCTCATCCAGCGAGGAATAGACCACCAGCGTCTCGGCATTCGCCTTGCCTGAAGGGGCCGGAAAAACGGCGACCTGCGCAAGCGCGGGCGAGGCCATGCAAAGACAGAGGCAGAGAAAAAGGCAGATACGCATGGAAAAGATCATGCCGCACGCGCTTGCCATTCACAAGCGGCAAGGGCTTGGTTAAATTCGCAGGATTGCCGGAGGAAAGATTTGCGTATTTTGCTGGTCGAGGACAATCAGGTGTTGTCGGAAGGGTTATCCGCCCTTCTGCGCGGCAGTGGTTATGCGGTGGATGTGGTTTCCGACGGCGCTTCCGCCGATGCGGCTATTGCGGCGGAAAGTTTCGATCTCGTCATTCTCGACCTCAACCTGCCGGAAATGGACGGTATCGAGGTGCTGCGCTCCATGCGTTCGCGCCAGGACAAGGCGGCGGTGCTGATCCTGACGGCGCGCGGCACGCCGGAAGAAAAGGTCAAGGGTCTGGATCTCGGCGCCGACGACTACATGATCAAGCCCTTCGACATCACCGAATTCGAGGCAAGGGTGAGGGTGCTTCTGCGCCGCAATGCCGGGCTGCGCTCCTCCGCGCTCAGTTTCGGCAAGGTGCTGTTCGATCTCAATTCCCGCACCTTTTCGGCGGACGGGCGCCCGCTCGATATTCCGGCACGCGAGGTGGCGCTGCTCGAAGTGCTGTTCATGCGGGCGGGCAAGGTGGTCGCCAAGGAGGCGATCGTGCAATCGCTGACCGGGTTCGATGACGATATTTCCGCCAATGCCATCGAGCAATATGTCAGCCGCCTGCGCAAACGGCTTGCCCCCCACGGGCTGACGGTGAAGACGGCGCGCGGCATCGGTTATTATCTCGAAAAACTGCCGGAGATGGCGGAATGAGACAGGCCGCCTATTCGCTCAGGCGGCGACTATTAGGCTGGCTTCTCATCTCCACCGCCATCATCGGCTGCGCTGCGCTGACCGATACATGGCGCGAGGCGGTCAACACCGCCAATGTCGTCTCCGACCGGGTGCTTTCCGGTTCGGCGCTCGCCATTGCCGAGCGGGTGGTGGTGGCCGAGGATGGTTCGCTGGAAGTGGACATCCCCTATGTGGCGCTGGAAATGCTGACCTCTGCCGCGCAGGACAGGGTATTTTACCGGGTCGACGGGCCGAACGGGCAATTCCTCACCGGTTATCAGAACCTGCCGACAGTGGAGAACACGGCCGGCGATACGCCCGCCTATCGCGACGCGGTGTTTCGTGACGAGCCGATCCGCATCGCCGCCATCCGCCGGTTTGCGTCCACCGGCATCAATTCCGTACCCTTTTCCGTGACGGTTGCCGAAACCACGATTGCCCGCAGTCAGCTGGCGCAGGCCATCATCCTGCGTTCCGCGCTGCGACTGCTCTTGATGATCGTGGGGGCGGCGATCATCGTCTGGATCGCCGTGACGATTTCGCTGCGGCCGCTTTACCGGCTCAGCGAAGCCATTGCCGAGCGCAGTCCCAATGACCTGCACCCGATCCGCCAATCCGTGCCGGTGGAGGTGGAAAATCTGGTGGAGACGGTCAATTCCTTCATGGTGCGGCTGCAATCGGCGCTCGATGCGCTTCGGCATTTCACCGGCAATGCCAGCCACCAGCTGCGCACGCCGCTTGCCATCATCAGCACCCAGCTTGCGCTTTCCGCCCGCGCGTCAAGTCTTAAGGAGGCGCAGGCGGCGGCGCTGAAGGGCGGCGCTTCGGTGGCGCATGCCGAACATATCCTCGCCCAGCTCTTGCGCATGGCCAATATCGATGCCGCCGGCTCCAGCGAGAAACACGATTTTTCCGCGATAGACCTCGTGGCCGTTGCGCAGAATGTGACGGCCGATTTCGTGCCGCGTGCGGCCGACGCCGGCATCGATCTCGGTTTTGAAGGCGAGGGCGAGGCGACCATTTCCGCCGAACCGCTGTTGATCGGCGAGCTGATCGGCAACCTCGTTTCCAATGCCATCAATTATGCCGGGCGCGGCGCGGAAGTCACCGTTCGCGTTGGCAAGGAGACGGGCGCCGTCTGGCTGGAAGTGGAAGATAACGGCCCCGGCATCCCCCCGGAAAAACGCGCCATGGTGCGCCAGCGCTTCGCCCGTGGCGAAGCCAACACCGCCCCCGGCGCCGGCCTTGGCCTTGCCATCATCGAGGAGATCGCCGGCCTGTTCGGCGGGCGGCTGACGCTGGAAGACGGCGCGGGCGGGCGCGGCTTGAGGGCGCGGGTGGTTTTTGGCGGGACGGAAAGAATGGCATAACAGGGCGGTCTGTCAGGCAGCCATGTCTGCCGCCTTATCACCCCATCCGCTCGGAAGCATAGCTGCCCGGGCTTGGCGGGAAGACCACGGTGCGGTTGCCGTTGATGAAGGTGCGGTGGTGGATATGAGCGTGGATGGCGCGGGCCAGCACCTGGCTTTCCACGTCGCGGCCGAGCGAGACATAGTCGTCGGCTGACTGCGCGTGGGTGATGCGCACCGTGTCCTGCTCGAGGATCGGGCCTTCATCCAGGTCAGCGGTGACGTAATGCGCCGTCGCGCCGATCAGCTTCACGCCACGCTCATAGGCCTGCTTGTAGGGGTTGGCGCCCTTGAAGCTCGGCAGGAAGGAGTGGTGGATATTGATGATCTTGCCAGACATCTTGCGGCACAGGTCATCCGACAGAACCTGCATGTAGCGGGCGAGCACGACAAGTTCCGTGCCGCTGGTCTCGACCAGGTCCATCAACTGCGCCTCGGCCTTCGGCTTGTTCTCCTTCGTCACCTTGATGTGGTGGAAGGGAATGTCGTGATTGACCACCACTTTCTGGTAATCGAAATGGTTGGAGACGACGCCAACGATGTCGATCGGCAGTGCGCCGATTTTCCAGCGATAGAGCAGGTCGTTGAGGCAATGGCCAAAGCGCGACACCATCAGCATCGTCTTCATGCGCTGGCCGTCCGGATAGATATCCGCCTCCATGCCGAATTTTTTCGCCACCGGCTGAAAGCCTTCGGTGATGGCCTGAAGGGAAGCGCCTTCCTCCGAAATGAAGGAGACGCGCATGAAGAACTTGCCGGTCTCGAGGTCGTCGAACTGCGAGCTATCGACGATGTTGCAGCCTTTTTCCGCCAGATAACCGGAAATCGCGGCGACGATGCCGCGGGTCGATTTGCAGGCTACGGTCAGAACATAGGATGTCATTCGTTTTCCCTCAAAGACGTCGCGCCGGCGTCAGCCGGCGCAGTTCGGCGTGTTGCATAGCGCAGCTTGGCAGCGGAGCAAAGCGCCAAGGCGACATAGCCAAAGTCTTAGGGCGGGAAAGGACCGGGCGCCGTGCCGGAAACGACATGGAATGTTCCATGGCAAGCACGGCGCCGCCGGCATGTTGCAGGCAGGCGCTGCCGGTCAGGCGCGACGCAGGCGCATGGCGGTGCGGCCGCGGCCGTCGATCAGTTCCAGCGTGCCGCGACGCGGCTCCAGCCGGAAGGAGCGTGCGCCTTCCAGCGCCTCGATGAATTGCCGTTCCTGGCGCATGATATCGGGCGCGCAGGCCATCTGTGTGGAAATCATCCGGCCGAAATCGACCCGGTTGCGGCTGATCTTCACCTCGCCGCCAATGCCGTTGCAGCCGGCATTGCCGGAAACGCGGCCCTCGCGGGAAATTTCGAGCGTTGCCTGCCGGCGACCGCGAACCCGCTCGCCGCGGATGTCCTGTACCAGCCAGCGTCCGTCGATGCCGGCTTCCGGCTCCGGCCGGCCCGGACCAGCGCCGACGCGCTCCAGCACGAGGTCGGTATCGTCGCGGCCGCCGGTCAGGACGGAATAACGGCGGGTCGTGGTGAAGAGCAGCTGTTCGCGGTCGCGGATTTCGGCGCTCAGCGCATAGGAGCGGCGGCCGCGAATGTCGCGGTCGTCATAACGCAGCACGAAGGGCACCGGCACCTGGCCGCGCGGGCGAATGGTGGTTTCGGCGATCGTCTGCGATGGCGCATCCGCCAGCGAAACGTCGATCAGCCGCACGGTGACGGTTGCGCCCGGCGGTAGCGCAATGCGTTCACGATAGGAAACGCTGCCACGCAGGCTCGCCGGCGCGGCCGCCGCACCGCCCGCCGCAAACAGCGGGGCAAGCGCGAGGAGACCGGCGAAACTGCGGCGCGAAAGAAGAGGCTGGTTGTCGGTCATGGTGTCTGCTCCGTGCTGGTTCCGGTTGAATTTTCAACGGATGATAGAAAACGGCACTGAACGGGCGATGAACCGATGGAGTAGGGATGGATACCAGACAGGTGGCTTCATTGATGACAGAGCCTTCTACACACTCGGCGTCATCCTCGGCACAGGGCCGAGGATGACGGAGCAGAGGTTTTCTATCAACGCTGGACCACCGCCAGGGGCGGTGGTTTTTCATTCTCGTTGGTTCAGCTGCGGAAACTGTCCCGCAGCGCTTCGAACTTCGCCAGTTGCCCGGCCAGCAGTTCCTTGTTCTCGTCGCGGCGGACGAAGATCTTGAACATGGCGCCGCCGGCGGCATTCATGAACCAGACGGAGCAGGAGCGGCGGCCATGGAAACCGCGGTCGACGAAGGTGATGCCGGCGCAATTGTCCTTCTTGATGTGACCGCCGATGGGGCTGTCGCCATGGATGTTGAACCAGCCGTGGCTTTCCGTGCCTTCCGGCAGGTGGCCGGGGACTTCGAACACGATATCGCCGGTCTGCACGATCATCAGGACTTCGCCCCAGCCGCGCATCTCGTTCCAGATCGCGTCGAAGCGGTCGGCGGAGGCGGAGACCGCTGCACCTTCGGGCAGGATCGCCAGAATTTCGGCCGGCGTCACCTCGGCCTTGGCGGCGATGGCCTCCACGATACCGTCAGGTTTTTCGGCAAGGGCTGCGGCGGCGCGGGCCTGCCTGTCGTCGTCAGTCTTCTGGGCTGCAATGCTCATCGGGTGGGCCTCAGGCGGCAATCGAATGGCGTTCGCCATTCTTGTCTTCATGGATGATGACGTCGAAACCTTCGAAATGCGGGCCGGAGAGATATTCTACCTTGCCACGGTTCTCGCCGGCCTTGGCATGGGCGGCGCGGAACTGTTCGGATTTCGTCCAGGCAAGGAAATCGTCCTTGGTGGCCCAGACGGTGTGCGAGGCATAAAGCGTGTGATCGTCCGCCTTCGGGCCCTTCAGCATGTGGAATTCGATGTAGCCCGGCAATTCGCTGAGATGCGATTTGCGCTCGCGCCAGATGGATTCGAAGGTTTCTTCATAACCCGGCACGACGCGAAAGCGGTTCATTGCGATAAACATGAAAGTCTTCCTTTAAGTTTCCAGTTTCAGTCAGGATATCGACCCCGGACGGGGTTGGAAAGGGGTTCACGGCAAAGCGAACAAAAATACTCCACTTATCGATTGCGCGGTTTATAAACATGTGTAAATAACTCAAGATTAGTGGCGCGGGCGAACCTGCGCCGGGTCGTGTTTCAGGATAACGCCATGTTCAACTCCCGCCTTCGTCCCCTCGTTTTCGCCGCCCTCGTGCCCGCCGCAATCGCCTTTGCCGCGCCGGCCGCCATGGCTTCCGACAAGGGTAATCCAGAGGCGAAACGCATCGTTGCGGTGGGCGGAACGGTGACGGAAATCCTTTATGCGCTGGGTGCGCAAGACCGTATCGTGGCGCGCGACAGCACCAGCACCTACCCGGCTGACGCGCTCGCCAAGCCTGATATCGGTTACATGCGGGCGCTCTCTTCGGAAGGCATCCTGTCGCAGAAGCCCGATCTCATTCTTTCCGAAGACGGCTCCGGCCCGGCGGATGTCATCGCCATTCTGAAGGCGAGCGCGGTGCCTTTCGTCACCGTCGATACGCCGCCGAGCGGTGATGCCATTCCGAAGAAAATCGAGGACGTCGGTGCGGCCGTGGGTCTTTCCGACAAGGCCAGGGCGCTGGCTACCGAAACCAAAGCCGGGCTCGACGCGCTTGCCAAGGATGTCGCCGCGGTGCCGGAAAAGGGCAAAAAGCGGGTGCTCTTCGTGCTCTCCAGTGCCGGTGGTCGCGTGATGGCGGCGGGCAAGGATACCGAGGCGGCGGCGATCATCGAAATGGCCGGCGGCATCAATGCGGCCGAGGAAATCAACGGTTACAAGCCGCTGACGGATGAGGCGGTCATCGCCGCAGCACCCGATGTGGTGCTGACCATGGCGCGCGGCGACCATGCCGCCAAGGCGGCAGAGATTTTCGCGCTGCCGGCCTTCCAGTCCACACCGGCCGCTGCCAGCAAGGCCCTCATCAGTATGGACGGGCTTTATCTCATCGGTTTCGGCCCGCGCACACCGGCCGCCGGCCGCGAGCTGGCGCACAAGCTGTACCCTGACGTGGTGAAGCCGTGAGCCTTGCCGTCTTGAGTTCCGCCGGGGGCGGGGTTGCGGGCGACAGATCCCGTCAGGGGGTCGTCACCCTTGCCGTGCTCGTCGGCATCCTGCTGTTTGCCTGCGGCGTATCGCTTGTCAGCGGCCCCACGGGCGTCGGCATATCCGAACTCTTTGCCTATCTCACCGGTGGTGCGGATCAGCTCGATGCGCGCGACAGGGTCATTCTCGAAGCCGTGCGTCTGCCGCGCACGGCGCTCGGCATGTTGATCGGCGCGGGGCTTGGCGTCTCGGGCGCGATGATGCAGGGCCTTTTCCGCAATCCGCTGGCTGATCCCGGCATTGTCGGTGTCACCTCGGGTGCCGCGCTGTTTGCGGTGGCGGCCATTTCGCTCGGGGAAGGCGCGCTTGCGACGGTTGCCGTGTTTTTCGGCCCGCATTTCCTGCCGCTGATGGCATTTTTCGGCGGGCTGCTGAACGTCTGGGTGCTTTACCTGATCGCCACCAAGGACGGTGCGACCTCCACCACCACGCTCATTCTGGCGGGCATCGCAGTGGCCGCCATCAGTGGCGCGCTGACCGGGCTGATGATCTTCGTGGCTGATGACCGGGCGCTGCGCGACATCACCTTCTGGTCGCTCGGTTCGCTGGGCGGGGCAACGCCGGCCAAGGTGCTCGCCACCCTGCCATTCATCATCGTCGTGCTTGCCATCATTCCCTTTGTCGCCCGTGGGCTGGATGCGCTGATCCTGGGGGATGCGGCTGCCTTTCACATGGGCATTCCGGTACAGCGGCTGAAGCGGGTCGTCATTCTGACGGTCGCCGCCGCCTGCGGGGCAAGCGTGGCCGCGGCCGGTTCCATCGGTTTTGTCGGCATCGTCGTGCCGCATCTTTTGCGCCTCGCCATCGGCCCGTCACATCGTTTCCTGCTGCCGGCCTCGGCGCTTGGCGGTGCAGCGCTTCTGCTTCTTGCCGACTGTTTCGCCCGCACGGTGGCGGCGCCGGCGGAATTGCCGATCGGCGTCGTCACGGCGCTCATCGGCGCGCCCGTCTTCCTGTTCCTGCTGCTTGGCCGTGGCGGATTTTCCATGCGGAACATGCCATGATCCGGGCTGAAAACCTTACCCTCATCCGCTCCGGCCGCCGCCTGCTCGATGCCGTCAACGTCGATCTGAAGCCGGGCCGGGTCAATGTCATCATCGGCCCGAACGGTGCCGGTAAATCCACGCTGATGAAGGTTCTCTCGGGCGAGATGCGCGCCGAGGAGGGCTCGGTGACCTATAATAATGTCGCCCTGCCGCAATTCACGCCGGTGCAGCTTGCCCGCCTGCGTGCCGTGCTGCCGCAGAATACCCAGCTTGCCTTTCCTTTCACCGCGCTGGAGATCGTACGCATGGGGGCGGTGGCGCAGGGCTCGCGCGCGCCGGAGGAACAGGCCCGCCGGGCGCTTGCCCGGGCCGGTCTGCGTGGTTTCGAGCAGCGGTCCTACAATATGCTGTCCGGCGGCGAGCAGCAGCGGGTGCAGTTTGCCCGGGCGCTGGCGCAGGTGCCGAACCCGTTGGAAAATGGCGAGGCACGGGCTCTCTTCCTCGATGAACCGACGGCCAGCCTCGATATCGGCCACCAGATTTCCGTGCTGGAAACGGCGCGCGATTTTGCAAGCGGTGGCGGGTTGGTGCTCGCCATCCTGCACGATCTCAACCTGGCAGCGGAATTTGCGGATCAACTTATCGTCATGCATGGCGGCCGGGTGACGGCGAGCGGCCCTTCGCTGGAAACGATCAGCGACGAAACGATCGCGCGGGTTTATGGCATTGGCGGCGTCGTTGGTCGGTTGCCGGCGCGGCATATCCCCTATGTGCTGCCGCAATCGCGGCACCGTTAGCAGAGCCCGTCTTCAGCTTTCCGGCCGTGTGGCGATGAAGAGCGCGGAGCCAAGCATGACGGCGGCAACGATTGCCGCCCGCAGCGGCGGCGGCTCGCTCAGAAACCAGAAGGCGGCATAACTCACCGTCATGGCGGAAAGTGCCGCGATTTTGGCATTGCGGGCGATTGCGCCGCGCTCGCGCCAGCGGTGAAGCGAGGGCCCGAATCTCGGATGGGCGAGAAGCCATGCCTCGAGCTTCGGTGAGGAGCGGGAAAAACACCAGAGCGCCAGAAGCAGGAAGGGCGTGGTGGGCAAAACGGGAAGAAACGCGCCGACAATGCCGGTCGCGACCATCAGCCAGCCAAGACAGAGGTATAAAAGGCGCATGCCTAGCCGGTATCATGAGTTCAGCACTCAGGATAGAGCGGCGGCGCCAAATCGATGTGGTCCCGTTGCCGCAGGTCCGGCCGCACCGGAAAATCGGGGGTTTTTGCCATCACATTTGCCGTGATCGGGCCGTTACGCTTTGCCGCCGGGTGCCTTTAGGGTTGAAAGCGCGGCGCACTGTCTTTATCCCCTTGGGCCGCGATGCCCGGAGCATAACCGGGCCGTCAACAGGAAGAAGAAGGAAACACCATGGCCAAGCTGATCCACTCGATGGTCCGGGTGCTGGACGAAAAGCGTTCGGTGGAATTTTACAAACAGGCTTTCGGGCTTGAGGTCGCGGAACGCGCCGAGTTCGAGAATTTCACGCTGATCTATCTCAGCAATGCCGAGGGCGATTTCGAGCTGGAACTGACCGTCAACCGCGGTCGCGAAGTACCCTATGCGCTGGGCGACGGTTATGGCCATCTCGCCGTCAGTGTTGCTGACGTGGACGCCGAACATCAGCGTTTCATCGAGATCGGGCTTTCTCCCGGCAAGATCATCGAAGCCGATTATAAGGGCCAGCCTTTCGCAAAATACTTTTTCATCTGCGATCCGGATGGTTACAAGATCGAAGTGCTGCAGCGCGGCAACCGGTTCAAATAAGCTCTGATGGAGGCGGGCATGGCAGAGGCAGGCGTCAAACTCGAAGACAGCTGGAAGCACGTTCTCTCAGGCGAATTCGCCAGCCCCTATATGCTCAAGCTGAAAGAGTTCCTGCTTGCCGAAAAGACCGCTGGCAAGCGTATCTTTCCGAAGGGCGCGGAGTATTTCCGCGCTCTCGATCTGACACCTCTCGATGAGGTCAAGGTCGTCATTCTGGGCCAGGATCCCTATCATGGGCTTGGCCAGGCGCATGGGCTCTGCTTTTCGGTGCAGCCCGGCGTGCGCATTCCGCCCTCGCTCGTCAATATCTACAAGGAACTGCAGGCCGATCTCGGGATTCGCCCGGTCAGTCACGGTTTTCTGGAAAGCTGGGCGAAACAGGGCGTGCTGCTGCTCAACAGCGTGCTGACGGTGGAAGAGTCCCGCGCTGCCTCGCATCAGGGGCAGGGCTGGGAAAAATTCACCGACGCCGTCATCCGTGCCGTCAACGACGAGTGCGACCACGTCGTCTTCCTGCTCTGGGGTTCCTATGCCCAGAAGAAGGCGGCCTTCGTGGATCAACGCAAGCACCTCGTGCTGCGCTCGCCGCACCCTTCACCGCTCTCGGCCCATAACGGCTTTTTCGGGAATGGCCATTTCTCCAAGGCCAATGCCTTTCTCGTTTCCCATGGCCGCCAGCCTATCGACTGGCAATTGCCGGAAACGGCGGGAAGCGACAAAAACCTTCTCTAGATACTCATAAATATCTTTGCGCTTTGCAGTTGTCAGGATTAAAGATAACCGGACTGCAAAGTGAAGGATTATGCCCGTGTCTCTCCTGTCTGCCGAAACCTCCGTCTCGCTGCCCGATCCGCTGTCGGTCGTCGATGCTTTTCAGGAGCATTTTTCCGAGCATATGGAGATGGAGCGCGAAGGTGCTACGGTGCGGTTCACGACGGAATATGGCCATGGCAGCTTCAGCGCTGAGGGTGGCCGTTTTGCCGCGCGGGTCAACTGCGTTTCCGAACATATATTGACATCGGTCAAGGCCATGGTGGCCGAGCATATTGCCGAGTTTTCCGGCGCGACGGGGCTGGATTTCCGCTGGAGCGGCCATGGCGCGGAGCAGCGCGAGCTGCCCAATCTTTTCCGCGGCAAGGTCGCCCGCGCCTATAACCTCACGCCCCATATGCGCCGGCTGGTCGTATCGGTCGAAAGCGGCATCGAGAGGCTGCTGACCGGTGGCATGCATGTGCGTCTGCTCCTGGTGCCGGATCAGGCCCGCGCGCCGGTCTGGCCCTATCTCGCACCCACCGGCGCGATCATCTGGCCGGCGGGCGATGACCTTCTGATGCGGCGCGTTTACACCATCCGGTCCGGCGACATGGGCCGGGGCGAGGTGGATATCGATTTCGTCATGCATGAGGGCGACCATATGCCCGGCGCCACCTTCGGTGCGACGGCGAAGCCGGGTGATGTTCTCGGCATCATCGGCCCCAGCGGCACCTGCCCGGAAGCGGACCGTTATGTCTTCGCCGGCGACGAGACGGCGTTGCCGGTGATGCTGCGCATGGCCGCCGAAATGCCGGCAGGCAAGAAGCTCAGCGTTTATGCCGAAATCGACGACGAGGCCGAGCGGCAGGAGATCGTTTCGGCGGCGGATGTGGAATGGACATGGCTTTATCGCCGCGGCAAGCCCGCCGGCACCTCCGGCCTCATCGAAAAGGCGCTGCGCGATCATTCGTGGAATGCGGATCACGAGGGCCTGCATGTCTTCGTCGCCTGTGAAAAATCCGAGGCGAGGGCGGCGAAATCCTTCCTGACCGACGAGCTTGCCTTTCCGAAAGCATCGCTGCGCGCCGTCGGTTACTGGACCATGGGTGCTGCCGACGATTGAGGTGGCTTCGCCGGGCTGATTGAACAGTGATCTTTATCGTTCACGATTCAAGAACAATCCGTTCCTGTTGCCCGGTCTATTCGCAACGCGCCCCTTGCCCCATCTTTACGCCATGAACAGGGCAGGCCCCAATGGGAGGCCCGCCAGGCAAAAGGGGTTTATCATGCTCAACCAGATCAAGGGCCTGCACCACGTCACGTCGATGGCGGCGAGTGCGCGCCAGAACAACAGCTTTTTCACCGACACACTCGGCCTGCGCCGGGTGAAGAAGACGGTCAATTTCGACGCGCCGGATGTCTATCACCTTTATTATGGCGATGAAGTCGGCACACCCGGCTCCGTCATGACCTATTTCCCGTTCCCGCATATCGCCCGCGGCCGCCCCGGCACCGGCGAGGTGGGCACGACGCTGTTTTCCGTTCCGGAAGGATCGCTCGGCTACTGGCAGGATCGTCTTTCCAGGGCCGGTGTCGATGGCCTGAAATCGGACGAAGCTTTTGGCAACAGGCGCCTGCATTTTGCCGGCCCTGATGGCGACGGTTTCGCGCTGGTCGAGGTCAGGGACGACAACCGTGCGCAATGGACCGGTAATGGCGTCGGCGCGGATCAGGCGATCCATGGTTTCCAGGGTGCTTCGCTGCGGCTTCGCGACGAAGGCGCGACCGCCGAACTCTTGAAATTCATGGGTTACCAGGAAGTGGATCGTCAGGACGGCGTGCTGCGTCTCGGTATGCCTGGCGGTAACGGCGCGGATGTCATCGATATCGAAACCATGCCGAACATCTCCGGCGCGAAGCTGGGTGCCGGTTCCGTGCACCACATCGCTTTTGCGGTCGAAAACCGCGAAAAGCAGCTGGAAGTGCGCAAGGCGCTGATGGATACGGGTTACCAGGTGACGCCGGTCATTGACCGCGATTATTTCTGGGCGATCTATTTCCGCACCCCCGGCGGCGTGCTGTTCGAGGTGGCCACCAACGAGCCCGGTTTCGACCGCGACGAGGATACGGCCCATCTCGGCGAGGCCCTGAAGCTGCCGACCCAGCACGCGCATCTGCGCTCCGTGCTGGAGGAGCATCTGGAACCGCTTGGGGATGAGAAAAAGGCTTAACTCCTCGATAGCGTTTGGCAGGACATTGCCACGTATTTCTTCTCCCCGTTTGGGGAGAAGGTGGCCCGAAGGGTCGGATGAGGGGGCAACGCTCACGATAGACCGCACCCTTGCCCCCTCATCCCGCTACCGCGGACTTCTCCCCGGCGGGGAGAAGAAACAAGCCGTGCCCGTTCGCTTTATTTGACTGCTCTGCTTGGCCGAAGAGACCTTGCAGAAGCCGCTGAACCTCTTTCTTCCAGAAAGGATACTCCCATGACCAAGGATAGCTATTTCCACAAATCCCGCGCCGGTGCTGCGGGCGCACCGCTTTTCGTTCTGCTGCACGGCACCGGCGGCGATGAGAACCAGTTCTTCGATTTCGGCGCCCGCCTTCTGCCACAGGCCACGATTGTCTCGCCGGTCGGCGATGTCTCCGAACATGGCGCGGCGCGGTTCTTCCGGCGCACGGGCGAGGGCGTTTACGACATGGCCGATCTTGAGCGGGCAACCGTCAAGATGGCCGATTTCATCAAGGCGAACCGGGAGCATTATCAGGCCGGGCCCGTCATCGGCCTCGGCTTTTCCAATGGTGCGAATATTCTCGCCAATGTGCTGATCGAACAGCCGGAGCTTTTTGATGCGGCGGTGCTGATGCATCCGCTCATCCCGTTTACGCCGAAGATTTCCCCGGCGAAACCCACTCGCCGCGTGCTCATCACGGCGGGCGAGCGCGATCCGATCTGCCCGGTACCTTTGACCAATGCGCTGGAAGCAAGCCTGAAGGAGCAGGGCGGCACGGTGGAAACCGTGTGGCATCCGGGCGGGCATGAAATCCGTTCCGGCGAGATCGATGCGGTCAGGGGTTTTCTGGCGGCTTACGGGGAGTAGCTTTCTGCCTGGCCTCATTCCTCGCCGTCATGCCGGACTTGATCCGGCATCCAGCCATGGCGCGTCTGCGCCGTGGCGGAGTCTCTTGCGATCAAGGACATGATCGTGCTGGACCCCGGATCAAGTCCGGGGTGGCGGTGAGGGTAGGTGATCCGCCTTTTCACGTCGCATCCAGACAAAATGATCCTGCTGCCGCCGCCTCAGCGATACCCGCATTGCTGCAACTGGGCCTCGTAACGCAGCGCCATGTTGGCGGAGCGGCGGGCGGCCTTCTGGACGGCGGAATTGTTGCGCCAGCTGCCCTTCGCATAACCGCCATGGCCGGAATAATAAGCGAGGTAGAGATTATAGGGGTCGTTCAGTGCGATGCCGTTTTCGCGTCGGCTCTTGGCATGGTACCAGCCGACGAAATGGATGGCATCGGTGAAATCGGTGCGGCTTGCCGACCAGCGGCCGGTTTCGCGCTTGTAGACCTCCCAGGTGCCATCAAGCGCCTGTGCATAACCATAAGCCGTCGACTGCCGTGTCCATGGAATGAAGCCCAAAAGCTTGGTGCGTGGCGGGCGAGCATAGGGCCGGAAGGCGGATTCGGTGTAGATCGTCGCCATCATGACGGGCACGGGCACGCCGAATTCGCGCTCGGCGGCTTTCGCGTCGCGCCGCCAGTTATTGAAGATGCCGTTCCGCTGCTCGAAGATCGCACAGGCATTGGTCACCTGCGACGGTGCGGTGGCGCAGCCGGCGAGAACGAACATCAGGAAAACAACGGCAGATACGCCACGCATAACGGAACCCTTTCGTTCCGCTATTCTTAAATTGCTAACCATTAACGTCGGGTTTTAAGACAAGGTTAATTCAAATGCCGCCGATCAGGCGGGTGTTAACCCCATGAAAATTCCTGTGTCCGGGATGGGGCGAAACCGCCTCTCGAGCGCCTTTTTCAAGATGCATTCATCCCCGCGCGTCCACGGTTCCGCTGGTCCGGCTATATTGGCGCCATCCCGGTCATCGAGCGTGCGCGCGGCGCAAGATGGGCGGAGCAGGCGGCCGAAACCGGGGAGTTTCCCGATGTCACGGTTGAGGCGGCCGGCATATGTCCACCCTTCAAACAGGAACCGGTTTGGCGGGTGCGTCATGGGCTGAAATGTTGGAGCCGGGGCCGCATCGTCTGCAAAACCTCGCAATACCATCCGATACCCCCGCAGCGATGCGGCCCCTTTATCCTTTCCAGCGTGGTCCCGGAATCCGTGGCGACGGTGCTCGCGCATATTCGAAAAAAAGCATCCGCTGTTCAAAAATGAAAACCGATAAAATTGTAGCAATCGGCTTAAAGCGGCTGAAAACAGTGCTGTGCCATTGTGGGATCACAGACAGGGAGCGGCCTTTGAAAGAGGCGCCCTTGAAACGAAATC
Organism: Rhizobium sp. BR 250; assembly: GCF_047445855.1. Classification (NCBI taxonomy): domain Bacteria; kingdom Pseudomonadati; phylum Pseudomonadota; class Alphaproteobacteria; order Hyphomicrobiales; family Rhizobiaceae; genus Rhizobium; species Rhizobium sp. BR 250. The sequence continues at coordinate 126,321 of NZ_JARWKW010000014.1, forward strand.
GAGACCGGCACAAGCCGGCGGATCGCAAACGGGGTATGAAATGCTGAAGAAGATTATTGCTGCCGCCATCTGCGGAATTGCCATTGCTTCCATGTCCACCCATGCCGATGCGGCCGGTGCTGCCGGTTTTGCCCGTGGATTTGCCGCCGTCGAAAAATCCGCCGTCGCCGCTATCGGCATTTCCGCACCCGGCGGTTTTGATGGCTGCGTGCTTGCCGCCGGCCAGTGCGTCTCCACCATTGCCGCGCCGCTGACGGCCGAGCGCCGTGACGAACTGCTGCGCGTCAACCGTGATGTGAACGCCACCATGGGTGCGCTCGATGATTATGTCTCCGGTTTTGCGACCGATCTTCCGGCAACGCCTTCCGTGAGCCTCGGGGATTGTGGTGATTGCGCCGCGATCAAGCGCACGGCCCTTGCCGGTGCCGGCTGGTCTTCCAACGCGCTGCGGCTTGCCTTTGCACTGAAGGATGACGGATCGCTCGAAAAAGTACTGATCGTCACCACCGCCAAGGGCGATATCGTCCTTGGCAATGCCGTCTTTTCTCCGGCCAGCCGCGAAACCGCACTCTGACCTTTCTGCTTGAACATCGGAAAGACTTTTCGATCCGATGCTCCACTCTTTCATGCCTGCCAGACTGCGCCGGTTTTCCTGACCCTGTTGGTTCAGGAAGCCGGCGATTTTTTTCGTTCCGCCACGGCAATGCCGGCAAGCGCCATGAAGAGTGCTGCGATCTGATAGGTGTGCAGGGTTTCGCTGAGCACGAAGACGGAAAGCAGCGTACCGAAGACCGGCACGAGGTTGATGAAGAGGCCGGCGCGGTTGGCGCCGATCTGCTCCACGCCCTTGATGTAGAGGATCTGCGCGATGAGCGAGGCAAAGATACCGGCATAGACCACCAGCACCCAACCCTTCTGATCCGGCCAGACGACGCTGTTGCGCGACATTTCCCAGAAGACCAGCGGTACCGAGGTGAGAAGGGCGAAAAAGGCGGGGATCGCCATCAGCGTGCGCCAGTCGACCGCGGGTTTCCAGCGCAGGATGACGGTGTAGATGGCATAGACCAAAACGGCGAGCAGCATGATGGCATCGCCCACATTCATTTCCAGCTGCAGCAGCGAGACCGGATCGCCATGCGAGGCAAGCAGCGCCACGCCGGCGATGGTGAGGCAGAAACCGGCGATCTGGCCGAACAGCACGCGGGTGCGAAACAGGATGAAGTTCAGGACGAAGATGACCATGGGAATGCCGGCCTGGATGACGGCGGCATTGATGGCCGAGGTGTGCTGCAGCGCCGTGTAAAGAAATACGTTAAAGGCCGTATAACCGACACTGCCGAGCACGAGGAAATAGGGCAGGCGCTGTTTCACCACCGGCCAGTCGCGGATGAGCTGCGGAACGGAAATGGCGAAGATGATGGCGACGGCGAAAACCCAGCGCAGGAAGGTGAAGGCCATGGGGCTGATGTGGCCGACGGCGAGCTTGCCGGCAACGGTGTTGCCGCCCCAGCAGAGTGTGGCGATGATGAGGGCGATATAGGCTTTCGAAGGCACGCTGATGTTTCGCTTCTTCACGGGGGCGGGAAAACGGAGAGGGGTGAGCGGCGGCCTTGCGCCCGCGCTTGGCCCCCACGGGGCGAGATAATGCGGGAAATCCGCGCCTTGTCACGGAAAAAGCAAAATTCTCCATAAGAAACAGGGTCGCTTTCCGTAAAACAACACAGTATACATTCGCGGGTTTGGGTTTCCCATCGGGTTATCGGGCGCGTAAGCGCCATGAGCAGGAAAGCAAGAAATGACGAATGTTGTGGTGGTCGGCTCGCAGTGGGGCGACGAAGGCAAAGGCAAGATTGTCGACTGGCTGTCCGAGCGGGCAGATGTCGTCGTGCGGTATCAGGGCGGCCACAATGCCGGCCATACGCTTGTCATCGATGGCATCAGCTACAAGCTTTCGCTTCTGCCGTCTGGCGTCGTGCGTCCCGGCAAGCTTGCCGTCATCGGCAATGGCGTCGTGGTCGATCCGCATGCGCTGATTGCCGAAATCGGCCGTCTGGAAGCGCAGGGCGTGAAGGTTACCCCGGAAAACCTGCGCATCGCCGACAATGCCACCCTCATTCTTTCGCTGCACCGTGAACTGGACGGCATGCGCGAAGACGCCGCCTCCAACAGCGGCACCAAGATCGGCACCACCCGCCGCGGCATCGGCCCGGCTTACGAAGACAAGGTTGGCCGCCGCGCCATCCGCGTCATGGATCTGGCCGACATGGAGGCGCTTTCCGCCAAGGTCGACCGTATCCTCACCCATCATAATGCGCTTCGTCGCGGTTTCGGCGCGGCCGAAGTTGCGCATGAAACGATCATGGAAGAGCTGTCGTCGGTTGCCGAGCGCATCCTGCCCTTCAGTGAAACCGTCTGGCTGCTGCTCGACAAGAAGCGTCGCGCCGGCGCGCGCATCCTGTTTGAAGGCGCTCAGGGCTCGCTGCTCGATATCGACCACGGCACCTACCCTTACGTGACCTCGTCCAACACGGTTGCCGGCCAGGCCGCTGCCGGTTCGGGCATGGGTCCGGGTTCGCTGGGTTACATTCTCGGCATCACCAAGGCTTACACCACCCGCGTTGGCGAAGGCCCGTTCCCGACGGAACTCAATGACGAGATCGGCCAGTTCCTGGGCGAAAAGGGTCATGAATTCGGCACCGTCACCGGCCGCAAGCGCCGCTGCGGCTGGTTCGATGCGGCACTGGTGCGCCAGTCGGTCGCCACCAACGGCATTACGGGTATCGCGCTCACCAAGCTCGACGTGCTGGATGGCCTCGACGAGCTGAAAATCTGCGTCGGCTACAAGCTTGACGGGCAGGAAATCGACCATCTTCCGGCAAGCCAGGGCGCGCAGGCGCGCGTCGAGCCGATCTACATCACGCTGGAAGGCTGGAAGGAATCTACCGTCGGTGCCCGAAAATGGGCGGATTTGCCTGCTCAGGCAATCAAATATGTCCGTCAGGTCGAGGAATTGATCGGGGCGCCTGTCGCGCTTCTGTCGACAAGTCCGGAGCGTGACGACACCATACTTGTGACTGATCCGTTTGAGGATTAATGTCCTCGGCGATCTAGATTCATAAACCATATCGGGCCGGTACGTCGCCGGTCACGACGAGAAAGTGCTTATGGCGGATTTTGTAGCAGTCATTCGCAAGGCCGTGGATGGCTTGGCGAACAATACTCCCGAAAACCGGGCGAAGGTTTACGACAAGGCGCGCAGTGCGGTTGTGCGCCAACTCGAGAATATGAAGCCACGTCCGCCGGAAGAATTGTTGCGCCGGCAGATCGCCAAGCTGGACGCCGCCATTGCCGAGGTGGACAGCGAATATGCCGAGGCGCTTCCCGCGCTCGAGGATGATGATGTTCTCTCGCCGGCGGCCGAAGAGGCGGCGGCATTCCATGAACATGAGGATGCCGTCGATGAAGCGGCGGCCCATCCCGCCGAAGCCGAGCCCGAACAGCTTGCCCATCGTGAAGAGGTTCAGCACAAGCCGGTTTATGAAGAACCAGCATCGGCCGAGACACAGCCGGAGCCGGCTGACGAAGAACCCGCCCATCACGACGAGCCCCGCCATGATGCCCACGCTTCCGAAGAGGATCGGCATTATGGGGAGCGCGAGCCGGAAGAGCTTTATGACACGCCGGAGCCGGTTCATGCCGCACCGGCCCATGTTCCCGCATCCGATGAGGATGCCGGCACCTATTTCACCCGCACGGATGAAGAGCCGGCCCACGAGCCGCAGGAAGATCGCGTAGAACCTGAAGCGGCGCTTGGCCCTGCCGATGATTCCGTTCCTTCCCATTGGGCGCAGCCGGTGGACGAGGACGATTGGCGCAAGCTCGAGGAAGCGCAGGACGAGGATGTGCGCCCGGCCGACGCCGACTATGAGGATATTCGCAACGAGACCGGCGAACGCCCGGTCGTTGCCGGTTATGCCGCGCATCATTATCAGGAGCCGGACGTCGGTTTCGAGCCGGAAAGACACGAGACGGACAACCGTTTCGGCCCTGCCGCCGTGGAACACGCGCCGGCCTTTGGTGGCCGGCACGATTTTGACGAGCACCACCAGGTAGAAGAGCCAGCCCCGAAAAAGGCGGCTGTCGTCGAGGATTTCTCGTCCTATTTCCAGGATGCGGATATTGCCATTCCCGCCAAGGATGCGCCGGCGCTGCCGCGTGCGGATAACGATTCCTTCGGCGAGCAGGCGGGTGCCAAGGACAATAAGGAACGCACGCCCTGGGACGATCTGGACGAGCTGATCGGTTATGACGGCGCTTCCTCGTCCAACCGGCCGGTTTCGGATGAAACGCCGGGCATTGGTGCCGCGGCGGCAACGCCCGCCTATATGGTCAAGAAGAAGCCGCGCCGTAACTATGCCTCGGTCGTGCTCGCCCTTGCCGGCGTGGCGCTGCTCGCGGGCGGCGGTTATGCCGTGTGGATGAACCGCGATGCGCTGAACGATATGGTCGGCGGTCTGGTCAGTTCCGCGCAGAATGGCGGCAATGGCCAGACGCCCCCGGCAGATACGGCGCAGACGCAGCCATCGACGCCGCCGGCAACCCAGCAGCCGCCGGCCACTACCGGCCAGCAACAGCCGGCCACGCCCAACAATCACCAGACCCAGTCGCATGGCGATGATGGTTCCGTCACCGGCACCAAGTTTACCCAGCGGCTTATGGCCGACGGCACCGAGCGTGACGAGGGACCTGCCGCCGGCGCGAACGGCCAGCCCGTGACGGCTGAAGGCCAGTCTGTCTATGAGCAGAATGTCGCGCCGCCGCCTGCGGGCGAAGCACCTGCCAACAATGCGGGTGCACCGACCGGAACGCCCCCCGCCGGCACGCCGCCGGCGCAGCAGCCTGCCGCCGCCGCCGGCGACCGCATGTTCCTTTACGAGGAAGTGCTGGGTCAGACGGTTCCGACCGCCATTCAGGGCAGCGTGTCCTGGTCGCTGCAGCAGGAAAATGACGCGGAAGGCAAACCTTCGCCCACCGTACAGGGTCAGATCACCGTTCCCGGCCGTGGCCTCAGCGCGCTTATCACCTTCAAGCGCAACACCGATCCGTCGCTGCCGGCGAGCCATCTGATCGAGATCGTCTTCTCGGTTTCGCCCGGTTTCGAAGGCGGCGCCATCGACAGCGTCCAGCGCATCGCGATGAAGAGCACCGAGCAGGATCGCGGCAACGCGCTGATCGCGGTTCCCGCCAAGATCACCGACGATTTCCACATGATCGCGCTCAACGACTTCCCGGATGCGATGAAGACCAATCTGGAGCTTCTGAAGAGCCGCAACTGGATCGACATTCCGGTGTCCTACCGCAACGGCCGGCGTGCGCTCTTGACTCTGCAAAAGGGCAATGACGGCATCGCCGCCTTCGACAAGGCGCTCAGCGAATGGGCGGCGGCAACGCCGGCGACGGGGCAGTGATGATTTAAGGGCGGCTCAGGGCCGCCCTTTTGTTATAAGGCAACGGGCGACGTGCTTATGGAATGGCTGCGGCGGTGTCTTTGCTTTGTCGGGTGATGGGTTTTGGGGAAGTTGGTGAGTGTGGCTCACCCCCCTCTGCCCTGCCGGGCATCTCCCCCACAGGTGGGGAGATCGACTCGCGGCAAGGTTTCGCCTTTCTTGACAGTCGAGATAGCGCAACGCGGGCGCGTCTTGCCAATCTCCCTCCTTGTGGGGGAGATGCCCGGCAGGGCAGAGGGGGGTAAGCCGCATACTCCGAAGCGCGGATATTCTCCCTACCGCTTTTCCTCCAGCACAATCGCGGGTCTCAGAGGCAGACCATTTCCCATCGCCCGCCTTTTACAAACAAAAAATCCCCGGCCGAAGGCCGAGGATGATTCATGGTCAGCGCATTGGCGTCAAGAGCGCGCTGCCTTACGCATCCACCACGCGCAAGGCGCGCGCAGCTTCGAGCGCTTCCTTCTGCACCGCTTCCTGCACCTTCTCGAAGGCGCGAACCTCGATCTGGCGCACGCGTTCGCGGCTGATGTCGAACTCGGAAGAAAGCTCTTCCAGCGTCACCGGGTCTTCGGCAAGCCTGCGGGCCTCGAAGATGCGGCGTTCGCGGTCGTTCAGCACACCCATGGCCTTGGCCAGCATGCGGCGACGGGTTTCCAGCTCGTCCTGCTCGATCAGCACGTCTTCCTGGCTGTCGTGGTCATCCACCAGCCAATCCTGCCACTGGCCGGATTCGCCTTCGGAGGCCTTGATCGGCGCATTCAGCGAGGCGTCGCCATGCAGGCGGCGGTTCATCGAGATGACTTCTTCTTCCGACACCTGCAGCTTGGTGGCGATTTCCTTGACGTGTTCCGGCTTCAGATCGCCGTCATCGATCGCCTGGATACGGCCTTTCAGCCGGCGCAGGTTGAAGAACAGGCGCTTCTGGTTGGCGGTCGTGCCCATCTTCACCAGCGACCAGGAGCGCAGGATATATTCCTGGATCGAGGCCTTGATCCACCACATGGCATAGGTGGCCAGGCGGAAACCGCGTTCCGGATCGAACTTCTTCACCGCCTGCATCAGGCCGACATTGCCTTCGGACACGACTTCGCCGATCGGCAGGCCGTAACCGCGGTAACCCATGGCGATCTTCGCCACGAGGCGCAGATGGCTGGTGACGAGTTTATGCGCTGCGTCGCGGTCGCCATGCTCGGCATAACGTTTGCCAAGCATGTATTCTTCCTGCGGCTCCAGCATCGGAAATTTGCGGATTTCGTCGAGATATCTATTGAGACCGGCTTCGCCGGCTGTAATCGTAGGCAAACTATTGCGGGCCATAAAGCACCCCCTTAATCTATGGTCTGGAACGGCACCCTTCCGGATCGACGATCGCTCGTCCAAGGCGCGCCGTAAGCTGCGGGTCGTTACCGACCCCGCACGAACCCATGTGACAGATATGTATGCGCCCGCCGCGTTTCAAGCGAACGCTGCGTTCACACATGCGTTATGTTCCAGTGACACCTTCGCTCACCTGTTTAACTTTCGAACGGTAGATTCGTTCCGAAAATCCGGCAAGCCCGGAGCGCACCATCAGCTCATACATCACCCGCCGACGCATGGGATTATGCAGGCGCACGACAGTGGAACCGAGGAATTGCGTTTCCCCGTGGCCAAGCGCCTGCAAATCGGGATCGGCCGCGATCGCAGCCGCATAGGCGGCGTGAAATTCCCGGCGGCAGACATAGGTCTTGTATTTCGTCATGCCGAAGCAGACGAGGCTGTGGCCATGGGTGCGAAGGAAATCGGCGACGCCGACCGTGACCTCCGGCCAGGCGGGGTTGAAAGTATCATCGAAGACGATGATGCCGTGCGGCGCAATCACTTCCATCGCCAGTTTCGCATCCGCCAGCACATGGTGCAGGTGGTGGCCGCCATCGATGCTGAAGAAGCGCGCCGGGCCGATGCGCGAGGTAATGTCGGTGGGGGCAAGCCGGGTGCTGTCACCCTTGATGATGAGGTCCTCATCCATCGCAAAACCCAGCCGCCGGCCGTTTTCCATCAGCCGCTCGTATTGGTCGAGGCTGCCATCCGCCGGCGGGTCGAGGTCGAAAAGGTCGACACCCAGCACCTTCTCGTGCCCCTGCGCGAATTTGCGCAGCAGGAAATAGGAGCGGCCGTAATAAACGCCGATTTCCGCCATGCCGCCTTCGAGGCCGTCTCTGGCCTGTGCCTGCAGCAGCGCCTTGAAGACAAGCGCATCCGGCGGGTCGATATAACCCTCGACGCTGCGTAACTGCTGAAATATGAACCGGCGGTCTTCGATATTCATGCGCGATGGATCCCGTCGTCATGCCAGTGACGATCTTCAATTTCCTGCGCGCCGAGGAGGTGAGACGATTGAAGCGAAATTGGGGCGGTCTATAAAAAGGACCGACTGCGGAATATCGTCATCCGCTAATCTTTTTTTATTATCCGGGGCTTCCGGCACAATGCATGGCGCAGTTTTTTGACCGCGCCATGCGGGTTTTTCAGCCACGCAATGCCGTGATCAGTGATTCCATGTCATCCGGCAGGTCGGTTTCGAACTCCATCACCTCGCCGGTGCGCGGATGTTCGAAGGCGAGAAGATAGGCATGCAGCGCCTGGCGCGGAAAGCCGCGAACGGTGCTCTTGGCCGGTTCTTCCAGAAGGTTCGCCTTGGTGCGGAAGGCCGCGCCATATTCGGGATCGCCGATCAGCGGATGGCCGATATGGGCCATGTGTACGCGGATCTGGTGGGTGCGGCCGGTTTCCAGCCGGCATTCCACCATGGAGGCGAGGCAGGTCGCATCCGGCCGTTCGTGATAACGCTCCATCACCTCGTAATGGGTGATCGCCTCGCGGGCGTCGTCGGAATCCTCATGCTTGACCGCGCGTTTGGTGCGGTCGGCGCTGCGGCCGAGTGCGGCGTCGATGGTGCCGCGCAGGGTGCGCGGGCGGCCCCAGACGACGGCCTTGTAGGCCCGCTCCAGCGGGCCGGTGCGGCCATGGTCGGCAAATTGCGCGGCGAGATGGCGGTGGGCATTGTCGTTCTTCGCAACGACCATGACACCGGAGGTTTCCTTGTCCAGCCGGTGCACGATGCCCGGACGCTTGACGCCGCCAATGCCGGACAGGCTGTCGCCGCAATGATGGATGAGGGCGTTGACCAGAGTTCCCGTCCAGTTGCCGGCGCCCGGATGCACGACGAGACCGGCGGGCTTGACGAGCACGATCAGGTCTTCGTCCTCATACTCCACGTCGAGCGGAATATCCTCGCCCTGTGGAACGGGGTCTTCCGGCTCCGGCATGACGATCTCGATGCGGTCCTTCGGATGCACCTTCTTTTTCGGCTCCGTCACCGGATTGCCGTTGATGGAGACAGCGCCCTGCTCGATCAGCGCCTTCAGGCGGCTGCGGGAAAAGTCGCCGCCCACTTCGCCGGCCAGCCAGGAATCGAGGCGGCCTTCGGCGTGTTCCCCGGCAATCAGGACTTTCCTTGCGTCTCCGCCTTGTTTAAAGGGGTCGTTCATTCTTATTTTTCCGATCCATCAGCATTTCAGGGAACCCGATGACGCAGATCGAGCAAGACGAACAGGAAGACAAGCCGCTTGATCCGGCCATGGAAAAAGTTCGCCGCAAGATGATCCGTTTGCAGATCGTGTCGGGCTCCGTGATGTTTATCAGCCTTATGGCCGTCTTCGGTGCTGTTGTCTACAAGGCGATGGGGCCGTCGAAGGCGGTTCAGACGCAGAGCGAAGCGCCGAACCTCGCCGTTCCCACCGGCAACGGACCGGTTGCCGTCACCGCCAGCCTGCCGCAGGGCTTCGTGATCGACAATGTCAGCTATTCCGGCGGCGACATGCTGTTTTACGGCCGGTTGGCCAACGGCACCCGCAAGGCGCTGGTCTTCAACGTTTCCAGCGGCCGATTCCTGGCCGATGTGACGGTCGATGGCCAGTGAGGGCAATGACCCGCTGGATGGGCGGGCGCTGATCCCGGTCGAGGATCCCGCCGATCCGCGCATCGCCGCCTTTCGCGACATTCGCGAGCGCGACCTGACCGGCCGGCAGGGCCGCTTCATTGCCGAAGGCACGGTGGTGCTGCGCATGCTGGCCGCGGCCCATAAAGCGGGCGGGGCCTTTGCGGCGGAAAGCATCCTTATCCTGCGTAACCGGCTTTCCGGCGTGGCGGATATTCTTACTGATTTTCCGGCCGATGTTCCCGTTTATGTGGCCGAAGCGCCGGTGCTGGACGGCATTGTCGGTTTTCACCTGCATCGCGGCATTCTGGCACTCGGCCGCCGGGTGTGCGATGATGGGCTGGAGCAGATGACGGGCGCGCTTCCCGCGTCTTCTCTGGTGCTTGTGGGCTGCGGCATTTCCAACCACGATAATCTCGGCGCGATGTTCCGCAATGCGGCGGCCTTTTATGCCGATGCGGTGTTTCTGGACGAGACCTGCTGTGATCCGCTCTATCGCAAGGCGCTGCGGGTTTCCGTTGGTTCGGTGCTGTCGGTTCCCTATCATCGCGGCGGGGGAGCGGTGGACATGCTGGAGCGGCTTTCCGAGGCCGGATTTGCGATCTGGAGCCTTTCGCCGAATGGTGAGACCGAGATACGCGACATTCCCCGATCCGAACGCATGGCGCTGGTGATCGGCACGGAAGGCGAGGGGCTGCCGCAATCGGTGCTGTCGCGTTTTCACACGGCGCGGATCGCGCAGTCGCCGCAGCTGGATAGTTTGAATGCGGGGACGGCTTCGGGGCTGGCGCTTTATCAGATGGCGGGGGCGATGGGGCGGGTTTAGGTCTTCGGTGGCTGTGGCTTACCCCCCTCTGCCCGGCAGGGCAGAGGGGGGTAAGCCACACCCTCCAGACCTAACCCTTCCGCTTCTCCATCACCACCTTGGCCCGCTTCGCAAGGCTCTCCCGCCCTGACGAACCGGAGGCCTTGGCCAACAACCCCGGAATGGGCGACGCCTCACCCTCCCGGGCGGCTGTCAGCGCGATCATCTCGGCGGCGATCCTCGCAATTTCGCGGCGGATCGGTTCGTCATTGCCGGTGCCGCGCACATTCAGCAGGCGTTCGGTGAGCGCCGTTCCCTGATTGCGGATATCCTCGATTTCCTGCTCCAGCCCTTCCGGTGCCGGCGCCGCTGGCTCCACCAACGGCGGGGCGGGCGTCTCTTCTGCGGATACCGCCTCTGCCGCTTCTTCCGCAACGACGGGCGCGGTTTCGAGTGCAGCTAGGGGCGCCGGGGCTGCTACCGGTTGCGGCGGGCTAACCGCTTTCTCCACTGGCACAGCCGGGTTCGGCAGGCGAATGATCATGTCGTTGCTGCGGCCGCCGGTTGCGGCAAGCTGTTCCTTCAGGCGGGCGACTTCTTGATTGCGCAGCGTCAGCATCGTGTCTAGATCGGCATTTTTCGCCATCAGCGTGGCGAGCTGTTCCTCGAGCCGGGTGACCTTGCGGCTTTCGCGCGCAACCGCCGTCATCGCTTCCTTGTTGCGGGCGGCGACATCCTGCAATTCGCGGGTCGCGGTCTCGCCTTCCTTGCGGAAACGTGTGGCGCTCTGCTTGGCCTGCTCGGCCTCCAGGTCGCGGGTGGCGGCGGTGATTTTCGAATCATCCAGCTCGCGCGTCAGGTTGGTGAGGCGGGCAGTTAGGTCAGACATCTGGCTGGCGCGCTCGTTGGCGGCCTGTTCCTGCTGCAGAAGGTTTGCCGAAATCGTGCCGGCGCGTTCTTCGCTGGCGTCGAGGGCGGCGCGCAATTCGCCGATCTCCAGCGTCAGCTCCTCGATCTTCAGGGAAAAGCCGCGGTTCTGCTCGCCAAGACGATAGGCATCGCTGGAGGCGGCTTCGTTGGCGAGGCGCAGCGAGGTGTTTTTTTCCCGCTCCGTATCCAGTTCCTGGCGGACCTTGGCGTTTTCGGCGGCGTAAAGCGCGCGGGCCATGTCCTTCTGGGCGCGCACTTCCTGCGGGCTGATGGGCATCGTCGCGCGCAGGCGGTTTTCCGTATAAGCAACGACGCGGCGGTGGATCGCGGGTGCGATCAACAGGGCCAGCAGGGTTGCGGTGAGAAAACCCAATCCGAAGAGAATGGCATATTCGATCACGCGGGACAGTCTCCGGAACTCAGATACGCGCGCATTCGGAAAGAGGGGCGCGAAAGCACGTTACGCTATTATTGCAACCATGGGGAGGGGTCTCCCGGCAATTACGGAGGCGGTGTTGGTGTCCCCTGTTTCTTCTCCCCGAAAGGGAGAAGTCCGCGGCAGCGGGATGAGGGGGCGAGTGTCCCGAAATCCGGAGAGGGTGCCCCCTCATCCGACCCTTCGGGCCACCTTCTCCCCGGCGGGGAGAAGAAACAAGCCGCGACCGTCTTGCCTTATCAGAAGGGGTTCCAGGTCGGCTGCTGGGTGAGCTTCAGATAACCGACATTGATGCCGAGGCGCGCGCCGATGCCGGTGCGGATGGGGGCGAGCGTGACGTCGCTGCTTTTCAGATAGGTCATGCCCACACCGGCGACGATGAAGGCGGAGCCGCTGACGCCGCCGTAACGGCGATAAAGCGCGTCGACGGAAGGCAGGTTGTAGACCAGCATCATGGCGCGGGTGCCCTGGCCGCCATAATCGAGGCCGAGAGAGGGGCCCTGCCAGAAGACGGGGTGCTGGCCGGCATTCTTGGTATAAAGCGTGCCTTCGCCATAGGTGAGGCCGGCAACAAAGGCGCCGGAGCCTTCCTGGCCGAGAATATAACCGTTCGGAAGACCGTATTGCTGGAAGGCGCGCTCCACCACTTTGGCAAGGCCGCCGGTGGTTTCACCGAAGAATCCGTGGCCTGCATCCACGACTTCCTGGAAAGAATATTGATCGCTGTTCTGGGCCGCGGCCGGTGCGACCCACATCAGGAGGCTCGCAAGGAGCGCGATGATCTTTCCCAGTCCGAGGCGTGCAATGGTGCGGGTTTTCGTAAGGCGCATCGTCATGTCCGTCCGTCTGTTCGTTAGCGCATCAACCCCGAAAATCCGAATCGGTTTTCGCAAGGGCCGCCGCGCAGAGTCAAAGTTCTACAGCATGTTTCGTGCATCCTGACGGATACACGGGGCTCCAGTGTGGCCTGTTAAGGCATTTGGCATTTTGAAACCATCCTATTAACAATCGGTTTACCAAATATGGTGTCATTATGGCTTAACAATTTCCACACCGTCCGCGCCTCCCTTGCGCAGGAGAGAATTTTATGACGAGCAAACTCAATATCACGCTGTCCGGTCCCGATCTGGCGGCTCTTCTGTGCAGCCGTGTGTGCCATGACGTTATTTCTCCTGTCGGCGCCATCAATAACGGCCTCGAACTGCTGGACGAGGGCGGCACGGATGACGATGCGCTCGATCTCATCCGCACGTCCGCCCTTAACGCATCCGTGCGGCTTAAGTTCGCCCGCCTTGCTTTCGGCGCTTCCGGCTCGGCCGGCGCATCGATCGACACCGGCGAGGCCGAAAAGGCTGCCCAGGATTTCGCCGCCGCCGAAAAGAAGGCGGAAGTGAGCTGGAACGGCCCGCGCGCCATCGTTGCGAAGAATCGTGTCAAACTTCTGCTCAACCTCTTCCTCGTCGCTTATGGCGCCATCCCGCGCGGTGGCAATGTGGATGTGCTCCTGGAAAATCCCGATGGTGACGCCAGGTTCGAAATCACCGTCAAGGGCCGGATGATGCGCGTTCCGGCCAAGTTCGTGGAAATTTACGAAGGCCGGCTGGAAGAGGCGGTCGACGCCCATTCCGTGCAGCCCTATTACACGCTGCTTCTGGCCGAAGAGGCAAATATGGCGGTGGAATACAAGGTGCATGAAGACCGCATCGTCTTTACCGCAAAGACGGTTGCCGAGTGACGGTGCAATTACCGATGTGAATTTGTGAAAGGCCGGGACCGCGTCTGCTGACGCGCCGGCCTTTTTTTCGTTTTTGGGAGCCTGTTCATGACCCGTCTGACCACCGCTCGCCTTGTCCTGCGGCCACACGCCATTGCCGATGAAGCGCTTTATTGCGCATTCTGGAGCGCCGATGTTCCGCGGATCGACGGGGTCAGGTCGATTGCCCCGCTGGATCCGGAACTGGCCTTCGCCCGCATGCTGCGTTTCATCGGTCATTGGTCCGTTTTCGGCTTCGGCCCCTTTGTGGTGGAAGAGCTTGCCACGGGGCGCATCGTCGGCGAGGTGGGCTTTGCCCATATGCGCCGCGGCAACGGGCCCGATTTCGACGGCGTGCCCGAGGCGATGTGGAAAATCGACGGGCAACTGGCGGGCAAGGGCGTCGCGACCGAAGCGGTGGCGGCGGCAACCGGCTGGCTCGACGATAGCGGCATTTCGCGGCGGATCGTTTGCATGATTGATCCGTTGAACACCCCGTCGCTCGCCATCGCCGCCCGATTCGGCTTCCGGCCCTTTCGCGAGGCGATATTTCGGGACAATCCCGTGCGGCTTTTCGAACGGGTGACGGGGGTCTAGGGCGCTTCTGCCTTGTCCATCGAGACCTCAAACAGGTTTCGGCACCTCCTGAAACCTGTTTGAGGTCTCGGTGGGCGGTAGCTTCAGCCAAGGGTTGGTTCTCAACAACTCCTGGAGCTTTTCATGCGCAATCTTCTTCTGGCGGCAATTGTCATTTTTTTCACCGCTCAGGCCGCGATGGCAGGAAGCGCCATTGGCTTTAAACGGATCGAGCTGCCGGATGGGGCCGGTGCGCGGGCGCTTGACGTATCATTGTGGTATCCGGCCGCGCCCTCGGGCAAAAGCGCGATCGTGGGAGAAAATGCAGCCTTTTACGGTCTCGAGGTTCAACCGGAGGCTGCCCTTCTGGCCGGTTCCCGTCCCCTCGTGCTGCTGTCGCACGGTTTTGGCGGAAGCTGGCGCAACCTGAACTGGATCGCCGGCGAACTTGTGCGGGAAGGTTACGTCGTGGCCGCGCCGGATCATGGCGGAGAATCCTTCACCGAAGAGAATGCGACGGAGATCGTTCCCCTGTGGGAGCGGCCGCGCGATATCAGCAGAACGCTGACCGCGCTGCTCGATGACGAGCGATTCGCCGGCAGGATCGATGCGGCACGCATCGCCGTGATCGGCCATTCCCTCGGCGGCTGGACCGCGATGGAACTGGCGGGCGCGCGGTATAGCGCCGAACTTGCCCTGAAGGATTGCAAGGCCGAGACGCTGCCGCCGCAATGCAAGGCGCCGCGGCTGTTGGGCAAGGTCGGCATCGTCGGCGACGGCAGGGCCGATCCGCGCCTTTCGGCGGATTTGCGGGATATTCGCATCCGCGCGGTTGTCTCGCTCGATCTTGGGCCGGCTGCCGGTTTTCTGCCGGAGACGCTGCGGGGTGTGGAAGTGCCGGTTCTGGTGCTGGCCGCCTGCGTGGAGACGAAAGAGATTGCCGCCATCAAGGCCGATTCCGACTATATCGCCCGGAATTTGCCGAAGGTGACGACTGTTTATCGGGAAATACCGGATGCCAGCCATTTCAGCTTCATGCAGATCTGCAAACCGAACGGCGAAAAAATCGTCGAGGCGCTTTCGCCGGGCGAAGGTTTCGTCTGCCGGGATGGCGGCGGCAGGGATCGCGCGGCCATCCACGCGCAGATCGCCGAGGCAATCCTCGGCTTTCTGAAAGTGGAATTGCATTAAGATGGATAGGTCGGGATGCTTTGGGGGGCGTGGAGGTCCCGAAGCGTCCCGATTTTCAAACCGTCTTGACCGGATGGTAGCGATAAACGAGGTCTTCAGCGTCGGAGCGCAGCGCCGATCCGTCAAGCGTGCCACCGATTCGCTCGGCGACGGCCGCCGATTTGCTGTTCTGCGGGGAGACGTAGCTGACCAGTGTCGGCAGGTTCAGGGTCGCAAAAGCCCAGTCGCGCATTGCCACCGCCGCTTCCGCAGCATAACCGCGCCCTTCATGGCCGTCATAAAGCAGCCAGCCCAGCTCCTTTTCGGGAAAGAGCGGGCCGTGATTGATGCCGATCTGACCGATACATTCGCCCGTCTCGCCAAGCTCGATCATCAATGCACCGTGGCCGAAGAAGTGCCAGTTGGCCAGATCGTGGCAGAACACGCCCCAGGTGGAGGGCAGGTCATAGGGGCCGCCGACGCCGGTGGAGCGCGGCGAGGCCATGAAATCCCGATAGGCCGGGAAGTCCGCCATGGTCAGCGGGCGCAATGTCAGGCGGCGGGTCTTGAGGGTTGGGATGGCGTGGTTCATGTACCGTCGTCCTTTTGCGCTGCGTGGCCAGGCTCCTTTCCTTCCTCATTCCTGCGACAGGCACAGGAATGAGGGAGAAAATCGCAACAAAAAACCCGCCGTTTCCAGCGGGTCTTTTAAAAACTGTCCTGTTCCGGAATGGATCAGGCGGTTTCGAGGAATTCCGTGGCGCCATCCGGCTCGCGCAGAACATAGCCGCGGCCCCAGACGGTTTCGATGTAGTTTGCGCCGCCGGCTGCATTTGCGAGCTTTTTGCGCAGCTTGCAGATGAAGACGTCGATGATCTTCAGTTCCGGCTCGTCCATGCCGCCATAAAGGTGGTTCAGGAACATTTCCTTGGTCAGCGTCGTGCCCTTGCGCAGCGAAAGCAGCTCGAGCATCTGATATTCCTTGCCGGTCAGGTGAACGCGCTGGCCGCCCACTTCAACCGTCTTGGCATCGAGATTGACGATCAGCTCGCCGGTGGCGATGACCGACTGCGCATGGCCCTTGGAACGGCGGACGATTGCGTGAATGCGGGCAACAAGCTCGTCCTTGTGGAACGGCTTCGTCATGTAATCGTCGGCGCCAAAGCCCAAGCCCCGAACCTTGTCCTCGATGCCGGCCATGCCGGACAGGATGAGGATCGGCGTCTTGACCTTGGAGAGGCGAAGCGTTCTCAGAACCTCGTAACCCGACATGTCGGGCAGGTTGAGGTCGAGAAGAATAATGTCGTAATCATAGAGCTTGCCGAGGTCCACGCCTTCCTCACCGAGGTCGGTCGTGTAGACGTTAAAGCTCTCCGACTTGAGCATCAGTTCAATGCTCTGCGCTGTCGCGCTGTCGTCTTCAATAAGTAGAACCCGCATAATTATCCCCTTTGCCGCCCGCGAACCGGTAAAACATTGCCTCGCGCGATGCGGATCCAGACGTTGCCTGATTTGCAGGCTGCCACCAAATGGTTAACAAATTCTAATTGCCTTTGGCAAGGTGTATCGAATTTATTAAGCAAAGTAGGCATTTCGCTGTTTTTGCACGTGAATCCACCATCGCCAAAATTGAAGCTTAACGTGAGGATTTCCCGCTAAGTGATTCAATCGACTCTTACATCGTCTGGCCCGTTTTTTTGGACCTGGCATTTACCGACCCTTAAATGATCGTCGTTATCATTAACGATGCCCGTAAACGAAAGGTTAACGACGGCGGTTTTTTATTAACGTCGGGTAACTTTTAGGAATCATTCCGGCACAAGGGGTTAACCCGGCCGGTTGAACGGGCGGGTTAAACGGGCCGATCAGGGGGGCATAGTGCCTTTTTGATCCGGGTCTCGCTATCCATGGAGTATTGCGTATGAAGTCGCGTGACAGCCTGGTTCGCCTGAAGGAATTTCAGGTCAACGAAAAACGCCGGCAGCTTAACCAGCTGCAGCAGATGATGTCCGAGTTTGAACGGATGGCAAAGGAACTGGTGCATCAGATATCGCTGGAAGAAAGCAAGTCGGGTATTACCGATCCGACCCATTTCGCCTATCCGACCTTCGCCAAGGCCGCGCGCCAGCGGGCGGATAATCTTCAGGTTTCCATCCGGGAACTGAAGGCCCAGCAGGAAGCGGCGGAAGCGTCGCTGGAAGAGGTGCAGGCCGAATACGAAAAGGCCGCGGCACTGGAAAACCGCGACGGAGCGATCCGCGCCCGCGCCTGACGACCGGCGCAAGACCTGACGAATTTCGTCCTCATTGACGGCTGCCGGTGGATCAGGAGGCGGCTTTCAATGACGGGACGCCTTGCATTTTTTCGAAAGGCCGCTCCGTAAGGGCGGCCTTTCCGCTTTGCTGCACTGCCGGTGTTTCCCGACGGGATCGCCACCCCGATTTCGATTGTCCGGGGGCGGGGAAAGGCGTAATTTACGGGGGTTCCGACCGTGAGCCGGAGGCTTTACGCGCACGTGCCCCGTGCGGGGTGCGGGCGGCAATGCAGGGAGGAAAAAATGGCCCGCCAATATATCGATTGCCGTGAATTCCCCAGTGACAGCAGATGCACCGTTGCCATCTCCGCCGATTCTCCGGAGGAGCTTATGGAAGCGGCCGTGCAGCACGCCGTTGCGGTGCATGGCGCGAAGGATACGCTCGAATTCCGTGAAGAAGTGCGCCGGAGCATGCATGCCGGGACGCCGCCGTTGAAGGTGGCGTGACGGGAGGATCGACGCCCATTTATGAATGACGCGATATTTGGAACGGTCGTGAGGGATCGGGCGTGTGCCGTTTGTTTCTTCTCCCCGCCGGGGAGAAGGTCGCGGCAGCGGGATGAAGGGGCGAGATGTTCGGAGAGCAAGCCCCCTCATCCGACCCTTCGGGCCACCTTCTCCCCGGCGGGGAGAAGAAACGGGCGGCGATCCCCGCGATTATGTCGCTATCGGGATCACACTGGTTTTCTCACGTTTCGGCCTAAATCTGCTTACCCCTGGATAACATCCGCCCAGTCGGCATGGCGCAGGGTCTGGGCCTTGAAGAAGGGGCAGAGCGGAATGATCTTCCAGCCGCCCTTGCGGGCTTCATCGACGGCATGTGCGGCGAGCGCCTGGCCGACGCCCTTGCCGCGCAGCGCATCGGGTACGCCGGTATGGTCGATGATGATGAGGGAAGGGGAGGTGCGCGAATAGGTCATCTCCGCCTTGTGGCCGTCGATGGTTGCCGAATATTCGCCGTGCGATCCGTTTTCGGTTGTCTTGATATCCATGATGCATGCCTCTCTGCGTGTTCGTTTGCGCCACTGTAACGGCTTGCATCCGAATTGAAACAGCGGGATGGCGAACGCAGTGGACACAAACCGGCGACAATCGCCGGCCGTATCGGGCATGTTCTGCGGAAGGAAATCCGAAATCAAACCGAAAGCCCCGTCGGTGATACGGCGGGGCGTTCTGGAAATTCGGTTTGGGCGCGTTGCCGCGCCGGCGCACTGGTTTAGTGGCGATATTGCTGGATGCGCGTGGTGCGCAGGCCGGCGAGGCCATGATCGGCGATCGAGGACTGCCAGGACAGGAATTCTTCAACGGTAAGCGTATAACGCTCGCAGGCTTCCTCGAGGCTCAGCAGTCCTCCGCGTACCGCGGCAACCACCTCCGCCTTTCTGCGAATGACCCAGCGACGGGTATTGGCAGGCGGAAGATCCGCAATCGTCAGAGGGCTGCCATCGGGGCCGATGACATATTTAACTCGTGGGCGTATCATTTCGGTCATTGGACACTCTATACAAACTCAAGACCATATGACGGGAACTCTAGCCCGGTACCTTTAAAAATTGCCTAAGCAGGTCGTGACAATTTATTAAGAATTTGAACGGTTTCGCCTGATTTGTTCGAGTCGCCTTATTTTGCCGGGAAAAAATTTTTCCAAAAATCGCAATTTTTCTCGCTCATCGGTTGTCCGGATCAGAGTGCCGCAAGCGAAAGGCATGTTTTTCCGTTGCCCTGTATCAATTCCACGGTTCCCTCATGCGCCAGCCGCAGACGGTCGCCGGCATCGAGGGAAAGAAGGGCCGTTGCCGACTGCGTGGCGCCGGCGGTGGATGCGTTGCCGGCGATGCTGAAATTCACCGCCGCGCCGTTGACGGCGAGTGTCGCCCGGTGGCCGGAGGAGGAGGCCACGGCCAGCGACAGCACGGCAAGATAAAGGCCCTTGGCCGGAACGACGAGTTCCCGCCCGCCGCCACTCACCACATCGCCAAGCGCAAAGCCACCCTCGGCGATGGAGAGCACGGAAAAACCCGCCGCCGAGCCGTTGGCGGGTTTCGTCGTGCCCGCCGGCAGGCCGGCGACGGCAACGGGGCGGTTGGGCATCGAGACCCGGCCATCGCCGTTGCATGAAAGCGCCGTATGCCAGGTGGCGCCATCCGCACTCGTCTTGATCGAAAAACCGTCGCTGCCGGCAAGGCCCATTTCCGCCCGGCCGCTCCAGCCGGACTGGAACAGCAGGGAGGCGGTATCGGTTTTGCCTGCCTTGTTGACCGTCATGCGGTGGCTGCCGTCTTCCGGCCCATGGGTGAAGAGGCTGGCGGGGGAGGCGAGCGCCATGCGGTTGGCGGCGTCTGCCTCCGTGCCGATGCCCAGCCTTTCCAGCCGGCCGCTGGCCGGCAGCGGCAAGTCACGCCAGTTTCCGTCCTGCAGGACCCGGTATCTGCTTTCGGCCGCGAACCATGCCGTCCAGCMGGGCTGCGGCGTGATCGAAAGCCATGCGCCATCCTGCCGGAAGGCAAGTTTGCCGCCCTTGCCGGCCCAGTCGCCGGTGGCGTCGGCGGAGAGAAGGAAGCAGTCTCCTTCCGCTGCATCTTCGGGCGGTGTCGCGACGGTGGCCCTGACGACGAGCTGCACGATCGCGTCCAGCCTTTGCAGGGCTTCGTTGTGGGTGACGTGTTTCTGGGCCTGCGAGGGCAGGATGTAGGGAAGCCGAAGTCTTGCCGTCTGTTCCGTCATGATGTGCCTTCCGCGCGGTTGTGTTCGTTTGCGGGGCATTGTGATG